>JAJDNS010000146.1 GCA_022340585.1 Acidobacteriota bacterium
TCAAGTCCAACTTCGGGCACTTCGTGGTGCACGCGCTGGAGGGGCGCTGGCTGGAGGCCGAGGCCAACGCCCGGGAGCTGGCCCGGTCCACCGTCGCCCAGGAACGCTGGCAGGGCAGCGCGGCCCTCACGGTCCTGGCCCTCTACGACGGCGACCTGGGGACGGCCCGAGCGATCACCGACGAGGCCCTCGCCCTGGCCGACACCCAGGACCAGAGGGCCCGAGTCCGTCTGTTCCGAGCGGAGATCGCGGCGGATCTCGGCCGAGCGGCGGAGGCCCTGTCCGAGGTGAAGAAGGCACTGGCCGAGGTCCCCCAGGACGCCCACACCGTGGCCGCCGCGCACTCGTGCCGCGCGACATGCCTGGCCCGGGAGGGGCGCCCCGAGGACGCGAGGATCAGCCGGGACGAGGTGGAGACCTGGCTCCAGAGCCTGCCCGCCCCCCTCGCCGAGCCGCACCGGCTGAAGCTCGAGGGCGAGCTGGCCTGGGCCGAGGGCGATCACGCCCGCGCCCGGGAGCTTCTGGCGCGGGCCGCCGCCCTCCTGCCCGAGGAGAGCATCGAGCCAAGGCGCCGGTGGCTCGGATCCACTTCGCTCTGGGGCGCGCGGCCCTCGAGGAGGGCCGGCCCGAGGAGGCCCGCCAAGCCTTCGCGCGGGTGGTCAACGGGGGCCTGGAGCGCCTCTGGGAACCCATCGCCTACGTGCGCAGCCTCGCCCTCCTGGCTCACCTCGAGGCCGAGGCGGGGCGGACCGACGAGGCCCGGAGGCTCTACACGCTGTACCTCCGCCACTGGGCGTCAGGGGAGATAGACACCGCCGAGACAGCGCGCGTGCACCAGGCTCTCTCCGCCCTGGGTGGCCCGCGGCCCCGGGCCGCCTGATCCAGGACCGCAGGCTAGTACAGCAGGTGTCGCCGTCGGCGACGCTCGAACGCCTCGAGCTGTTTCGGCCAGCCCCGGGCGAGCCGTCTCGGGGAGCGCCCGGCGTCGATGGCCTCGCGGACGCGGTCGGTTCCGCAGAGGATGTCGATGGGCGGCTTCACGTACTCGTACTCGTACGGAGGCTCGCGCCAGGCGAAGCGCCGGGGGTTCTGCTTCCGGGCCAGGTGAATCAGGAGCAGGTAGGTGAGGAAGGCGGGGAACCGCTCTCGATCGAGGATGTGGACCTGCACGCCTCGGCAGACGCGGTCGGCGTGCTTGTGGAAGGTCGGAGTGAACGCCACCGGGCGGAAGCCGACGCCGTCCAGCTGCTCCTGCTCGAGCGCGCGGGCGAGGGCGTGCCCGTCGAGCCACGGGGCGCCGACCAGCTCGAACGGTCGCGTGGTGCCTCGAGCCTCGGAGAGGTTGGTCCCCTCGATCAGGCAGCCGCCGGGGTAGACGAAGGCGGTGTCCGGCGTGGGCATGTTGGGTGAGGGGAGCACCCAGGGAAGCCCGGTGTCCTCGAAGTGCATTCGCCGCCGCCAGCCCCGCATGCGCACGACCCGGAGATCCAGGTCGAGGTCGAGCTCCTCCCGGAACATCAGGGCGAGCTCGCCGATGGTCATCCCGTGCCGCACCGCCAGCGGGTGCATCCCGACGAACGAGCGGTACTCGGGCTCGAGGACGTTGCCGTCGACGACCTCCCCTCCGAGTGGATTGGGGCGGTCGAGAACGACGACCCGCTTGCGCTCGCGGGCGCAGGCCTCGAGGACGTGCTGCATCGTGTAGATGTACGTGTAGTACCGCGAGCCGACGTCCTGGAGGTCGACGACGACCGCGTCGAGCCCCGCCAGCATCCGGGCCGTGGGGACGCGCGTCTTCCCGTAGAGGCTGTACACGGGAAGCCCGCTCGCCGGGTCACGCCCCGACCCCACCTCCACCAGGTCCTGGGCGTTGGCCGAGATCCCGTGCTCGGGGCCGAACAGCGCCCGGAGGTCCGTATCCGGGCTCTGGTCCAGGGCGATCCCGGCGGGAACGAGGCCGGGGGTGATCGAGGCGGGGTTGGCCACGAGTCCCAGGCGGAGCCCTCGCACGGGACCCGGGCGCGCGAGGAGCACCTCGAGCCCGGGGCGCACGCGGCGTGCCATGACGTCTACTCCACGTACGTCATGGAGAAGGTCGCCGCGGACCGTCCCGGGCGCTGTGCGGTGCCGCTGATCCGGGCGTCGTCGAGCTCACCCTCGAACTCGAGGGCGGTTCCGTGGAGGTCGGCGGTGAAATCGAGGGTGTGGCCGCGGTAGCGGATGTTGCGCAGGGGGGAGCGGGCCTCGATCTCTCCGCGCCAGGCGGTGATGGACCCCGCCAGGCCGCCTCCGTCTCGTTCGAAGCGCGCCTCGAACCGGTAGGCGCCGGTGTCGGCGGCCTCGAGGACGCCGCTCCATCGGCCCTCGACCGCGACCTCCCGCCGGGCGTTCCCGCCGGAGGGGACGAGGGCCGCCGCGCGCAGCGCGGCCGCCATCCTGGCCGAGGTCGGGTACACGATGCCCGTGGCCACTCCGGTCCCGTCGGGGGCGCGTCGCGCCGACTCGCCGTAGATCTCCTTGAAGACCTCGCCGCGGGGCGACAGCGCCAGCGTCTCGAGAGGCCGGCGCCGGTAGAGGAAGAGGTCGACGTGGTCCTGCAGGATCGCCGCCCAGTGGCGGGCCACCGTGCGCGGGCTCAGCCGGGGCCCGGAACGGGCGCCGGGCTCCCAGGGCCTGGCGTAGGCCGCGGCGTCGGCCGGGGTCGCCACCAGGAGAGGTCCGGGCTCGCCCGCCATCCCGACCGACGGCGGGTTGTCCCTCAGCTCGATCTCGATCCTCTTCGAGGCGGCGGCCGCGACCAGGTTGTTGAGCGCGGTCGCCGCCTCGGCGGCGCGCACCGCGGTGGACGTGCTCCCGCCCGGTCCGCCGAGGAGCAGTACCGGGGCCAGCTGGGTGGACACGAAGACCAGCGACTCTCCGGGGTACTCCGTGACCGGCGCCGCGAAGAAGCGGGGCCGGAAGGTCGAGGTCGTCATCCGCTTCGTCGTGAAGCGGGCGTTGTCGCTGGAGGCTCGCCCGTCCACGGTCACGATCACCGGCACGTCCGGTGAAGCGCCGCCGATTGTCGCCGGGGCCACGACCGTGAGCTCGGTCGGGGCGGACGCGAGGACGAGCGCCGGTGTGCCGCCGAAGGTGACGGTGGTCCCTTCGGGCTGGGGGGCGAAGCCCCGTCCGGTGACGACCACGCTCTCGCCCACCTCGCCGCTCTCGGGCGAGATCTCCATGACCAGGGGCAACCGGCCGATGAAGAGCTCGGCCGGCGTGGCCGCGGTGTCGCCGGACTTCACCACGACCGCGGCCTTCTGGCCCTCGGGCAGCGCGAGCTCGGGCACCACCACGCGCACCGTCTCCTCGGTGGCCTCGGCGATCTCCGCGGGGAGGTTGCCGATGGTGACCGAGACCGGGGCCGCGAGGCGCTCGCCCCGGATGACGATGCTCTCGCCCGCGAGGGCCACGTCGGGCTCGAGAGCCAGTACCCGGGGCTTGCGCAGAAGGGTGACCGAGACCGGCCGCGAGCTGCCGGTCGGAGTCGTCACCACCACCGGCACCGTCGAGGCGTTGCCGAGCCCGTCGGGCACGACCACCGTGAGCTGGCTCTCGGTGGCGGCGCTCACCGTGGCCGGCTGCGCTCCGAAGAGCACGGTGTTGGCCCCCGGCTCCGTGGCGAAGCTGTCCCCGGTCAGGGTCGCGGGCTGGCCGGACTCGACGGTCGTCGGGTTCACGGCGGCCAGAGTGGGGGGAGTGGCGCGGAGGAAGAACCACCAGCCGGCGGCACCCAGCAGGGCGACGACCGCGAGAGCACCCAGGATCGGGACGATGGGCAGGGTGCCCCGGCGCGATCGCCGACCCCCCCGCCGGCCCCTTCCCCGCGACCGGGTTCGAGTGGGGCTCGGACGGGGCGGGGCCATGGGTGATTCGGTGTCCAGCGCTTCCTCGATCGGGAGGGAGGGTGGCTCCGTCTGGTAGTCCGCTTCGGGGGGTGGCGCCGTCAGCGGAGCGGCGGCCTCCGCCGGGGGGGGAGGAGGCGGTGGTGCGGCGGGCGGCGGGGGGGGAGGCGGTGGGCCCGGGGCCCCGGTCCTCGCGGGTGGGGCGGGGGACGGCGGCAGGGGCTCGTCGAAGAGTGCTCCCTTCGCGGCGTCGGGGGGCGCCACCGGTGCTGTCAGCGGCGGGGCGGCGCTGTCGTCGACCACCTCGGCCGCGAGGATTTGCTCTCCGGTGGGCGGTCCCTGCTCCGCGGCTGGGGGCGGCGGCGGTGCCGGCGCCGACGTCGGGGGCAAGTCACCCACCTCGAGGGCGAGCTGCGGCTGGTCTCCGTCGTCGATGATCAGCGGAGCGGCCTCGGCCTCGAGGAAGGGACTCGTGCTCTCCGCCACCGGGGCCGCCGTGGCCCCGAACCCGGCGGGAATCCGCACCACGAGCTTCGCGCTGCCCTTTGCCCCCGGCGGGCCGAGGCAGATACGGTCTCCCTCCTGGAGGTCCTGGCTGTCCTCCACCTTCTCGCCGTTCACGAAGGTGCCGGTCGCACTCCCGGCGTCGCCGATGGACAGCCCCGAGGGCGTGAACGTCAGGCGGGCGTGGTGAGCCTCGACGTTGCCCAGCATGATCTGGACGTCGGCATCCATGCCGGATCCCAGGACGACGTCCTTCGGGGTGCGGGCGAGCGGATACGTCGTCCCGTCGAGCGGGCCTCCTGTCATGACGAGCGTTGGAAGCGTCACGCCTGCTGAGCGAGGATCGGGCATGGCTTCCCTCCGGAAGACACAGGAGTTAGAGGAGATCCTTCGTTAGCCGGCACGGATTTCATCATACGCTCCCAGGGGTGTCAACGAGCGTTGACAGCCTCGACACGCGGTGCTAGCGTCCGAATCGGGACTCCTCATCTCATGGCGCAGCTCATCCCGAGGACGAAGCACACGACACCCTCCGACCGTGTCCTGCGCCAGCTGCGCGTTCCCTTCGTCCGGCGGGCCACCCTCCACCGCGGCGAGGCGGACGAGGAGGTGTTCGTGATCGACATCGGGCTCGCCGGCGTCTTCGTCGAGCGGGCCCGTGCTCTCAACCGCGACGAGCACGTGTCGATCCGCTTTGCCTGGCCGGGGAGCGAGAGGCCCTTCGAGGCCCGTTGCCGGGTCGCCTGGTGGCACCCGGAGGGGTCCCCGCTCAGCTCGAAGTCCCTCCCCCCGGGCGGTGGCCTCGAGTTCGTCGAGATGTCCGAAGCGAGTCAGGACCGCGTGCGCAAGCTGCTTCTCGAATACTGCCAGCGCGAGCCCGTCGTCCGGCGCTTCCTCCGCAACTGGCCCGAAAGCGAGCGCCAGGGCGACGACCCCACCGCCGGCTGACGTCTCCCCATGGCTCGTGTTCGCGTCGTCCTCGTTCGCCCGGAGAACGCCGCCAACATCGGTGCGTGCGCCCGGCTGGTCCGCAACGTGGCCGCCGAGGGGCTCGACCTGGTGGCGCCCGGTGACTGGCGCACGGTGGAGTGCTGGCGCACGGCCTGGGGCGCCCAGGAGGTCCTGGAGGAGGCCCGGGTCTTCCCCGACCTCGCGGCGGCGCTGCGGGGCGTCGCTCTCGCGGTGGGGCTCACCCGGCGTCGGGGTGCCGGCACCGCCGCGGTGGACGTCCGCGAGGCGGCGCAGGAGATCACGTCTCTCGGGTCCGACGAGGGGGCGGCGCTCGTCTTCGGACCTGAGACGAGTGGGCTCTCGGCGGCGGAGCTGGCCTGCTGCGGGCGTCGCGCGCGCATTCCCGCACACCCGGCGCAGCCCTCGTTCAACCTCTCGCACGCCGTGGCGATCGCGCTCTACGAGGTGCGCCGGGCCCTCGCTCACCTCCCCCCCGAAGCGCCCCGGCGGGCCACCCACGACGAGAAGGAGCGCCTCCTCGGCCTCCTGAGGGAAGGCCTCCTCGCCCTCGGGGCCCTTCCCGCCCACAACGCCGAGGGCTACTTCCGCGACTGGAGGGCGATGATCCAGCGCTCGGACCTGTCCCCCCGCGAGCTGAAGATCCTCGAGCACGCAGCCCGCAAGATGGCCCGGGCCGGGAGACCCGAGTGATGGCCGAGCAGCAGGAGGCCTTTGCCGACGTCGAGCTCGTCGAGGGCGGCTTCTCGATCCCGGAGCTGAAGTGGCGCGAGCTCGTCTTCGTGGGGGCCCTGCGGGCCGACGGCGATCTCTGGGTGCGCGATCCTTCCCGGCCGCTGCCGCCCTTCCGGGTCGCGGACCTGTTCCCGGAGGGAAGTCGCTTCCGCGCCGAGCGGCAGGGATCGCGGGTCGTGGTGCGGGCGGAGATCACCTGACCGGTGCTCCGGGGCCCCCTGGCCCCTTCGTTCTATAATCGCCCGGTGGAGGTCACCCCCGGCAACGTCGCCCCTCGGATCCTGTCGCGGCCCGAGCACATCATCTCGCGCAAGAACATCGACCCCGAGGCCCTCAAAGTCCTCTACCGCCTGAAGAACCACGGATTCCTGGCCTATCTCGTCGGGGGTGGTGTCCGGGACCTGCTGCTGGGCCGCCGCCCCAAGGACTTCGACGTCAGCACCAGCGCACATCCCCAGCAGGTGCGCAAGCTCTTCCGCAACAGCTTCATCGTGGGACGGCGTTTCCGCCTCGTCCACGTCCGCTTCGGCCGGAAGGTGGTGGAGGTGGCGACCTTCCGCCGGGCCTCGGAGCCCGAGGACGGCGACACCCTCATCCGCCGGGACAACACCTTCGGGACCCCGGAGGAGGACGCCTTCCGTCGGGACTTCACCGTCAACGCCCTCTTCTACGACATTGCCAACTTCTCGGTGATCGACTGGGTCGCCGGCCTCGGGGACCTCGAGGCCCGGGTCATCCGCACCATCGGCGATCCCGGGGTGCGGTTCCGCGAGGATCCGGTGCGGATGCTCCGGGCGATCGCGCTCGCGGCCCGCCTCGACTTCCACGTCGATCCCGACACCGCCGAGGCGATCCGGTTCCTGCGAGGCGAGATCGTTCGCAGCAGCCTCGCCCGCATCCTCGAGGAGTTCTACAAGATCCTGAGGCAGGGGCAGTCCCGCCGCACCTTCGAGATGCTCCACGAGTACGGCCTCCTGGCCTACCTGCTGCCGGAAGCCCACCGGGCCATCGACGACGGCGGCCGGGCGCTGTTCGACAGCCTCGACCGGCTCGACGGCTACCGCAACGCCGGCCCTGCCGACCCCGACACCCTGACCAACTCCCTGCTCGCCGGGTCCGTGCTGGTTCCCCTCGAAGTGCCCCTCAAGCGCGTGGCCGCACCAAACCCTTCGTGGCGTCGTCGCCGGGGCGAGGCCGCTCCCGCGGAGGACCTCGCCACCGAGATCGCGGCTCTCGGGGGAGAGGAGGACGCGGAGCCGCAGGCTCCTTCCCCGCCGCCGGAGATCGTCCTGCCGTTCGCCCGTCGTGATCTGGAGCGGCTCCGGCTCACGATTCTCGCGCAGCGACGGCTCCGCGAGGCGGAGTCTCCCTCGGCCCGTCAGGCGCTGGCCGCGAAGACCTACTTCGACGAAGCTCTCCGCTGGCTGGAGATCCACGGCGGGCCCGACGGGCCCGACCTCGCGACGCGCTGGCGCCGAGTGGGGCGGAAGGCGGAGTCGTCGACGAGCGGAAAGCTCCCCCGGGCGGCGGCGGAGGGCGAGAAGAAGGCGACCCCGCGGAAGCGCCGCCGGCGCCGGCGGCGCCGCCCCGGGACCTCCGCCGCTTGAGCGGAGACGCCTCACCCCGCTGCAGGACACTGAAACGCCATGGACCCCCTCTCTGACTCCGAGGTCGCCGCGCACCTCCGCCGTCTCCCGGAGTGGGAGCGGCACGGGAGTGCGATCCGTCGGACGTTCTCCTTCGCGGATTTCGAGGGCGCCATGGCGTTCGTCAACCGCGTGGCCGCGCTCGCGGAGGCGGCGGATCACCACCCGGACATCGACATCCGCTACTCGAAGGTGACTCTCACCCTCAGCACCCACGACGCCGGGGGTCTCACCGACCGTGACTTCGCCCTCGCCGGGAAGATCGAGACGTGAGGGCCCTGGTCGTCGGGTCGGCCGGCCAGCTCGGGCGCGAGCTCGTGTCCGGGCTGGCCGGGGAGCTGGCCTGGGCCGGTGACCTCGACCAGGTCGACGTCACCGACCGCGCTGCCGTCGCCACCCTCGTCGAGCGCGTGTCTCCCGACGTCGTCTTCAACGCGACGGCCTACAACAAGGTCGACCAGGCCGAGACGGAGCCCGACCGGGCCCTGGCGGTGAACGCCCTCGGCCCACGGTGGCTCGCAACCGCGGCCCGGGAGGCGGGGGCCCTCCTCGTGCACTTCTCGACGGACTACGTCTTCGACGGCGTCGCCGACCGGCCCTACCGTGAGGACGACCCCCCCCGCCCGCTGGGTGCCTACGGCGTCTCCAAGCTGAGCGGGGAGCAGCTGGTGGCCGAGTCCGGCGCCGAGCACCTCGTCATCCGCACGAGCGGACTCCTCGGCCGCGGGGGTAGCGAGCAGAAGGGGGGCTCGTTCGCCGATCGCATCCTGGCCCGGGCGCGGGGAGGGCAGCCCTTGCGGGTGGTGGCTGACCAGACCTTCGCCCCGACGTGCGCCCCCGACCTCGCCGCCGCCTCCGTCGCTCTCGTGCGCGCCGGGGGCCGGGGGATCTTCCACGTCGCCAACGCCGGCTCCTGTAGCTGGCACGGCCTGGCCGAGGCCGCCCTCGCCCTGGCCGGCATCGACGCCCGGGTGGAGGCCATCGCCTCCGCCGAGCTGGCCCTGGCCGCTCGCCGGCCCGCGTACTCGGTGCTCGACACCGCTCGCTATCACGCTCTCGGCCTGCCTCCCCTGCGGCCCTGGCGCGAGGCCCTCGCCGATTGCCTGGGCAGCCCCGGGCGTGATTGACGCGGCGCAGCGTTTCCGCTAGGATTTTTCGGTTGTCCGTTGGGCGGTTAGCTCAGCGGTAGAGCACTGGTCTTACACGCCGGGTGTCACAGGTTCGAATCCTGTACCGCCCACCAGGATCTCCTCCCGAGGACCCGGCGAGCACCCCTGCGGGGTGGTAGTTCAGCTGGTTAGAACGCCGGCCTGTCACGTCGGAGGTCGCGGGTTCGAGTCCCGTCCACCCCGCCAGATCACTCAGCGGACAGCGCGTCTGCCCTTCTGTCGACTCGCTGGCGCGCGGAGTCCGAGCCCCGTCTCTCATCGACTCTCTCTGGCCGCCGATTCGGAGGACCGGCGCCATGGCCGGCGTCAGGTGGAGACCGGAGGGGACGGGAGAGTCCTCCCCGCAGTGGGGCCCGGCTGTCCTGCTAGAATACCGGTCAGGGATTCTCATGGGGGCCTCATCACCGCCGGCGCCCGCGACGACTCGGCCGACCGGGGACCTCCGCTCGCCGAGGACCCGGGTCCCGGGATCCCACCAGAATCGAGGCCAGCCATGAACCCCCGTGCACGTCGTGAGGGCCTGGTCGTGAGGCCGCTGCCGGACGAGCTGGTCGTCTACGACCTCCAGCGCCACCAGGCCCACTGCCTCAACCGCACCGCCGCGCTGGTCTTCCGCCGTGCCGACGGGCAGCACACGGTGGGCGACATTGCCGGCGTCCTGCGCCGCGAGCTGAAGATCCCCGACACGGAACGTCTGGCCTGGCTCGCCCTCCACCGCCTCGACCGGGCCCATCTGCTGGATCAGGTTCCGGCGCCCCCCTCCGGGCTCGCGGGCGCCAGCCGTCGCGACCTGCTGCGTCGCGCCGGCCTGGCCGCGGCGCTGCTGCCGGCGGTCGCCTCGATCCTCGCCCCCACCGCCGCCGAGGCCGCCAACACGTGCGTTCAGGACTGCACCGGCCAGGGCTTCGGCGTGCCCTGCTACAACAACAACTCGAGCGACTGCGGGATCATCTGCGCCTGCGACGGGGCGGGCAGCTGCCTCGACAACCAGGGCCTGGGGTCGGGAACCTGCCCGTAGGCCCGTCCGCTCGGCTCAACCGCCGCGTCGAACGCTACTCCAGCCTGAGCGCGGGGTCGGCGAGGAGCTGGTAGACGGCCAGCAGCTCAGGCCGGGCCCCGGTTTCGGCGTAGGCGACCTGGGCCGCCAGAATCGCGTCGCCGAGCCGCTCGTGACGGCCGGAGGCCAGCTCTTCGATGACGGCGTGGTGGTAGAGGGTGGCGGCCCAGTTCTGGCTCATGCTGCTCGGTGAGAAGGCGCCCACCACGCCCTTGCCCTCGGCTTTCAGCAGCTCCTCGGCGAGGGCGTTGTTCCCCGCGGGCAGGTGGAAGTAGCCGTTGAGGCAGTTCACGGTGAGCAGGAACGGCTGCTGCTCCTGCGGGGCCAGGTTCGCCACGTCCTGGGTATTGAGCAGGTTCTCCGAGGCCCAGATCACGACCGAGCCGTGGCCGAAGTAGCTCATCAGCGACGAGCCGGCGTCGAAGGCCGCCGCGATCGCCGGGCGCGTGCCGTCGCCGAGCTGGCTCAGGTAGATCCGATCCACCTCGTGACCGGCAGCCAGGAGGATCTCGGCGGCGTGGTCGGCATCGCTGTCGAAGTCGCCTTCCGCGTCCGGGTTGTCGGCGATCAACACCGCGCGGCCGCCCAGGTCGAAGCCCCCGTTCTCCCAGGCGAGCACCTTGTGCACCAGGGTCTCGGCCTGCTCCAGGCTCTGGGCCGGCAGCCGGCCCAGGGCCAGGTCCGGGAGCAGGTCGTCCCCGTTGACTGACGCGTAGGCGGGGTCGGAGACCGTCCACAGGTACGGGTCCCTCACAATGAAGGGCGGCACCTGGTTCTCGATGCCGGTGCCCAGGTAGCCCTTGAAGTCGTAGGTCGCGTCACCCAGGAGCAGCACGTAGCGCGGGGCCTTCCGCCAGGAGTGGTACGCGTGGCCCAGGAAGCTCCTGAGGGCCTCCGGGTGGCCCTCTCCGTGTCCGAACTCGTCGAAGACATCCTCGATGGCGACGGCGTCGCTCTCGAGCCCCTGGTGGCGGCGCTGAGCGAGCAGTGGCCGGGCGGCGTTCAGGTACTCCCGCGGCCCGATGATCAGGTAGTCGGCTCGACGACGTGGATCCCTCAGATTGCTCGCCCGGGCCGGCCGTACCTCCGGCCGTCGCACCGCCTCGGGCGAGACCGCCAGGTAGCGACGGCCGGACTCGACCCGGAAGCTCAGTCCCCGGGGCGCGGCCCACGCCCCGATCAGCCAGCGCGGCACGGGTTCCGTCGTGTCCAGGACCCGGGACCCGGCGCCGAGCCCCTGGATCTGCGCGACACCGCCCTGGCCGAACCGCCCCTGGAGCTCTTGGGCTGAGGCCACCAGCCTCCGCGGGTAGGTCAGGTCGAAGCGATCCAGGATTGCCAGGGAGTTGGCGGCCCCGGTGTCGCCCAGGTTCTCGATCTCCAGGGTGTTCTCCCCGTCGCGGAGGATCCCGTGATCGACGTCAGCCTCCAGCAGGTAGGGTTGCTTGCCGTCCCAGCTCGCCTCGCCGACCCGATAGCCGTTGACGCTGACCGCCAGGTGATGGTCGGGGTCGGCCGGATAGTCGCTGCCCCCGTGCAGCCAGACCTGGAGGCGGGCCGGCTCGCTCGTTCCCGCGAGGGCATCGACCGGGAAGGAGTAGCTCTTCAGCTCGTGCGACGGCAGGTAGTCCCAGTACCAGAGGTTCTCGGTCGTCAGGAGAGTGGGCTGGTAGAGCCGGTTCACCTCCTGCTGCTCCAGCTGCCAGTAGTGCGGCACCAGCGCGCCGTGAGGGGTCACGCTCTGCACCGGCATCCGCGTCCCGTCACCCGAGAGCGACAGCTCGTAGACGGCCTCGGGCCCGTGGGGGTTCAGGGCGGCGCCTTCGCTGGCGAAGTACAGCACCGATCCCCGGCCGAAGCGCCGACCCGCGGGCTCCACGTGGAACGCCACCGGCTCCCCCTGACGGCTCAGCGCCAGGTCGGAAGGCCGCACCCTCCGACCGGCAAAGAGCTCCTCGAAGCGAACAGCGTACAGCCCGGGATCGCGGACCGCCAGGCGCGCCACCACACCCTCGGCCGGACGGCAGCGTCCCCGCCGCCGGGGCCGGCGCCCATAGCGGCCGCCCCGGCTGTGCTCGCCACTCTCCGGGCCGGCAAACACCACCGTGACCCGCAGCCGCCGGGCCAGGAGAAGGCGTCCCGAGGATCGGTCCCAGCGCAGGGGAGAGAGCGCCAGCTGCGCCTTTTTCACGTCGCCCTGGAAGGCCGTGCCCAGGATCCGCGCGGCCTTCTCGGGATACAGGCCCGGCCCCCCGAAGGCGGCTCCGGCGGCCCGTCGTCGCCGGCCGGCCACCAGGAGACCCCCCTCGTCCTGGAAGAGCTCGTGTTCCCCGGTGACCTCCGGACGCAGCCCGGTGAAGGCCCGCACGCCACGGGCGACCACCGTCGCCAGCCGCACCTTCCGGCCGGCCACCGCCTCCAGCCAGGTCAGCCGGACCGGCAGCGCCGGGGCCCCCGGCTCGTCCGCCTCTTCGAAGCCCGGGATCGACAGCCACACGCTGCCGTTCTCCCCCGCGAAGGCGTAGAAGCCCCCGGTCTCGAGCTCCAATACGGCGTGACGGGGCCCCCGCTTCACCACCCGCAACGAGGTCGCCTCCGGATCCCCGTACGCCACCCACGCCCGGGCCTCTGGCGCGGGATCCTCGGGCTCGTCCTCCTCACCAGTCGGGTCGAGGCCCACACCTCCCCCGGGGAACGGCGTGGCCGACACCGGGCCGTGTCGCTCGGTGTAGCCCGTCGTCTCCACGTCCTCGAGCTGGTAGAAGTAGGTCACGCCATTGGAGAGACCCGGGTCCAGATAGCTGTAGCGCGCCCCCTCCGGGGACGAGCCCAGACCGGGGATCAGGGTCCTGGTGAGGCGCTCCCAGGGCCCTTCCGGCGCCATCGCCCGGTAGAGGTGGAAGCCCAGGTTGTCCACCTCCGAGCCCGTCTCCCACCGCAGGTCGACCCTCCCGTCTCCCGGCACCGCCTCGAAGGAGACCAGCTCCACGGCCGTCACGCCGCAGGCGGCCATGTCGATGGCCTCGTTGCTGGCCACGCTGGCGAGCTGGTAGGTGCCCAGCGCCGAGGGCACGACGGCCTTCAAGACGGTGCTGCGGGCACCGCCGACGCTGACGTAGCTGACCCGGATCACGACCGGGGTGTTCTCGTCGCGCCCCCCCGTCGACGGAATCCCGAAGTGGACCCGGGCCGGGTCCTGGGATCCGTGGCCGCGACCCCCGTTCACCTCGCGCAGGCCGCTGATCGGGGCCCCGGTGCAGTCGAGCAGCCGCAGCGTCGCGCCGATGGCCGGCCGGCTCACCCCGCCCTGCACGTAGAGCGCGTCGACCATGAGGTAGGTGCTGGTGTTCGTGTCGTTGCGCCACAGCTCGTTGGTGCTGCGGTTGATCGTGAGGTCGAGGTCGCCGTCGTTGTCGTAGTCGCCGAAGGCGACACCCTCGCTGTTGCCCAGCCCGAAGTTGGCCGGCGAGATGTCGGTGAAGCTGAAGCCGCCGTCGTTGCGGAAGAGCTGATCGGCCGCCCCGCCGCCGAGCATCAGGTCGAGGTCGCCGTCGTTGTCGACGTCGCCGCAGGCCACGCCGTCCACGCCACCGCCGGCGGTGTTGATCCCGACCGGGACGCCTCGAGCGGCGAACACCCCCGGGGCGGTCTGCTCCCAGATCTGGTTGGGGTCGTTGTCGGTCCAGAAGACGTCGAGGTCGCCGTCGTCGTCGAAGTCGCACATCGCCACGCCGCCCTTGTTGCCGTTGGAGGCGACCTGGTCGAAGCCCACGTTCGGAGCCACCGCGGGGTCGGGGTTGGTGAACGTCCCGCCGCCGTTCAGCAACAGGTCGGGGGTGGCGCTCTTGCGCAGCAGCACGTCGACGTCGCCGTCGTCGTCGATGTCCCCGAAGGCGGCGTAGTCCCCGTTGCCCCCGCCAGCGGTGGGCAGCCCCGCGGGCGTGGGATCGGCGTGAACGAGACTGCTGCCGCCGTCGTTGCGAAAGAGCTGGACCCCGCCGTCGTGGTTGTCGGCGATCAGGTCCAGGTCGCCGTCGCCGTCGTAGTCGATCCAGCCCATCCCCTCGGTGTTGAAGACCGTCTGCGCGGGCGGGTTCGTCGTGGCGTTGAAGACCTGGCTGGGTGCCCCGGCGGAGCCAAAGACACTCCAGGCCGGACAGCCGCCGCCCGGCCCGGGGCCGGGACCGTTGTTGAGGTAGACCTCGACCGCGGTGTTGTCGTTGCGGGCGAAGTCGAGGTCGCCGTCGGCGTCGAAGTCGGCCCACACCATCGCGCGCTCCAGGGCGGCGCTGGTCAGCCCCGGGGCCAGACACGCGGTGACGTCGGTGAAGGTCCCAGCGCAGCTGCCTCCCGAGACGTCCTGCATCAGCAGGCGCGAGCCGACCGCGGCGGAGCTCGTGTTGACGGCCAGATCCAGGCAGGTGTCGTTGTTCCAGTCGGCCCAGGCCAGGCCCCCGTCCTTGGTGCCGCCCACGTTGATGGCCCCGGAGCTCGCGGTCACGTTGGTGAACTGCGCCTCCGCCGTCCCCGCCCAGAGCAGCGCCACCAGCGTGAGCCCGATCTGGACCAGCCCGGACGCATTCCTCGTGGTCGACGGAGGCGTGCCCCGGCGTCGTCGCGCGTGGTCACGGTCTCTGCTCCCGCCGTGCCACCGCCGAACTGAACTCAGGAGGCGTTCGGTGACCGTCGCGCGTGCCCTCGGCATCGTGAGTCTCAATGGCAACTGTGGTACCCGATCGTGGGCTATGGAACTGCCATTCTAGCGGTCATTTGGGTGAAAGGGCCAGGGGCCAGAATCCGTTCAGGAACCCCTCATTCCGGTGGTGGCGAAGGGACGTGGGCCAGCGGCCCGCGGAGCTCAAGGGGCCGGGGTCAGCTCGAAGGTGAAGACAATGCGCTCCCCGGGGCGGCCGGTGAAGGCGAAGACCACCTCGCTGGGGGAGACACCGACGGTCTGGCCGGCCACGACCCGGAGGCCCTCGACCGGGAGTCGGGTGGCCGTGAGGTCGAAGCGCCAGCTCCCCTCCTCACCCTTTCCGTCGACGAGCAGGGCCTCGATGCGGTTGCTCCCTGGTTGACCCCGGGCAGTGATCCGACTGTGCCCGGTCCCCACGAAGGAAGACTCTGATCCGTTCAGGATGATCTGGCCGGTGGCGCCGGGAACCGTGAGCTGGCTGTCCAGGCTGACCGCGCCCGTCGGCTGGGAGGGGGACGCCTCGGGCTCGCGGGTTGGCGTCGCCGAGGCGTCCTCCGGCTCCCCCTGCCCCCCGCTGCTCTTGAGGACGGCGGTGGCAATGGTGAGGGGGACGGTGGCGCACTCCGGCGGGTTCTGACCGTCGTCCACGCAGAGCTCGGGGTGGAAGGTGCCCACGTCGGCGTAGGTGTACTGCGTGCTGCACGCCGCCCCCGCGTAGGACGCGGTCGGGTCGTTGGCCTGGTCGTCGAAGAAGACGGTGTACCAGAGGGGGTCGCTGTCCGGATCGAAGCTGCCGCACAGGTTGAAGGTCACTGGATCGTCTTCCGGCGCACTCGCGGGGACGTTGTACTTGAGCACCGGCGGCTGGTTGGGGGGCAGAGTCGTCGTCGTGGTGGGAGGAGGGGTCGGCGACGGCGACGGCGTCGGCTCTGGCCCGGGTTCGGGGCCGGGCGCGGGAGTGGGAGGGGGAGTGGGAGTGGGCGACGGCTCCGGGCCGCCCACCGGCGGCCGCGACGGTGGCTCGGCCGGGTCCTCGCTCCCCCCGCCGGCGATCGCGATGCCTCCGACCGCCGCCCCGGCGCCGACGACCCCGGCCACGACCACGCCCGTCGAGATCCCCCCGCCGATGCCCGCTGCCGCGAATCCCTGAGGGACTCCGGCCAGGCCGGCCGCGGACCCCACGACGACGTTCGCCTTGTCGAGAAACGGGGCCAGGAGTCCCTCGCAGTCGCCCTCGTCCTGCACCACGACGGGGTCGAACTCCCGGGTCACCGTCTCGGTGAAGTCGCGGCTCGTCGCCTCGACGTAGTAGTCGACTCTCCCGATCTCCAGGGTCGGCTTGGGGAGCACCCCGGCGAAGCAGGGAGCTTCCTCGGCCATGTCGACGTAGTACCAGTCCACGGTCCGGTGGGCCCGGAAGAAAACCCGGGCCCGGGCGAGGTCCGAGCGAGGCGAGAAACACGCGAGCAGCCGGGGGTGCTTCCCGGCCACCAGGCAGGAGACCGGATCGTGCTGGATCTCCAGGTCCGTGTCCCCGCTCACGGTGGTCCCCTGCGGGCCGGCGGAAGCGGGGGCGAGGAGGGCCAGGACACAGATGGCGGCGGCCACCTCTCTGCTCAGGACACGATCGCCATGGCGGAATCGTGTCCCTGGCCAAGGCCTCCGCCCGCAGGCCGGTTCGGTCCTCACCACGGCTCCCTTTGCCCTCGCCGCGAGCGCAACTGCAGACCTCCGTCCGGCCGCTCGCCTGACACGACGACCGCTGACCGGAAAATGTGCAAGAGACGTGCCGTGGGCGTCGCAGTCGGTATCTGAACATCCGTCAGCAGATTAGCTCCCCCATGGACCCTTCGGCCGGTGTCCGGCGTGTCCGGATCACGGCCAGAATCGGGACGACCGCTCAAGTCTCGTCGTGCCCGCCCCGGCGTCGCTCCCGCTTGCGGGCGCCCCGCAGCCGTTTCTCGCGGAGCCGCTGCTCGACGGCCCCGGCGGACGGACGGGTGGCCCGGCGCCGCTTCGGGCCCACCAGGGCGCGGGCCACCAGGCGTCGGACCTTCTCGCGAGCGTCCTCGAGGTTGCGGGCCTGGTCGCGGGTGCGCTGGCTGGTGACGAGGAGCCGTCCGCGGGAGTCGACGCGTGTCGCGGCCAGGGCCCCGAGCCGGGCGCGCGCCGCGGCGTCGAGACCCTCGACCTCCTCGAGCCTGACCCGCAGCTCCACCTTGGAGGCGACCTTGTTCACGTTCTGGCCCCCGGGGCCCGAGGAGCGAACGGCACGCCAGCTGATCGCCCCCCCGGGCACGCGGACGCCCCGGCTGATCCGAATCGGCTCGGCCACGGCTGGAAAGCTAGACGGCGGCGCTCGAACGGTCAACCCCGGTCTGGCGGCACCAGGGGCCGCAGATATGGTAGGCTTGACAGCGTTCTCTAGTAGCCGTTGATCTGGCGTTCGTCGGTAGGGGCCGTCCAATGGGGGACGGTGTCGTGATCGTGGGCGCGCAGGCGACGTAGCGGACTAGGCAGGGCCGAAGGAGGCCCGACGTTCATGATTGAAGGCACCGTCAAGTGGTTCAATGAGTCCAAGGGTTTCGGTTTCCTCTCGCAGGAGGGTGGTCCGGACGTCTTCGTCCACCACACCGAGATCCGGAGTGAAGGTTACCGGACCCTCAGCGAGGGTCAGAAGGTTCAGTTCGAGGTCGTCGACAGCCCCAAGGGCCCGCGCGCCGCGAACGTGACCCCGCTCTAACGGGACACGACCAACTCGACAAGGCCCGGGGCCAGCGCCTCGGGCCTTTTTCTATGGCCAGGAGTCCGAGGTGACGCCGACGATGAGGGCGATGATCCTCCGTTGCCCGGGTGAGCCTCTCGTGGAGACCGCGCTGCCGGCTCCCGTTCCCGCCCCCGGTCAGGTCCGCCTCCGGGTCCGGGCCTGCGGGGTCTGCCGCACGGACCTCCATGTGGTGGACGGGGATCTGGCGGCGCTGGGGCGCCGCGTCGTCCCCGGCCACCAGATCGTCGGCGTGGTCGAAGCCGTCGGCGAAAGGGTCGAGCGGCCGGCCCTCGGCGATCGGGTGGGGGTGCCCTGGCTGGGCTGGACCTGTGGAGGGTGTGGCTTCTGCCGGAGGGGGCGCGAGAACCTCTGCCCCGAGGCCCGCTTCACGGGATACCAGATCGACGGTGGCTTCGCCGAGCAGGTGGTCGCCGACGCGCGGTTCTGCTTCCCGATTCCCGAGGGCTACCCCGATCTCCAGGCGGCGCCACTGCTGTGCGCCGGCCTCATCGGTTATCGCTCGCTGAACATGGCCGGCGACGCCGGGCGGCTGGGTCTGTACGGCTTCGGGGCCGCCGCCCACATCGTCACGCAGGTGGCCGGGCACCAGGGCCGACGCGTCTTCGCCTTCACCCGCGCCGCCGACCGCGAGGCCCGGGACTTCGCGCGGTCGCTGGGCGCGGAGTGGGCGGGCGACGCCCTCGGGCCCCCGCCCGAGCCTCTCGAGGCCGCCATCCTCTTTGCCCCGGCGGGCGAGCTCGTGCCGGCGGCGCTGCGTGCGGTGGAGCCGGGCGGCGTCGTCGTCTGCGCCGGCATCCACATGAGCGACATCCCCTCGTTTCCCTACCGGATTCTCTGGGAGGAGCGGGTCCTGCGCTCGGTGGCGAACCTCACGCGGCGGGACGGCGAGGAGTTCCTGGCCCTCGCCCCGCGGATCCCGGTGCGGACCGAGGTGGAGACCTTCCCCCTCGAGGAGGCGAACGAAGCCCTCGCGCGACTCCGCGCCGGCGACGTGCGCGGCGCCGCCGTCCTCGTCGTCGACTGAGGACCGAGCCGGCCTCGGCCGGGGGCGAGGCCTCTACTCCCAGCTCCCGTACATGGGGTTGGGGAACACGAAGAACGACGCGCCGAAGTCGTCGAAGGCCTCGTCGGCCTCGTCCCGCAGGGACTGGCTCCGCCCCGGGAAGTCCCGGACGTTGTCGCCGAGGACGGCAACGATCTCGAGAGGGGGGAAGCCGACCGCGGTCGTGCCCCGGGCAACCGCCTCGAGGCGCGCGTTCTTGTCGCTCGGGCCGTCGTCGGGGCGGCAGAGCATGACGTCGTAGACGAGCCCGTGCTCGTGGAAGACGGCCTCGGTGTCCGGGCACTCGGCGACCCGCCGGTTGGTGACCACGGCGATTCGCCCGCCGAGCTCCTGCACCCGTGCGAGGAACGCCACCGCCCCGGGAAGGGGGACCGCCTCGCGTCTCGCGGTCCAGGCCCGCCAGCTCTCCGGAGTGAAGCCCAGACCCTCCTGCGCCCGCTCGACCTGGTAGAGCGAGTTGTCGAGCACCGTCTCGTCGGCGTCGGCCACCACCGCCCAGGTGCCGGGCTCGCGGGTCGCGGCCTCCCGCTCGACGTGGGCGGTGGCCCACCGGTACACCTGGAGAAAGAGCGCGCGGTGCTCGGCCGAGCCCCGCACCCACCGGACGGCCTTCGAGATGCGGATGGGCGGCCCGGACTCCCCGAGGGCGTCCGGTGGCGACGGGGGGATGGACGGGGCCGTGGCTCGGCAGGCCGCCACGAAGGTGAGCGCGATGATCAGGGTCGAGCGGGACATGGTCGCGCACCTCCTGGGAACGCGTTCATTCTCCCTTCCTTTGCCCCCCGTGTCGCGGGGACGGTTGAAGCGCGGTCGTGGGAGGCGGTATTCTCCGGCGCCGCCGTTTCCGGCCACGAGGAGCACGCCATGACCATGCCCCGATCCCTCCCCCTCCTCCCTCTTCTCGTTGCCCTGGCCGTGGGCGCTCCCGGGCTCGCCGAAGAGAAGAAGCCTCCCAGAGGTGGTCCGGAGGAGTTCCCCGGGCTCGCCTACCGGCTGGTGGGCCCCCCGGCCGGGGGGCGCGTTTCCCGGGTGGCCGGGGTGCCCGGGGACCCTCTCGTCTGCTACGCCGCCACCGCCTCCGGCGGGGTGTGGAAGTCCACCGACGGCGGGATCCGGTGGGTGCCCCTCTTCGACCAGCAGCCGGTCAGCTCCATGGGCTCGATAGCGGTGGCACCCTCGGATCCGAACGTCGTCTACGTGGGCTCGGGCGAGGCGAATGTCCGAGGCAACGCGGCCGAGGGCAACGGCATCTACAAGTCCACCGACGCCGGAAAGAGCTGGACCCACGTCTGGAAGCAGCGAGGGCAGATCGGGACGATCCTCGTCCACCCGCGGGACCCGGACGTGGCCTTCGCGGCGGTGCTGGGAAGGCCCTTCGGTTCCAATCCCGAGCGGGGCGTGTACCGGACCACCGACGGCGGGGCGAGCTGGGAGAAGGTGCTCTTCAGGAACGACGAGTCCGGGGCCTCGGACGTGGCCCTCGACCCCGTGAATCCGAGAAACGTCTTCGCCGGCTTCTGGCAGATGCGCCGCCGGCCCTGGGAGATGGTGAGCGGGGGGCCCGGGAGCGGGCTGGCGGTGTCGCACGATGGCGGCGACACCTGGACCTGGCTCACCGGTGACGGCCTGCCCGACGGCATCTGGGGGAAGGTCGGAGTGGCGGTGGCGCCGTCCAATCCCCGCCGCGTCTACGCCCTGATCGAGGCGGAGGAGGGAGGGCTCTTCCGTTCCGACGACGGCGGCCAGACGTGGACGCGGGCGAGCGGCCACCACTCCCTGCGCCAGCGGGCCTGGTACTACAGCACCCTCACCGTGGACCCGACGAACCCCGATGTCGTGTGGTTCCCCCAGGTGCCTCTGCTGAGGACGACCGACGGCGGCCGGACGATCAAGCGGGTGAAGGGCCCCCACCATGGCGACCACCACGACATCTGGATCGATCCCGCGAACCCCCGGCGGATCCTCAACGCCAACGACGGCGGCGTCGACGTCTCCCGCGACGGGGGAGAGACGTGGTTCGCGGCGCCGTTGCCGATTTCCCAGTTCTACCACGTCAGCGTCGACAACTCGGTCCCCTACCGCGTCTCGGGGGCCATGCAGGATCTGGGCACCGCCTCCGGCCCGTCCAACAGTCTCTCCTCGGCCGGGATCACCCTGGCCGACTGGTACGGCGTGGGCGGGGGCGAAGCGGGCCACACCGCCCACGACCCCTCGGACCCCGACATCGTCTACGCCGGTGAGTACCTGGGCATCTTCACGCGCTACGATCACGGCACGCGCCAGACCCGCTACGTCGGCCCCTGGCCCGAGTACACCTCGGGCTGGGGGGCGGAGTACCCGGAGTACCGCATCCAGTGGACGGCGCCCATCACCGTCTCTCCCCACGACCCGAAGACGGTCTACCACGGAGCCAACGTTCTGTTCCGCACCCGGGACGGCGGCCAGACGTGGAAGGCGATCAGCCCCGACCTGACCCGCGACGACGAGACCAAGCAGCGGTGGTCGGGGGGGCCCATCACCGGCGACAACACCGGGGTCGAGTACTACTGCACCATCTTCGCCATGGCCGAGTCATCTCTCCAGAAGGGGCTTCTCTGGGTGGGCTCGGACGACGGCCTCGTCCACGTCTCCCGCGACGATGGGGCCAGCTGGACGAACGTCACCGAGAACGTCCCCGGCCTGCCCGAGTGGGGCACGGTCAGCATCATCGAGCCGTCGCCGTTCGACGCCGGGACCGCGTACCTCGTGGTCGACAACCACCGGATGGACGACCCGCGTCCCTACCTGTGGAAGACCACCGACTACGGTGCGACCTGGTCGAGCCTCTCCGGAGGCCTGCAGGACGACGTCTATCTCCATTCGGTGCGCGAGGACCCGGGGAAGCAGGGTCATCTCTACCTGGGCACCGAGCGGGGCGTCACCTGGTCACCCGACGACGGCGCGACCTGGATCCCGCTGAGGCTGAACCTGCCCACCGTCGCCGTGCACGACCTCCGGGTGAAGGACGGAGACCTGGTGGTGGGGACCCACGGGCGGTCGATCTGGATCCTCGACGACCTCACGCCCCTCCGGGAGTGGACGGCGGAGATCGAGGCCCGGCCGGTGCACCTGTTCCCGGTCCGCCCGGCCACGCGCTGGTCGTACCACTCCGGGATCTCGGCTCACCTGAAGGGTCCCGGCGAGAACCCCCCGGCCGGCGCCCTCATCGACTACTGGCTCAAGGAGACGCCGGGTGCCGAGGTCACGATCGAGATCGTCGACGGGGAGGGGACGGTCATTCGCCACCTGACCTCGACGAAGGCGGAGTCGGACTACGCCGAGGACGATCCGGATCCCGATCGGCGCCTCCGCCCGCCCGAGCCCCTCCCGGCCGAGGCCGGCGTCCAGCGCGCGGTCTGGGACCTCCGGTACGAGGGGGCCCGGAAGATCGAAGGCGCGGAGATCGACTTCGGCGACCCCTACACCGGCCCCCTCGTCCTCCCCGGGACGTACACCGTGCGCCTGACCGTCGGGGAGGAGGCGTACACCACGTCCCTCGAGATCCGACCCGATCCCCGGGTGAAGACGCCACGCGCCGACCTGGAGGAGCAGCTGGCCTTCGCCCTCGAGCTCCGGGACGCCCTGACTCGGGTGGCGGAGATCGTGGCCCAGGTGCGGAAGGTCCGCGAGGGGCTCGTCACGCGGGCGAAGCTCCTCGAGGGGAACGAGGCGGCGGCGGAGCTCGTGAAGGACGCCAGCGCCCTCGGGAAGAAGCTCGACGTCCTGGAGTCGAAGCTCCACAACCCGGAGGCGGAGGTCAACTACGACATCCTGGGCGGGCGCTCCGGCGGGGTGAAGCTGCACTCGAAGCTGTCACCCCTGTACAGCTGGGCCCGCGAGGGGGACGGGGCCCCGACCCAGCCGGTTCAGGAGATCTACGGGAGACTGGATGCGGAGCTGGATGGTCTCTCCGCGGAGTGGACCGCCATCCTCGAGGCCGACCTGCCGGCCCTCAACGCGAAGGCCCGGGGCCTGGACCTGGACTTCGTCCCGGCTCCCGGCAGCGCGGGACGCTGAGGGTCCGTGCGGGCTACAGGAGCCTGATGACCAGGAAGCCGCCGAGGAGGAGGATGAGGAACAGCAGGGCGGCCGCGTCGAAGTTCTTCTCGAGGGTTCGGCGGACCGGAGCCCCGAAGAGCCGCAGGATCCCCGCCACCAGGAAGAAGCGGCCGGCCCGGCCCAGCGCCGACACCGGCACGAAGGCGGCAAACGGCATGTGGGTGGCCCCGGCGGCGATGGTGGCCACCTTGTAGGGGATTGGAGTGAAGGCGGCGCCGGCCAGGAACCACACGCCCCAGGTCCCGTTGTAGAGCTCCACGACCTTATCCCAGCTGCGCTGGGCGTGGTAGAAGTCCACGATGGGCTGCCCCACGGCGGCCATGAACACCGAGCCGATCCCGTACCCCAGCATGGCCCCCAGAACCGAGCCCAGGGTGCACAACCCCGCCGCCTTGAGCCACTTGCTCGGCGCCGCGGCGACGATCGCGATCAAGAGGACGTCGGGGGGGACGGGGAAGAACGAAGACTCGGCAAACGCGATCAAGAAGAGCGCCACCATGCTCTGGGGTGTCTCCGCCCAGTGCATGGTCCAGTCGTAGAGCCACCGCAGCCAGCGGCGCGGCGCATTCAGGGCAGAGACGATCGCGTTAGGCATGAACCAACGATCGTAGCACTCTCTCGTCTGCGGAACGCATCGTTGAGCCGTCGTTCCGCAGACCTTCCGTTGCCACGTTCACGCGTTCGTATCAATGAAGCCTGTTTCCTTCTTCCTTGTTCTCCGTTCTCCCGCTCAAGCGCCCGCCATTCTCCGCAGCCCACGCCGCCCGCCCCCGTTCACCGCGCGCCGCTCTCCGCGGCCCACGCCGCCCGCCCCCGCTGCCGCTCGGCGTTCTCCGCCAGCCCCACCCGCCGGTCGGCGAGGCGGGCCAGCAACGTCGTCGTGACCTCCCGCGCGGCGCGGTTCGCCGCGCGGGAACTGGGCCGATAGGTGATGCGGACACAGAAGGCGAGGGTGGCATCCGGTGTCGGGGCGATCCCGATGTAGTTCACGTGGTAGCCCTTTCGGTACTCCGCGGCGGTGCCGGTCTTCATGGCGATGGGGAAGCCCCGGGGGGCGAGGCCGGTGCCCGTCCCGTAGAGAGCCACCGCGCGCATCGCCTGTCGGAGACGGCGGACCGTCCCCGGGGCCACCACCTCCCGGGCCGGAGGCAGGACGGCGAGGCGGTCGGTGAGGCCCACCGGCCCGCAGACGTTCGCCACCAGCCGGGGCTCTGGCATGGTGCCCTCGTTGGCCACGACCGTGGCCAGCAAGGCGGCGTGGAGCGGGGTGATGTCCGAGACGGTGAGGCCGATCGACAGGTCGGCCAGCTGCCGCGGACTCTGCGGGGGGGTGTGAATGCGTCCGGCGGCCCCCATGAGGACCGCAGGTCCCGCGTCGAACCCCCAGCGACGGAGCTCGGCGGTCAGGGCCTCGCGGCCCACCCGGTTGCCCAGGGTGGCGAACGCCGTGTTGCAGCTGATGGCGAGGGCGTGGTCGAGCCCCTCCAGGGGCCCCGCCTTCCACGAGCACCACAGGGGTTGGCCGCCGTAGCGCTCAACCCCGTTGCAGGTCATGTGTCCAATGGCGGCATCGGCATCGATCCCCGCCCGGTACGCCGCCGCCGCGGTCACGACCTTGGAGATGGATGCCGGTTCCCGGCGCTGGGTGAGCGCGGCGGGACCCTCGCGGGCGATGGTGCGGGGGTCGCTCACCGCGGCGAGGATCGCCCCCGTCCGGGGCTCGAGGAGCACGATCGTGCCCCGCCACCGGGCGAGCGCCTCCCGGGCGAGACGGGCGAGCTCGAGGTCCACGGTGAGTCGCAGTCCGCCGGTCCCGAGGGCCTCCCGAGCGCTGCCCGCGGGCAGCCAGAACGGAATCCCCTCGGCTGGCTCGGGAGCCGCTCGCCGCCGTCGCGCCGCTGTCTCCCGGAACGGAAGCAGCAGGAGGGGGTCGACACCGTCGGCGAGGGTCAGGTGGCCTTCTCCGTTCAGCCAGCCCACGAGCTCCCCCCGGCGGTCGCGGACGACGGCACCGCTCCCCAGCGTCCGGAGCGCGAGGGCTTCCGCGAGGCGGCGGCCCACTGCCCGTGAAGCGAGGGGAACGCGGCTGGCGGCGGCGAGACGACGCGCCTCTTCCTCGTGGCCCCGCTCCAGGGCCACCGCTGCGGCGTAGACCTCTCCCAGGGGATGGCGAGCCCGGAGGAGAAGCTCGGCCGTGGCGCGCGCCGCGGCGAGGCCGTCTGTCTCGAGGGAGGCCTCCATGACCGCGGCGGGCCCGAACTCGGCCAGATCGGCGAGAGTCGGGCTTTCGCCGGGGAGCTGACCTCCCCGCGCCCTCGCCAGGGCCAGCCCGGCGGCGGCCCGCCGGGCCGTCCCGGGCCAACGCCGTGCCGGGACGAAGGCCGCTGCCGCCGCCCCGGGATCTCCCCCGAGGAGACGCTCACGCCCCCGCTCCACCGCGGCCGCGGCCGAGTAGTGGAGGACACCGGCGAGGAGGGGGATGGCCCCGACGGGCAGCAGTCCCCAGGTCAGGAGGCGCCCGATCGTCAGCGTGCTTCTGCCGCGGCTCGGGCGGGTTCGATGGCTCCCAGGCCGCGGGCCCTCCGGTAGGCCGGCAGCGCGTGGGCGAGGACGCGCACCGAGGCCTCCAGGTCCTCCTCGTTCAGGACGTAGGCGATGCGCACCTCGTCGCGGCCGAGCCCGGGCGTGGCGTAGAAGCCGGGCGCCGGGGCCACCATCACCGTGGCCCCCTCGTGGCTGAAGTCGCTGAGCAGCCAGGACGCGAAGTCCTCGCTGTCGCCGATGGGGAACCGAGCGATGAAGTAGAAGGCCCCCTCGGGCTTGAGGAGGAAGACGCCGGGAAGGCGGGAAAGCCCTTCGTAGAGCACGTCCCGACGCCTCTGGTACTCCTTCACGAGCTCCTGCTCGTAGTCCGGACCCAGCTCGCTCGTCCCCAGGGCGACGAGTTGAGCCAGCCCCGGGGGCGACAGGCGGCCCTGGGCCATGCGGAGGGAGGCGTCCCACACCTGGCGGTTGCGCGTGGCCAGGCAGCCCAGGCGGATTCCACACGCGCTGTACCGCTTCGAGAGGCTGTCGGTCACCACGACGAGTTCCTCGGCCCCCTCGACGTCGAGGGCGCTCGTGGCTTTCGCCCCGTCGTAGGCAAGCTCGCGGTAGACCTCGTCGGCCACCAGGAAGAGCCCGTTCGCTCGACAGAACGCGGCCACGGCCTCGACCTCGTCCCGGCGGTACACCGTGCCCGTCGGGTTGTTCGGGTTGCACAGGAGCACGAGGCGGGTGCGTGGAGTCAGGGCCCGGGTCCACTCCTCGATGGGCGGCAGGTGGAAGCCGTCCTCGGCCCGCGCCCGCAGCGGCACGAGGCGAACACCGGCCATCGTGGCGAACGCCATGTAGTTGGTGTAGAAGGGCTCGACGACGAGGGCCTCGTCGCCGGGACCGGCGCACGCGGTGAGCGCGAACAGGAGTGCCTCGCTCCCCCCGGTGGTCACGATGATCTCGTTGGCCTCGAGGGAGAGTCCGTGCCCTCGGTAGTACTGCTGCAGGGACGCCACGCACTCGGCCGTCCCCCCCGACGGGGTGTAGGCGAGAACCGAAGGGGCCGTCGCGAGACGTCGGCGCATCGGTGCCGGCGTTTCGAGGTCGGGCTGGCCGATGTTGAGGTGGAGGACCCGGACCCCACGCTTCTTCGCCGCGTCCGCGAGAGGCGCCAGCTTGCGGATGGGCGACGCCGGCATCTGTCGCCCGCGCTCCGAGATCTGCAGTGACATGTCGCTCCCCCGTCTACTCCGACTTCAGACGACTCCGGACCACCTCGTTCCCCTCGACCGCGGCGACGGCCTCGAGGCTCCAGGAGCGCACCGGAGACCAGATCCCCGAGTACTCGGCCACGAAGCCGCGCGCACCCGCCGGCACCCGCCGCTGGAGGACCCGCGTGGGGACCGCCGCCCGCCGACCGTCCTCGACGGTGGCGAGGGCGAGGCCCTCGACACGGACCGAACGGCGACCTTCGTTGACGAGCTGTACCCTCACCACGAAGGGCTTCCCCGGTCGGACCTCGGAGGGGAGAACCTCGAACTCCAGCCGGCCCTGGAAGCGGGGGGCCCGGCGGGCGTCCACGGTGTCCGATTCGAAGCCCGCGACCTCCGCGGCGGCCGGTGTCGTCACCGTCGTCCTCTCGGCGAGGAACCGCGGGGGCCCGGGCGTCGCCTCGGGAGCGACGGGGCCCGGTCCCTCGGGGAGGCCCGAGGCGGCAGGTGCTGCGGGCGAGCCCGCGGAGGGGGAGGGCTCCGACGACACCCGGGCCCGCTGGGCCCGGGCGCTCCGACGGGCACGGTCGAAGCCGTCGCGGGCCTCGAGGTAGGTCCGGGTCGCGTCGGCGAACTCCTCGGAGGCGACGAGACTCTCCGCCTCCCGGGCCGCGATCTCCGCCGCTCCGAAGCTCGGGTTCCCCACCGCCCCGCTGGCCTCCGCCTGCTTCCGTGCCGCGCGCATGGCCGTGGCGGCGTCGTCGGCCTGGGTGCGAAAGACGGCGTTGAGGCGAGCGGAAAGCTCCGTGGCCGCGGGGTGCCGGGGGTCCAGCTCCAGGACCCGGGACAGGTGCGCCGAGGCCGCCCCGGTGTCCCCTGCTCCCAGCGCGCCCCGGGCGGCGGCGATGGCCGCATCCAGCTCCTCGAGTCGAGCCCGAGCCGCCTCGAGGATACCTTCGGCTTCGGGGTGGCCGGGTGCCAGCCCCAGGGCGCTTCGGGCCTGCTCCGCCGCGGCCTGCCAGTGCTTGTCGTCCAGCTCGCGCTGAGCGAGCCGCACCTGCGTGGTGACCAGGGTCTTCGTGAGCTCCCCCAGCTGGGCGTCGCCCGGGTCGGCGGCGGACCCGGGGCCCAGCCGCTGCTGCACCCAGGGGGAGGCCAGAGCCACGAGGACGACGAGGGCCAGCGCCGCGCCTGCCGCCAGCCACGCCAGCGTCCCGCGACGGCGGGCCGAGGCCACCCGCGTTCTCGTGCTCGACGACGCGCCGGCAGGGTATTGCTGGATCGGGGGGATGGTGGAGGGCGGCACGCGCCGGGTTCGCCCGCTGTGGCTCGGGGGCAGGGGCGGGGGCTGGAGCACCGGCGTGGAAGGCGCCGCCCGCCGGGCCGCGGCGAGGGCGGTCCGCATCTCGGTGGCGCTCGCGAACCGCTTCTCCCGGTCCTTGGCCAGGGCCTGGTTGCAGACGGCGACCAGGGGCGCGGGCACGTGGGGCGCCCACCGCCGCACCGGGGGCGCCTCCCGGTGGACGACCTGGTAGAGGACGCTGGGGGTCGAGTCCGCCTCGAAGGGCTTGTGGCCGGTGAGGAGCTCGTAGAGGACCGCCCCCGCGGAGAAGACGTCGGAGCGCCCGTCCACCGCGTCGCCGAGCGCCTGCTCGGGAGACATGTAGTTGGGCGTGCCGAGGACGATCCCCTCCTGGGTCATCTCCGAGGTGTTCAGCTTCGCCAGGCCGAAGTCCGTGATCTTCACCGACCCGTCGCGACACAAAAAGATGTTCGCGGGCTTGATGTCCCGGTGCACGATCCCCCGCGCGTGGGCGTACTCGAGGGCGGCGAGGAGGCCGTCCACGACCTGGAGCTGCCGGTCGAGGTCTCCCACCATGTCGCTGTCAATCGCGTCGCGGAGGTCGGCACCGTCGAGGAACTCCATCGCCATGTAGAGGAGTCCTTGCTCCTCTCCGAAGTCGTGGACGGTGACGATGTTGGGGTGGTTCAGGAGAGCGGCGGCCTGGGCCTCGCGCTGGAAACGCTGCAGCGCCTCGTCATCGGGTCCGACGTGGCTGGAGAGGGTCTTCAGGGCGACGTGGCGCCTGAGCACGGCGTCGAAGGCCTTGTAGACCTCGCCCATCGTGCCTCGGCCGATCTCGTCGAGAATCCTGTACTTGCCGATCCGCTCGCGGTCCATGGCGCGTCTTGATCCGTCCAGTTCCGCGCGGACGGGAGGGTCCGGTCGCACGGGATGGGGCGAAGGGCGCCCCAAAGAAGGGCATTTTACCACGCGGCCTCCGCGGCCGGCCTCCCCCCCGGGACTGGGTCGTGACCTCACGCCGGCCGGCCCGTCCGCGCCCGTCAGAAGAGACGACGGCTACTTCCGCCTTGCCTTCCTTCGTGCCTCCTTCCACTTCTTCTCGAACACCTTCGCCTCGTCCTCGGCCATGATCCTGAACGGGACCTTGATCGTGCTGCTGGCGAACCTCACGACGAGGTTGTGCTGCCCGAGCTCGATTCCGCCGGGAACGTGGAAGTAGAGGCGCCCCACGCAGGCCCGGTTCTGGCTCAGGTCCACCTGGCCGCGGGCGAGGCGGCTGCCGGCACCCCCGGCGGGGTTGGCGAAGAAGTTGATGACACAGCCGCGCGAGGCGGAGGGGGGGAAGTAGTTGATCGCGTCACGGGCGATGTCGGCTCTCTGGTTCAGCGCTCTCAGGTAGCCCGCCTCCTGGAACTCGGACTGGGTCGCGAGCGGGACGACCTTCGGCCCGGGGGCGACCAGCGCGATGTCCGAGCGGCTCAAGGTGTAGTCCGGCACGTTCTTCTGGACCGTCATCCCCACCTCGAGGAGCATCCAGTCCTCTCCGACCGAGTTGTTGGCGGTCCGGAAGCCCATGGTCACCCAGCCCTCGTCGTTGAAGCCGATCCGGATGTACGTGCCCTCGACGGCGACCTTCTGGACGGGCTGGGTGGCGGTCTCCTGGGCGATGCCGGGCCGGGCGATCGTGCCCACGGCGATCACGACGGTCCGTACGACGGCCCAGCGCGGGGACGCTCTCATGGCTCTGCCCTCCCGGGTCACTGCTCCCCCGGTCGTTGCCGGATCCGGTAGACCCGCTCGTTCCCCTCCCGGAAGAGAGCTTCGAGGACGCCGGCCTTCTCGACGGGCCTGGGCCGGCGGCCCGACAAGTACACGTAGCGTGCCCCGAGCTCGCGCGCCACTGCCCGTGCCGTCTCCGCGTCTCGGGCCTGGAAGAACGACCGCACCTGCTCCCGCCTGGCCTCCCGGGTCTCGGGAGTGACGAACTGGCGCCAGTAGCCGATGTAGTCGACGTAGGCGACGCGGCGGCCCGCGAGGACGATCGGCAGCGGGACGTGGGGGACCCGGACCTGCATGAGAAGCACGTCGCCGGGACGGCTGGCCTCCCGGAGGGCGGCCATGGCCCTGACCGCGGCCGCGGGCACGACCTCGGGGTCCTGCTGCCGGGCCCGGTACAGGTACTCCCCGGTTGCCGCGACGCTGACGAGGAGCGCCGCGGCCGCGAGGGTCAGGCTCCGGCGAGTGCTCCCCGCCAGCACCGGGGTCGCGAACAGCCAGAGGACGAGGCCGCTCGCCTGC
Organism: Acidobacteriota bacterium; assembly: GCA_022340585.1. Taxonomy (GTDB): domain Bacteria; phylum Acidobacteriota; class Vicinamibacteria; order Fen-336; family Fen-336; genus JAJDNS01. The sequence continues at coordinate 29,963 of JAJDNS010000146.1, forward strand.
AGGAAGTAGAAGCTCTCGTCGTAGGCAGGGTCGGCGGTGATGCTCACGAACGTGGCGATCGGCCAGCCCCAGAGCGCGAAGCTCCCGAGAACGGCGCCCGAGGCCCGGGGGCCGCGCGCCTGGTGAAAGGCTCCCGGCACACCGAGCACGCGCAGGCCCAGGGACAACACCACCCAGACGAGCCCGGAGGCCAGGAACGCGAGCCCGTGTGCCTCGCCCAGCCCGAAGGCGAGGCGGGCCGGGTTCACCGGCGCGAGGGGGACGAAGCTCGCCCGGACCCCCTCGACACCGGTCGGGGCGGCCGCGCCGGCGACGAGCAGGAGAAGGGCCAGGCCGACGGGCGCCGCCACGAAGGTGAGCTCCCGGCGGCGACGCCCGAGGAGCCACGCGGTGCCCAGCGCCAGGAGGAACAACGCTCCGGCGAAGACCTTGAAGAAGGCGGCGCTGGCCCCGAGGATGCCGCCGAGAACGAGCCAGGCGCGACCCTCGCCACGCTCCGCCCGGGCCAGGGCCGTCACCGCGGCGAGGACCATGGCCATCGCCGGTGTCATGGAGTTCGCGTAGAAGATCGCCTCGGTGAAGTTGTCCCCCAGCTTGAACGCCCAGTAGCTCGCCCCGAGGAGCAGCCCGGGCACGAACGACAGATCGCAGGCCAGGGGGAGATAGCCGACGAGGCCGGTAGCCCGGCGGCCCAGGCCGAGGGCGTGCGCCGCTCCGCGCAGGGCGAGGATCAGGGCGAGACCCCACAGGGTCGTGTCGAATCGAGTAAACGAGTCGTAGGGGTGGATCCCCGCCCAACGGGCGGCGGCGGCCCGAACCAGGTGGATTCCCACGTGGTAGTGGAGCTCGACTCCGGAGAACCCGGGCACCTGGGGCGGATAGCCGGCCTCGAGCTCCCAGACGAGGCCCACGTGAACGGCGGTGTCCCGGTGCTCTCCCATGTCGAGGAGAAACTCGCCGCTCGGCCCGACGCGGTTGACCGGGTACCGCGCCAGCGCCAGCAGGAGGAGCAGCAGGAGGGCGGGAGGCAGGGCGCCGCGAATCGACGGTCCTTCCGCTGGCCGCCCGCGCAGACCAGGTCTGAGAAGCTGGACGTCGAGGAGGAGAGCGAGAAGGGGGAGGAGCCAGGGCGTCCCGCTGACGAGCCCGAGCCAGTACCCGCCGGCGCAGAACGCGAGCCCGAGGGGCACGACGAGGGCAGGGTCCCACCTGACACGGATGAGGCGCTGCAATACGATGCCGGGGCCCAGGATGGTCGCGGCGGCGAACGCCGCGAAGCGGAGCGTCGCGAGGACGGGGTCGGTTCCGTCGGCCACGGGCTCCTCGCTAGGTCCCGGGCGGGCCCGGGGTCGTGCGAGCGCCCGGCGCTTCGCCGCCGTCCACGGGCCGATAGTCGGGATAGCGCGCCGGACCCTCTCCGAAGGTCACCCGCCAGGCCCGGCCGTCGGAGAGCCGCTGGCGGAAGATGGCCCAGTCCCCGGTGATGTTGGAGGCGAAGGCGATCTCGTTGCCGTCGGGGGAGTAGGCCGCATCGTAGTTGAGCGCGGGCCAGTCGACCAGGACCTGCTCCTCGCCCGTCTCCAGGTCGCGCTCGACCAGGCGGCTGACGGTGGGGGACGCGTGCTCCCGGCTCACGTATGCCAGGCGGCGTCCGTCGCGGGTGAAGCGAGGCTCGCACCCCCCGACGACCCGGCGCACCTCCCCGGACGCGACGTCGACCGAGTAGATGTGGTGGCCGATCCGCCAGTTGGACGAGAACGCGATGCGCGCGCCGTCCGGGCTCCAGTGGGGATTGCCGAAGATGGTCTTCTTCCCGTGGCGGACGAGCTCATTCGAGACCCCGGTCGCGAGGTCCATGACCAGCAGCCTCTGGGGACCGTCGTGGTCCGAGAGGAAGGCGACCCGACGGCCATCCGGGGAGGGATCCGGCTGAGACTCCTCGCCGTCGTTGCTCCGAATCTGCCACGGCTCTCCCCCGTCCACCGAGAGCTCCCAGAGCTGGGGCCTGGTCGTCCGGTTGGAGGTGAAGACGATGTGCCGCCCGTCAGGCATCCAGCGGGCGTGGAGGTCCTCGCGGGGATGCCTCGTGAGTCGCCGCGCCGGGCCGCCGGTGGTGGGGACGAGGTAGAGATCGACGTTCCCCTCCACCTTCTGCTCGTAGACCAGATCCCACGAGGCGCCGGCGGGCTCGGCTCTCTCCGGCGCCGCCCGCGACCTCTCGTCGCGGCCATCCCCGCGGCACGCTCCCCACGGGCCGGCTCCCGCCGCGACCGCGGCGCCGAGGGCGATCGCTCGAGCCCCGCGCATGCGCCCACGATAGCACCTTCGCCGGGCCCGACCGTCCGGCGCCGCCGTGCCGCGCTCTCGCGCCCCCGGGCCGGTTATCCTATCGTCGAGGTGCTCGAGGACCCGAAACCGCCGAACCGCGGCCCGTGGGCGCGGCGGTGGTGGCGCCGCAGGTCGCCAGAGACGGAGCCCGGGGCACCCCGGACACACGCCGAGGGCCGGACCTTGCCGACTGGATTCAGACTCCCGGGCTGTCTGCTGGCCGCGACCGTGCTCGCGCTGTCGGGCTGCCGACACGCGGATCCACCCCGGCCCAACATCGTCCTCATCGTCATCGACACCCAGCGAAAGGACCACCTCGGCTGCTATGGCAACCCGCGACCGGTCTCGCGGGCGATCGACAGTCTGGCGGCCGACAGCATTCGCTACGACAACGCGTTCTCTCAGGCCCCCTGGACGACCCCCTCGGTGGGCTCCCTCCTCACGTCTCGGTATCCCTGGGAGCTCGGCATTCGGGGTGAGCCGGACCGGATTGGCGACGAGCAGGTGCTACTGGCCGAGGTTCTGCGGCAGAACGGCTACCACACGGGTGCGGCCATCAGTCACTTCTTCCTGAGCCGGAAGTGGAACTTCGACCAGGGGTTCGATTACTTCGACGAGAGGTGGATCCAGGGCCATGCGGGCGTGTGCTCCCACGGCGTCTCCAACCAGGCGCTCCACTTCCTGAGGAGCTGGGCCGCCGCCCGGGAGGGCGGGTCCGACGACCACGAGCCGTTCTTCCTGTTCCTGCACTACTTCGATCCCCACTACAACTACATCAGCCACGAGCGCTTCCCGTTTGCCGAGGAGCTCACTTACGACGGACCGATCACCTCCGGGATGAGGCACGAAGAGCTGTTCGAGATGACCGCGGAGCTCAGCGACGCCGACCGCGACTACCTGCTCGCCCTGTACGACTCGGAGGTCGCCTACACCGACTTCCACATCGGCCGGGTGCTCGGCTATCTGCGTCACAACCGGCTCTATGACGATTCGCTCATCATCCTGACGGCCGACCACGGAGAGGAGTTCCTGGACCACGGCCAGCTCGGGCACTCCAAGACCGTCTTCAATGAGCTCACGAACGTGCCCTTGCTGATGAAGTACCCGAACCAGGTGGAAGGCCTCGTCGCCCGTGACTACATCGGCCTCATCGACCTGATGCCGACCCTGCTCTCGTACCTGCAGATACCGGCTCCCGGCCCGATGTCCGGGGTCGCCCGAAGCGTCCGCCCCGACGGGGCGAAGGGGCCCGTGTTCAGCGAGACCAGTCGCCTCGACGCGGATCAGGTGAGCGTGGTGAGAGACGGCTACAAGCTGATCTGGGACCGCAAGGCCGATCGGCTCGCGTTGTTCGATCTGCGCACGGATCCCGGGGAGAGGGAGGATCTGGCCGCCGATCGAGCCGACGTCGTGACGCAGATGAAGAGCCTGTTCTGGCTGTGGAAGGCCGGCAGTGGGACGGGCGACGGCGGCACCCCGGATGCGGTCGAGATCACCGAGGAAGAGCGTCGCGCTCTCGAGTCCCTGGGCTATCTGAGAGACTGATGGCTCACGGCTCGCGCGCCGAGACCACTCCCATGCCCCAGCGGGGGGCAGGGCCGGGAAGCGGGCTCGGGGCCGCCCTCCTCATCCTGGTCGTCTGCGCCGTCGCAGTGGGGCAGGGCCTTCGGACGACCAGCGGCCTGAGCTGGCCATTCGACGAAGACCTGTACCGCGACATCGCCCAGGCCCGCACCATGGCCGACGGGGCGTGGCTGGCGGACCCGTTCTACCGGGGCGAGAGCATCTGGTACAACCCCCTGACTCCCGCCCTCATCGCGGTCACCTCGAAGCTCGGGGGCATCGCGGCCAACGAGGCCAGCCTGCGCCTCGGGCCGTGGCTCGGGCTGGTGGCCCCCGTGGGCTTCACGCTCCTCGCCGCATCGCTGATCGGCCGCTGGGGAGCGGTGGCTGCCCTCGTGATGTTCGTCTTCGTCACGCCGGGGCGTCTGCACCCCCTCTTGTGTGCGACGTACTCCCCCTGGCCGTTCGCGGCGCAGGTGGCCCAGGGGCCGTTCTACCTCGGGCTGGCCGCCCTGGCCGCTGCGTTGACGCGCTCCCGGCTCCGGTGGTTCCTGCTGGTCGGGGCCCTGCTGGGCCTGACGTTCCTGGCCCACACCGCATCCGCGCTGCTGCTGGGCGCCGTGGCGAGCTCGCTGCTGCTCCTGGGGCGAGAGGCGGGGACGAGGGCCCGGCGGGCGGCGTGGCTGGGCGCGGCGCTGGCCCTCGCCGGTGCCGTCGCCTCTCCCTTCCTGTGGTCGATCCTGGGCCGATATCACCTGCGGGTCGTCAATCCCGAGCCCGGGGCCTACGTCTGGCCGGGCACGGGCCTCGACAGCCTGGGAGGGATCCTCAGCGGCGCCCTCGACCGACCGGCCCTCATCGGCCTCGTCCTGGCCGGCGTGATCGCCTTGCTGGCCCCGGGGGGCGCCTCGGCCCGGAGCCCCGCCGCGCGGAGGGTGATCGGAGCCTGGGCCTTCTGGGGCGTCATCCTTCTCTCGTACGTCTTCGCCCAGCCCGCGCTTCGAAACCTCGGGCTCCCGGCTCCGCCCCTGGTCCCGGCCTTTCACTTCTGGGCGCTCCTCGGCGGTCTCGTCTCTCTGGTCGCGGGACTGGGTGCCTTGTGGCTGGGCACCGGGCTCGCGTCGCTCCTCACGCCCCGGCCGGAACGACGCTCGGCTCTGGCGGCCCTGGTGACGGTGGTCCTGGCCCTCGGCCTGGCCGTGGCCAGCTACCCCTCGTGGCGGACCCGCGCCGATTTCGTCGCGACGCGGCGCGTGGCGGAGTTCCACTCCCGGATGGACCGGATCAGGGCCCACGAGTGGATACGGCGCCACACGAGCGTCGACGACGTGTTCCTGGCCGAGCACGACGCCGGCCTGCGCGTGGTAGCGACCGCCGGCCGCCGCCTCGTAGCCCTGGACGCCGGCTTCTCCAGCCCGTTCGTTCCCTGGCCGCCGCGGGCGGCCGCCGCCGCCCGAATGCTCGCCTCGCTGCGGCCCGGTGGCCACGAGGCCTTTCACCCCCTGGCCGTGGAGTACCACGTGAGCTACGTGGTCATCCAGCGCTCGAGCGCCGAGGAGCCCTTTCCGGAGGCCCCGTTCGTGGGCCGTGTCTTCCAGAGAGGCAACGTCGCCGTGTACCGGACCGGCTGCTGGCCCGAGAACGACGCCCCCGACGGTCGGTAGACGGGACGGGCCAGGCGCCCGCGTGGGGACGCTCGCCTCACGCCGGCGAGATCAGAACAAGGAGGGCCGGCAGATCCCCCGGTAGGCCCCGGTTCCGCGCCGGATGTGGTCGGTGGACAGCAGGATGTCGTACTGCTCGTTGAAGTCGTTGGAGGACTTCACGCCGATCTCCTCGAGCCCTCCCTTCATGCAGATTCCCTGCCGCGCCAGCTGCTTCCCCATCTCCTCGATGTAGAGCCTTGGCTCCTTGACGTAGTAGCAGTTGGGGCACCGGGTGTCGTTGAAGTTGAAGAGCTCGGGGTGCTGCTCCGTCACGGCATCGAGGGCGGCTTCGATCTCCTCGAGGAGGTAGGGACTCTCGTCGGTGCACACCGGGTTCGTGGGGCTGGACGAGGGCAGGTTGCACGAGCTGGCCGCGGGCGGCGCCGGCGTGGGCTCGGGGGTGGGCTCGGGCGTGGGCTCGGGAGTTGAGGGAGCCGGCGCCGGCGTGGGCGACGGAGTGCCCTGGGAGAGCCCGATCACCGGGATGGAGATCGCGGAGAACGTCGACACCTCGCTCGGGGCCGTCGGTGCCGCTTCCTCGGAGATTGTGTGGCAGCCCACGAGAGCCACGACCGCCATGGCAGCGACCGAAGACCGAGTTCTTGCCCAACGCATCTTCACCCCCGGAACCTTGAATTGACTTTAGCAATATGACTCCAATTGATCTTGATTGCAAGCTTTTTCGGCATGAAGATAGGAGGCGAGGTGGGGGAGCTCGCGGTGCCCGTCGTTCCCGCGAGGCGTCTCGGCGTGGGAGCCGCCGGGCGGCAGACGAGACGGTTCGGCACGGTGGTGTGGGTCCCGGCTCCGAGCCCGTCGTCACCTTTCGATGGCGCCGCTGGAGCCTTCGCAGTAGAATGGATGATTATCCATATGTATTGATACGGAGACTTCATACCTTGACTCGATATCGTCTTCTGTCCATCGTGTCCGTTGCCGCCCTCGCCCTCTCGCTCCAGTTCTGTGGAGGGGGAGGCAACTCCAACACCGACACGGTGCCCACGGTGCCGGTGCCGGTGCCCGATCCGACCCCCGAACCGACGCCGGTGCCCGACGCTCCGCTGTCGGCGAGCTGCGCCGCCCTGGGTGAGGGTGTGCCCGTCAGCGAGGCGAACTGCACTTCCGGCCCCGAGCATTTCCTCGACGAGGTGCACCTGGCCATCGAGCAGGTGCAGTCCCGGTTCCCGGAGTACTTCAACGGCCGGCACGTCCTGAACGTGGGCGGCTACTACGTCGAGATCATCCGCGCGCTCGACCAGATGGGGTTGTGTGCGGACACCGGCGGCGAGGAGCTTGGGGTCAAGAGGACGGATGCGTACAACGACCAGTTCGACATCCTGACGGCCAAGAACGAGTACCGGACCGGCGAGACCATCTACCGGGGGAGCTGCGCTCCGGCCATCTTCCCGCGGGGGCACCGACCGTACCACCCGGTCCCCGAGGGCTGCTCGCTCCCCCGGAGCACCCACATCGCGTGTGGTGATCCGGAGAGCCGCTACTACGGCCAGGTGGAGGCGGCGATCGACCAGATGCTCGAGGACCACCCGGAGGTGTTCGACTACAGCGACATCAACCCGGGCACGGACTGGCCGAGGCTGAAGGACCCGGTGGCGTACCACGACGGGATCGTGGAGATACTGACCGGCAAGGGGTTCTGCGCGTTCTTCGGCGGCGAAGAGATCTCGGTCAAGAAGACCAACGAGTTCAGCGAGAACTTCGACGTCAACTACAAGGACGAGTACGTCCGGCGGGGCTACGGCATCTATCGTGCAGCCTGCTACCCCGCAGCCTTCTGATCTCGAGGCCGCGCCGCAGGATCGCGGTCACCCGGGCGGCTAGGCGACGCCATGTCCGGTCGGCTCGGGCTCGTGCTGGCGCTGGCTCTGGTCGCGGCGCCGGTCGTCTACTGGTCGGGGGGGATCGTCGACGAGGAGGCCCTGGGCTTCCTCGACAGCTACTGGAGCGACCGCTCTGCGCCCCAGGTGATTCTCAATCCCCGGGGCTACGACTTCTACCAGGGGCGTGAGCTCAGCTACGCCGTCGATTTCCTCGACGCCCAGTGGATCGGGTACCACGCTCGGCACGATCGCTTCTGGTTCCTCCCTCCGAGCGCCGTGGTCGCATCGCTGGGTGTCGTTGCCGCCTTCCGCTGGGGCGCTCCCCGTGCGCTCCCCGGCCTCGCCGGTGGCACCGCGTGGCTCGCCCTGTTGCTCTACCTGAGCAACTTCGTCTTCATGAGCACGATGGGCACGCTCTACCGGGCGGGCAAGCCCCTGGTGGCGCCGCTGCTCCTCTTCGCGCTCCTGTTCTCGCTGCGCGAGCGCCGGCGCGCCCCGGAGGAGGCCGGGGCGCCCGTCTGGCCTTTGTTCGCTGGCGGCGCGGTGATGAGCCTCCTCGACCGGCAGGGGCTGTTCTACCTCGGGTGTCTGACCCTGGCGCTCGGCTTCGCATGGGTGAGGAGTCGGCACGGTGGACGCCTCGTCCTCGCCGCCGCGGCGGCGGTCTGCGTGACCCTCGCCTACAACTACCTCCTCGGTCCCTGGTTGATCCACCGCGCGAACGGGTACTGGCCGTCCATGGAGTTCCAGGCCCTGAGGCCCGGGTGGCTGGCCGACCCCCGGGCCTGGCTTCAGGGGCTCGCCGTGCTTCGTGACTGGACCCTGCTCCTCTTCGGGGGCCTCCCGGGTGGGCTCGTCCCGGCCGGCATCCTGGTCGTCCTCGCCCTCGCCCTGGTGCTGTGGGCCCGACGAGAGGCGCCACCCCGGGGGGATCCCGCCCTGATCGCGATGCTGCTTCTTGGAGTGGTGGCCCAGGTGGCGATGGTGGCAGTGATGGCGCGCCGGCACGAGCCGATCACCTGGATCGACCACCGCATCTGGTACTACCCGATCGTCTACCAGGTGGTCGTCGTCTTCGGCCTTCTCTGGTTGCTGGAGCGGATCTCGGTGGCGCGCGGCGGCTCCCTGCCCCGGCTCGTGCCCGTTGCCCTCCTCTGTCTCGTCACACTGAACATCGCCCATTGGCCGCATCTGGAGCAGGTGCTGAGGTCGGGCCCGTGGGGCGCCGACGTCCTGCGGCGCTCGGACCTGCTGAAGTCATCCCTGCGGAGCGGCGACCCGGGGCCCCTGCTGGACGGCGACCACCGGCGCTTTCTCTTCCAGTGCCGCGACCGCTTCGCGCCACTCGCAGCCCGGATGAGCGCCCACGTGAGCGAGGGCGCCGGCGTCGACCGGACCGAGATCCTCGAAGGGAGGCTATTCGCCCGGGGACGGGCGGAGTCACACGTCGTGGCCTTCGCGCCGGCGTCTGGTCGCTACCGGCTCGAGGGGGGGCTGTACCTTCGTCCCGGAGAGAGTGTGTCGTTCGCCCTCGGCGCCCGGCAGCTCGGCTCGGTGTTTCGGCACGCGGAGTTCCCGGGCCTGGATCTGTTCTCCTTTCCCATGGAGCTTCCCGTCGGGACGACGGACGTGACCCTGTCCGCGCACCTGACCGGCACCGAACCCCCGGAGGATCGCCGCTTCGGCCTCCACCTGCCGTTCTACCTGCGTCCCGGCGACGACTGACGAGCTCGATTTGGATCGAGCCGTGGAGCCTGGTGCCGAGCCCGTGGTCGACCGGGGGGCCTCCTCGATGGACGCGGGATATCATTTCGGCTCGAGGGGCGGGAACGATGCGCGCAACTTCGATCTGGATCCGGCGGGTGGCCGCCCTGTCGGCCCTCGCCGTGCTGCTGCTCGGCTGTGAGGCACCCGCACCCGAGATCGACATCGAGAAGCAACGACAACTCGAGGCCCTGGGATACGTCACCACGGTGCCCGTGACCGAGGGTCACCGTGCCCGCGGCGGGGTCACGCGCTACGTGCGACGGTTGGCCCGCGACGGACTGAATCTCTTCAACTCCCGAGAGCAGGCCGTCGCCAGGCTCATGGACATGGAAGGGCGTGAGCTCCACCGCTGGAGCTCCGAAGAGACCGGGAAGGCCCTGAAGCGCTTTCGCGAGATGCTGCCCTCGTTTCTCCCGGGGTATCTTCTCGGCTGGAACCATGTCGAGCTGCTGGGGGGAGGGGACCTGCTCGTCATCGCCACCCACCACATGCTGCTCCGACTCGACCGGCTCTCCAACGTCGTCTGGAAGCTCGACATCTCGGCTCATCACGACGTCGCGATCGGACCCGACGGCAACATCTTCGTCCTCGTCGACGGGGTGCGCACCACGGAGCTCGACGGCAGGCCGGTGGCCTTCCAGGACGACCTGATCCTCATCGTCACCCCTCTCGGGAAGGTCGCGGGCGAGCTGTCGCTGTTCGACGCGTTCTCCGATACGGAATGGGATGGTGCCATCGAGGCTCGCCTGGCCGCGATCGAGAAGACGATTCCCGAGAGGCTCGAGCAGTTCCGGGAGGCTCCGAGCGCCCCCGACCGAGAGCGGATGGAAGCGGCGAGGATCTTCGAGGCCGCCACTCGAGGCGAGTACGAGGGCGTCGAGGATGTCGTCAACATCCTCTTTCACACTGACGCCCAGGACATCTTCCACGCCAACTCCATCCAGGTCCTGGAGCGCGACAATCCCGGCCTGTGGCGCCGCGGCGACCTCATGATCTCGGTGCGCGAGCTCGACATCGTGGCGGTGATCGATCACGAGAGCGGGAAGGTCATCTGGACGTGGGGCGAGGGCGAGCTCGAGGGACAACATCACGCCACCTGGCTGGGGGATGGCACCGTCCTCGTCTTCGACAACGGCACGCGACGACATTACTCGCGGATCGTCAAGCTCGACCCCCATCGACGCCAGATCGTGTGGGAGTACCGGGGCACCCGGAAGAGTCCGTTCTTCTCGGCGGCGCGCGGTGGGTGCCAGGAGCTCGGCAACGGAAACGTCCTCATCGCCGAGACGGACACCGGGCGGGCGTTCGAGGTCACTCCGGGGGGCGAGATCGTGTGGGAGTTCTACACCGAGATCCTCGAGCAGGGCGAAGGCGATGCGGCGCGCGGCGCGCTGTATCGGATGACGCGAATCGACCCGGCCGACGTCGCCGGCTGGCTGGGCCGGGAAACGGTGCGAGCGTCAGGGCATTAGCAGGGAAGCGCTCCCGCGACCATCGTCGTTTCGGTGCCCATCCGCGCCCTACCCGGGTCCCGACGACGGGGGAGGAGAGTCGGGTTCGACGGCTCGGCTTGTCTCGGACTCGTCGTCCGCATCGTCTCCAGCCTCGCCGGCGCGGGGAAGCACCCGGTCGGGGCGAACCTCGGGCAGCACTTCTGAGAGCCGTCGGAGCTTCTGCAGCGTCTGCTGCAGCTCGGCTCGCTTCGCCAGATTGACCATCTCGTCCGGGTCTGTCTCGTGGTCGTACAGCTCCTCACGTCCCCCGGGCCAGAGGGTGTAGCGATACCGCTCGGTCCGCGTGCTGAGCCCAATCGTGCCGAGCCGCGTGGCGCCGACCCTGGTCATCGTGAACGCGGCTTCCTTGACGCTCGCGGTCGGGTCCTCGAGGAGAGGACGCAGGCTCACTCCGTCGAGGCCGGGGACCGGGGGGAGGCCGCACAGGTCCACGAGGGTGGGGTAGACGTCCACGAGCTCGACCACCCGTGTCGTGGCCGTCCCCGGCTCCTTCACCGCCGCCGCGGCGATGACGAGGGGCACCCGGCTCGCCTCCTCGTAGAGCGTGTTCTTGCCGAACCGGCCGTGCTCCCCGGCGTGGAAGCCATTGTCGCCGGCGAAGACGATGATCGTCCGGTCCCAGCGGTCGAGACGCTCCACCGCCTCGAGCACGCGTCCGACCTGGGCGTCGGCGAAGGTCACGGCGGCGCGGTAGGCGGCGAGGGCCTCGGGCCAACGCTCTCGGCGAAGCCCCCCCAGGCTGCGAGTGCCGGATTGCTCCGACGCGCTCCGGGGCAGCTCCGTGGACTCGGGAGGGTAGAGCCGGAAATAGGGCCCCGGCACCACCCACGGGGTGTGCGGCTTGATCAGGCCCATGGCGATGAAGAGGGGCTGCTCTCGCGGAGTGCTCAAGAGCTCGATCACCCGCTGGGCCGCCCGAGCGTCGGGAAGCTCCTCCTCGCTGGCTCGGGATGGGCCCCACCGCTTGGGCTGGCCGGAAACCTCCTCCCCCCCGTACGTGTCGTAGACCTGCGACCAGCGGAACTCGTCCTCGAATCGGCTGTGGTAGACCTTGCCCACCCGCGCCGTGAAGTAGCCGTTGCGCTCGAAGTGCTCCTGGAGAGGCACCGCGTCTCGCACGTAGGGAGCCGGGTTCCGCAGGTTCCCCCAGACCGCGGTTCGCTCCGGTCGCCAGCCCGTGAGCATGGAGGTGCGGCTCGGGTTGCAGAGCGGAAACTGGCAGTAGGCCCGGTCGAAGCGTCGCCCCTTCTCGGCCAGCGCGTCGAGGGAGGGGGTCTGCACCGGGAAGCCGTACAGGCCGATCCGGTAGGACAGATCGTCCGAGAGGATCAGGATCACGTCCGGCCGCTCGCGTCCCTCGCAGGCGGGCGAGATCCCGGCCAGGAGGGCGATCACGAGCACCCAGAAGACCGGACGCGATCGGGCCCGGCCCACCCGGGAACGGCCAGGGGTTCGACCTGGGAGCATCCCTGCATCATAGCCCCGACGGTCAGCCGGGCCGCGCCCTCCAGAGACAGCCGTCTGGAGGCCGGCTCCGCGACCGGGGCCCCTCTTCTTCACAGGTCACGAGCGGCCAGCGGGGCGGCCCATCCCCTGACGGGCGAGAATCGTGCTCTGTTCGGCTGCCTCCCCGGCGAGTCTCGGGTACGAGCGGAGGCCTCGGGTCGACGCCCCCGGTGTGGTCCGGACGCGGACGTGACGGGGCCGTTCGCCCCATGGATTGGGCGTCCGGGACCTGGACACCCTCTCCGTGCGCGCCGGGCGCCGGAGACCCGAAAATTCCCCAGGCGCGCGGTCCTGGCTCCCGGGGGGCCATCTGCCGACCTGGCGTCATCTTTGCTAGGCTTATAGATTCATGTGGGTTCGTCGTCATCTTTGCGTGCTCGCCCTGCCGCTCCTGGCAGCGGCGGCGCCGATGGCGGCGGCGGATCCCCGCCCGGCGCCCACGCCCGCCCCGGCGGTGGAGGTGGCCCGGATCCCGGCCCCCATCCGCGTCGACGGTCACCTCGATGACGAGGCCTGGGCCTTCCTTCAGCCCTTCATCGACTTCGTCCAGCGCGACCCGGACGAGGGCATGCCGGCCACCGAGAGCACCGAGCTGCTCCTGGCCTACGACGACGAGGCCCTGTACGTGGGGGCCCGGCTCCACGACTCCGATCCCGAGCTGATCGAGGCGCGTCTGTCGCGGCGGGACGACCACTCCGAGTCGGATCGCTTCGCGATCTATCTCGATCCCCGCGGCGACCGCCGCACCGGCGTGCGCTTCGAGGTGACGGCGGCCGGCGTGCAGCGCGACGAGATCATCTTCAACGACACCTGGACCGACCGCTCGTGGGACGCCCTGTGGGAGTCGGAGGTCACCGTCGACGACCGCGGGTGGTCGGTGGAGATGCGGATCCCATTCTCCGAGCTCCGCTTCCTCCCCGGAGACTCGTACGCCTGGGGCGTCAACGCCCTGCGGATCATCCAGAGGAAGAACGAGACCGACTGGCTGGCCCTGGTTCCCTCGGGGGAGACCGGTCTGGCCTCGCGCATGGCTCCGCTGGAGGGTATCGAGGGCGTCCGTCCCCGGGCCCCCCTCGTTCTCATCCCCTATGCCGCTGCCGGCACCGAGCGGGGGCCGGTCGCCGCCGGCGACCCGTTCCGCGACGGCTCGGCCACCCACGGCAGCGTGGGCCTCGACCTGCGGCGCAAGGTCGGGGGCAGCTTCGCCCTCGCCGCCACCGTCAACCCCGACTTCGGCCAGGTGGAGGTGGACCCCGCGGTCGTCAACCTCTCGGACTCCGAGACCTTCTACCCGGAGAAGCGGCCCTTCTTCGTCCAGGGCCGCCAGACCTTCGACAGCTTCGGGTCCAACGGGCCGAACAACCACTACGGCTTCGAGCGAAGCGAGCCCGACCTCTTCTACACCCGTCGCATTGGACGTCCCCCGCAGGGCGAAAGCAGTGGCGACTACGTCCTTGGCCCCCGCTTCACCACGATCCTCGGGGCCGCCAAGTTCACCGGCAAGACCGCGGACGGCTGGAGCGTGGGGGTTCTGGACGCGGTCACCTCGAGTGAGTCGGCCCAGTGGGCCACCGGGGACGACCGGGGTCACCAGCAGGTCGAGCCCCTCACGAACTACTTCGTGGCCCGGGCCTTTCGAGACTCCGACCGCGTGGGCTACGGCGGGATCTTCACCGCCGTCAACCGCGACCTGGTGGACCCCGAGCTGGCTGGCCAGCTCGTTCGGACCGCCTATGTGGGTGGCGTGGACGGGTACGTCTTCGTCGACTCCCGGAAGGACTGGGTCGTCGGGGGCCGCCTGGCCGGGAGCTGGGTGGGCGGCAGCCGGGAGGCCATCGAGGATCTCCAGCTCGCCTCGCAGCGCTACTTCCAGCGCCCGGACCGCGCCGAATCCCGCCTCGACCCCGCCCGCGACGCGCTCGGCGGCTGGACCGGAAACGTGAACCTCAACCGTCAGTCCGGGAGCGTGCGGGTCAACGCCGCGATGTGGGCCACGAGCCCCGGCTTCGAGTCCAACGATCTGGGGTTCAACCGCCGCAGCGACCGCTGGGGGGGGCACGTGGCCGTGCAGCTGCGCAAGTCCCGGCCCGACGGCTTCACCCGCTATCGCTCGCTCATGGTGGCCAAGGCCTACTCCCTCAACTTCGACCAGGAGAAGCAGAGCGACAGCCTGAACGTCTACGCCCGGGCGCGCTTCCTGAACTACTGGAACATGGGGTTGAGCGGCCACTTCCGGTGGAGGAGCCTCGCGGACCGCGCCACCCGGGGAGGGCCTTCCATGCTCTCGGGGCAGAGCGCGGGGGGCGGCTTCTGGCTCGAGAGCGACGACCGCAAGCCCTTCGTGGCGCGGGTCAGCGGATACCACTCCGCCAACGAGTGGGGCAGCCGCTACTGGAACGGCGAGGTGGCAGTGGAGGTGCACCCGACTCCCGCCCTGTCGATCGTTCTCGGCCCCGAGGTCTCCCGGGCCGACACCGTGGCCCAGTGGGTGACCGGGGTGCCAGACGAGGCGCTGCCCGAGACGCTCGGGGGCCACTACGTCTTCGCCGGCTTCGACCAGACCGAGCTGGCTCTCGCCGCCCGCCTGAGCTGGATCTTCTCGCCGCGTCTGTCGCTCCAGGTCTACACCCAGCCCCTCGTCTCCCGCGGCAGCTACGGCGACTTCAAGGAGCTCGACCGGCCCCGCAGCTTCGACTTCGTGGCCTACGGACCCGGCCAGATCGCCTACGACCCGGTCACCGACTCCTACACCGCCGACCCGGGGCGGGGCTCGGGCCCGTTTTCCTTCGGCAACCCCGACTTCAGCTTCAGGTCGCTCCGGGTGAACGCGGTGGTGCGGTGGGAGTGGCGGCCGGGCTCGGCGATCTACGCGGTCTGGGCCCAGCAGCGGGAGGACAGCGCCAGTCCCGGGTCCAGCGACCTGGCCCGGGATCTCGACACCCTCTTCGCCGCGCCCGCCACCGACGCCTTCCAGGTCAAGGCGACGTTCCGACTCGGCGACTGACCGCTCGCGGGCCGGCGCCTACTCCAGGGGCTCGGGCTCGAAGTCCGTTGGCTCGACCCACCCGGCGTTCGGGGACTCCCCGCGCATGTAGCGGTCGTAGAAGCCCCGGCTGCTCTCGTCCGCGTAGAGGTACTCGTCGAAGAGGCTCCCTTCACCCTTCATGCGGGGGTCGCCCTGGGCCTCGAGGGCGTCGAACAGCCGCTCGCGCAGCTGTCGTCTTCGCCCCGCCTGGGCCGGCTCCGCGGCGAGGTTGTCCACGCAGGGCGGGTCCTGCTGGAGGTCGTACAGCTCCTCGCGAGGCCGCTTGCCGAAGGCCAGTTCCCAGTAGCGGGTGTCGGCGCCGCGGCGGCGCATCTGGAGAATCTCCGTCTTCGTCGGGCTTCCGTCGGTGTTGAGGTAGCCGGTCTCGGGGTTCCCCGCGGGCCAGCGATCGGGCTCGAAGTTCACGAGGAACAGCCACCGATCGGTCAGGATGCCACGGATGGGATAGCCCACGTCGTTCGGCCTCCCCACGTCGTGGCGTTCCTTGCCCACGAGCACGTGGTCGCGTTCCGGGTCGACCTGGCCCGACCTTCCGGACCGGAAGATGCTCGTCAGGCTCCGGCCCTCGATGGGCTTCATCCCGCTGTCCGCTACACTGACCCCCGCCACCTCCAGGAACGTCGGGGCGAAGTCCAGGAAGCTGACGAAGTCGTCGACCTGCCGGCCGGGTCCCTTGATGCCGGCGGGCCACATGATGGCCAGGGGCATGTGGTTCGAGACCTCGTAGGAGTTCCCCTTGGCCCGCGGGAAGGGCATCCCGTTGTCCGCAGTGACCACGACGAGGGTCCTCTCCAGCTCGCCGCGCTCCTCCAGCAGATTCAGCATCCGCTGCAGATGGGCGTCGAAGTGCTCGATCTCGAAGGCGTAGTCGAGCATGTCGGTCCGGACCGTCTCGGTGTCCGGCCAGTAGGGGGGCACGGCGTCGATGTCCGACGGCCGCCTCCCCCCTGAGTCCACTCCCACTCCGTACTGGTAGGCTCGGTGAGGCTCGAACGCCCCGTACCAGAAGCAGAAGGGCTGGCCCTCGGGTCGGGCGTCCAGGAAGGCGGCGAAGTTGGCGGCGTAGTCGTTGTCGGAGACGTGGTCCGCGGGGGGCGTCGCCTTGTGCTCCTGGAAGGGGGTTCCCGCCAGCTGGCGCGGCTGGCCGTCGGCGTCCCTGGCCACCCCGGGCGCCCACCCCTTGCCGGTGTAGCCGACGTGGTAGCCGTGATCGGCGAGCGCCTCCGCGTACGTGCGGTACTCCTCGGGGAAGTAGGGCCAGTGGTTGGCCGCCGCGCCCAGCTGCCACGAGTGGCGACCGGTGAGGACGATCGATCGCGACGGGGCGCACTTCGCGTTGGGGGTGTAGGCGCGGGCGAACAGCACGCCTTCTCGGGCCACCCGGTCGAAGGCGGGGGTGCTCACCCATGACGTGCCATAGGCGCTCATGTGTGGGTGGGAGGCGTCGTCGGCGATGGCGAACAGGATGTTGGGCGGGGGCTCCGGCTCCGACGGGGCCGTCTGGCAGCCGACGAGGGCGAGGGGCGCGAGGAGAAGGACGAGGACGATCGTTCTCATGGCCGGGATTATGTCCCGGATGGCCGCGCCGGCCACCGGTCCGACCGACGTTGAAGTGGGGCCCCTGACATCCCCATTTCAGTGGGCGTCGTGGATGCAGTCCCGAGGTTCCGAGGAGGGGCGCCGGCGGTCCTATCGATCTGGCGCCGCCGGGGTCTCGCCGCCCAGCTCCCGGGCGAGCCGGGCCTCCGCCTCCTCGAGACCGAGGCCGTGGCGCAGGTGCATCGAGGCCACGCCCACCGGCGCGGGGTAGACCTGGCCCGCGTGGCGCCGGGGCTCCACGTACTCGATGACCTCGAACAGGGCGTGGCAGGCCTCCTCGTAGGAGGCCGCGGCAAGGTCCTGGATGTAGCGGATCGATCGATCGATGAGCTTGAGGTTGCTCGGGACCACCCAGATCATCCGGTTCCCGAGGACGCGCCCGAGGCGGACCATCGTGCAGGTGGAGAGCGCGTTCAGCAGCATCTTCACGCCCACGCGCGTCAGGGGGTCGAGGAGGGCGGGCGCCGAGGGGGCCTCGAGGCCGACCACGAGCGTTTCTCCGTGTCTCGCGACGGCCGTCCCGGTGAGCCGCGCCAGCGCCGCTCGCCGCCCCACGCCGATCATCGACGTCACCGCTCCCTCCGCGTGGGCCTGCTCGAGCGCTCGAGCGAAAGCCCCCTCGTCGAGAAGGGGGAGGTCCGGCTCCGCCGCCACCACGGTCACGCCGTCGCCGGGCCGGGGCGGACGCTCCTCCTGCCCGTCGAGGCCGATTCGGAAGCGCATCAGCTCTGCCCTCCCGATCTCGCGGAGGACCGCCTCCTGCCTCCCCGCCGCCTCCTCGTCGAGCAGCGCCCGGAGATCGTCCCCGGTCCACTCGATCGTCCTCGGGGCCCGACGGAGAAGCCGCGTCCAGGCCTCCTCGGTGGACGGGGATGGCGTGAACAGGTACGCCCACGACTCCGCCGCCGCCTCGTCGCCGTGCTTCCGGAACGAGGGAGTGCAGAAGGTGGGGCTCCGCTCGGTGGTGTCCGTGAGCACGTCCACCGCCAGGGAGTCGGCGAAGTAGGACGTCCGGGCGCCCCGGCGATACACGTCCTCCTCGGCCGTCACCAGGCGCCCGAGGTCGCGGCGGAAGCCCTGGCTCCCGAGCTCCGCGTGGAGCGCTTCGAGCCCCTCCCGCATCTCCCCGGGGACGGAGGACGACGGACCGATCGTGGGCTCGGCGCTCCCTTCCCGGGCGAGGATGTCCCGCAGCGTCATCTCGAGGACCGTGAGGAGGGCGAGGAGCTGGATGCTGGTGGCCTGCATCCGCGTCGAGCCGGTGATGGCCATGGGGCCGGTGGTGAGGTTGACCCTGCGGATCCGCGGCTCGTCCAGGACCTCTCGGCTCCGGTTGACGTGGGACCGCAGCACCTCGTCGGGGTTGTTGTAGACGAACACCACCGTGGCGTCCTTCTCGAGGGCCTCCCAGGCCGTGCCGATGACGAAGGAGGTCTCACCCCCCTCGGTTATGGCGAAGACCATGTCGCCCCTCGACACACCGAGGTCGGCGATCTGCCTCCGGCCGAAGGGGGCGAAGTCCTCGAATCCCTCTACCGACTTGATGAGGGCGTAGTCGCCTCCCGCCATGACGCTGAACGTCCGGCCCTCCCACGCGTCCGGGTCCGGGCGCGACAGCCCCCGCTCCCGCCGGTCCTGCCAGAAGCCCCGCCAGATCGAGTCCAGCTGGATGCTCAGGCGCCCGGTGGCCCCGCAACCGGTGAAGAAGAGGCGCCCGCCGCCGGCGAGGGCATCTACGGCCCGATCCCGGAGCGCCTCAGGCTGGCCGGACCGCGACCACCGGTCGAAGGTCTCCACCACGTCCCGGTCCACGTCGAACAGAAGGGCGAGACCGGCGGCCACGTCGTCGCGCACGGTGTCACTCAACGCTCGCGACCGCGGGTGGGACGCCTCGGTGACCAGGGAGCCCAGGTGGAACTCGCCGCCGTCACGAAGAAACTCCTCGGCTCGCTCGCGGGCGGACTTGGTCGGTGCGGGCATGGCCACTCCGGTGGGTGGGAGGCTACCACGGGCGCTCGACAAGGTCCGGACGGAGTTTCCACAGGGCACCCACAGGTCGTCCACAGCGCCCTCACAGCCGGCCCACAGGTTGTCCACCGGTCGCCAGGGAGCTCACTTTGCCCCGACGGGGGCCGAAGCCGACGGCCCGGCCCGGCGGGCTGTACTCCACCTCGCGACGAAGAACGTGGCCGCGGATGCGAACAGCGCGGTAGACTGCGCCAATGAGCACCCCAGAAGCCGATCCCCTGCTGGACAAGCTCGTCGGCGACTTCGGGGGGAACTACGTCTTCGCTGTCGATCTCCTCGACCAGTACCGCCAGGATCGCGAGGCCGTCGATCCGAGCTGGAGGAGCTACTTCGACGAGGCGCTCGGGGTGGCCCCCGCGGGCGAGGCGCCCCCGGTCACGGTGATCGTCAACGAGGCGCCGGCGCCGGTGGCGCCCCCACGCCCGGCCGACGATCACCCGACCCTCGCCCGGCGTGACGCACCGCCGTTCGGCGAGCGCTCGACGGCGGTGGCCCCCACCTCGATTCTGCCCGGCGACATCCTGCAGCCCATCCGTGGCGGGGCCGTCCGGCTCGTCGAGAACATGGAGGCCTCCCTCACCGTTCCCACCGCCAGCTCGT
This sequence comes from Acidobacteriota bacterium, assembly GCA_022340585.1. Classification (GTDB taxonomy): domain Bacteria; phylum Acidobacteriota; class Vicinamibacteria; order Fen-336; family Fen-336; genus JAJDNS01. Next base: position 49,458 of record JAJDNS010000146.1, read on the forward strand.
CCCGCACCATGCCGGTGCGCACCGTCGAGGAGAACCGACGTCTCCTCAACAAGCACCGCCAGGCGAGCGGGCAGGGCAAGATCAGCTTCACCCACCTCGTGGCCTGGTCGATCCTGCGTGCCCTCGACACCTTCCCGCGCCTGAACGACGCCTACGCCGTGGTCGACGGGGAGGCCCACCGCATCCAGCGCGACCAGGTCCGGCTCGGCGTGGCGGTGGACGTCCAGCGCAAGGACGGCAGCCGGACCCTCCTGGTGCCCAACATCAAGCACGCCGAGAGCATGGACTTCGCGGAGCTGGTGGCCGCCTTCGACGACCTCGTGGCCCGGTCGCGCAAGGGGGTCATCTCCCCCGACGACTTCATGGGCACCACGGTCTCCCTCACGAACCCGGGCACGGTGGGGACCACCGCGTCGGCACCCCGTCTGATGCCGGGTCAGGGCCTCATCGTCGCCACCGGTGCCCTCGACTACCCGGCGGAGTACCGCTCCATGGCCCCCCGCACCCTGGGGCTTCTCGGCATCAGCAAGGTGATGACGGTGACCTCCACCTACGACCACCGCATCATCCAGGGCGCGGAGTCGGGCCTCTTCCTCTCGCGCGTGGAGGACCTGCTCAAGGGGGAGGACGGCTTCTACGAGCGCCTCTTCCAGGACCTGGGGCTTCCCCACCGCCCGGTGCGCTGGGAGGTGGACTCCCAGCCGGCCCTCCTGGGCGGCCCGGGCAGCCGGGAAGAGGTCGAGAAGCAGGCGAAGGTTCTGCAACTCATCCATGCCTACCGGGTCCGTGGCCACCTCGTGGCCGACCTCGACCCGCTGGATCGGCACCGGGCCGCTCACCGCGACCTCGACCCCGCGACGTACGGCCTGACGCTGTGGGACCTCGACCGCGAGTTCCTCACCGGTGGCTACACCGGTCGCCACTCGGAGGACCGGGCCACCCTCCGGGACATCCTCGACACCCTGCGCGAGACGTACTGCGGGACGATCGGCGTGGAGTACATGTACATCGCCGACCCCGAGCGCAAGGCCTGGCTCCAGAAGCGGATGGAATCGGCCCGCAACTACCCGGCCCTGGACGGGGGCAGCAAGAGGCGGATCCTGGAGAAGCTGGTGGCGGCGGAGAGCTTCGAGCGCTTCCTGCACACGCGGTACATCGGGCACAAGCGCTTCTCTCTCGAAGGGGGCGAGGCGGTGGTCCCGCTCCTCGACCGGATCCTGAGCGACGCGGCCCAGCGGGGAATGCGCGAGGTCGTCCTGGGGATGTCACACCGTGGCCGGCTGAACGTGCTCGCCAACACCGTGGGCAAGCCCCTGTCACAGATCTTCGCCGAGTTCGAGGGCAACGACCCGTCGTCGTACCAGGGCTCGGGCGACGTGAAGTACCACCTCGGGGCCACCGGCACCCACGAGGCAGACACCGGAGAGACCATCGCGGTGAGCCTGGCCCCCAACCCGAGCCACCTCGAGTACGTGAACCCGGTGGTCGAGGGCATGGCCCGGGCCAAGCAGGACGCCATGGGCGACCGGGAGCACTCCCGGTTGCTACCCCTGCTTCTCCACGGCGACGCCGCCTTCGCGGGCCAGGGAGTCGTGGCCGAGACGATGCACCTGTCCGAGCTGCCCGGGTATCGCACCGGGGGGACGATCCACGTCGTGGTGAACAACCAGATCGGCTTCACCACGCTTCCCGAGGACGCTCGCAGCTCGACCTACGCCACCGACGTGGCCAAGATGGTTCACGCCCCCGCCTTCCACGTGAACGGCGACGATCCCGAAGCGGTGTCCTACGTCGCGGGGCTGGCCCTCGAGTACCGGCAGAAGTTCCGCAAGGACGTGGTGATCGACCTCGTGTGCTACCGGCGCTGGGGTCACAACGAGACCGACGAGCCCAGCTACACCCAGCCCCTCATGTACTCCCGGATCAAGAACCACCCCTCGGTCGCGACCCTCTACGGCGACAAGCTCGTGCGGGAGGGTGTGGTGAGGGGCGAGGAGCGCGACCGGCTCTGGGCGGCGGGGAAGGCGGCCATGCAGTCCGAGGACGAGGCGCCGGCGGAGCCCTTCGCCGAGATCGCCCGACGAGAGCCGGTCGAGCCCGCTCCCGTCGATTCCGCGGCCATGCGGGGGCGGCTGCGCACCGTCCTCGAGGGCCTCGGGTCGCTGCCCGAGGGGATCGAGATCCACCCCAAGCTCGTGCCCTTCGTCCAGAGGCGGTCGGAGCTCCTCGAGGGGCGAGGGGACGTGGACTGGGCGACGGGCGAATCGCTGGCCTGGGGGACCCTCCTCCTCGAGGGCATCCCGGTCCGGCTGTCCGGCCAGGACACCGGCCGTGGCACCTTCTCGCAGCGCCACGCGGTCCTCTACGACGCTCGCACCGGCCGGGAGCACGTGCCGCTGAACGCCGTCGCCGCCGGGGGGGCTCTCTTCGACGTCCACGACTCGCCGCTCTCGGAGGCCGCGGTCCTGGGGTTCGAGTACGGCTACTCGGTGGCCGAGCACCGCGCCCTGGTGATGTGGGAGGCACAGTTCGGCGACTTCATGAACGGAGGCCAGGTCATCATCGACCAGTTCCTCTCCGGGTCGGAGCAGAAGTGGGGCCAGCCCAGCGGCCTCGTTCTCCTGCTGCCGCACGGCCACGAGGGACAGGGGCCGGAGCACTCCTCGGCTCGCATCGAGCGCTTCCTCATCCTGTGCGCCGAGGACAACCTGCGCCTCGCCTACCCGTCGACCCCCGCCTCGTACTTCCACCTCCTGCGACAGCAGGGGCGCGACCCGGTCGAGAAGCCGCTGGTGGTCTTCACGCCCAAGAGCCTCCTGCGGTCCCCGCGCTGCGTGTCCACGCTGCTCGAGCTGTCCGAGGGGAGATTCGAGCCCGTCCTCGTCGACCCCGACGCCGACCCCGGGCGCGTACGCCGAGTGATCCTGTGCAGCGGCAAGGTCTACTACGACCTGCTGGAAGCCCGCGAGGCCGGGGGCCACTCCGACGTCGCCCTCGTGAGGCTCGAGCAACTCTACCCGCTTCCCTCCAGCGAGCTGCAGGACGCCCTCGGGCGCTTCTCGCCCCGGGCCGAGCTGGTCTGGGTCCAGGAGGAGCCACGAAACATGGGGGCCTGGCGCTTCGTGAGGGAGAGCTTCCTCGACGGGGACGTCGACTCCGGGGGGCGCGGGCTGCGCTACGTGGGACGCGCCGCCTCCGCCGCCCCCGCCCCCGGATCGCTCCGGACCCACCTGGCCGAGCAGGAGGCCCTCGTGCGTGAGGCCCTGGAGGAGTGACCCGCCCCCCGTGGTCGGGCGGCGGAGGGCGCGGGGTATACTCGGTGGAACAAGCGCACACTCAGGTCGAGGGCCCACAGGGGCCCTCGCTGCGTCAGGAAAGGATGATGACCACCACCGCCGACGCTCCTCCCCGCCAGAAGGAGACCCTCGAGGCTGCTGTCATCCGCTTCGCCGGCGACTCCGGCGACGGCATGCAGATCACGGGAAACCAGTTCACCAACACCGCCGCACTCTTCGGCAACGACCTCGCGACCTTCCCCGACTACCCGGCCGAGATCCGTGCTCCCGCCGGGACCCTCCCCGGCGTGTCCGGGTTCCAGATCCACTTCGGCGCGCGCGACATCAACACCCCCGGTGACGCGCTGGACGCCCTGATCGCAATGAACGCGGCTGCGCTCAAGGCGAACCTCCCCGATCTCAAGCCGAACGGGATCCTCGTCGTCAACGTCGACAACTTCAAGGACCTCGACCTGCGCAAGGCCCAGATGACGTCGGACCCCCTCGAGGACCACAGCCTGGAAGGGTACCGGCTCTTCCCGGTGGAGCTCACCCGGCTGACGAGGGCCGCACTCCGCGACATCGGCCTGGACGCCAAGAGCATGGACCGGTGCAAGAACTTCTTCGCCCTGGGGATGTGCTACTGGCTCTTCAACCGGTCGGCAGACGCCACCGAGCGCTGGCTCGACGAGAAGTTCCGGGCCAAGCCCATCCTGGCCGAGGCGAACAAGCTCGCGCTCAAGGCGGGCTTCGCCTACTGCGAGGCCACCCAGGCCTTCCAGGTGAGCTACGAGGTTCCGCCGGCGAAGCTGACCCCGGGCACCTACCGGAACCTCTCCGGGAACACCGCGCTGGCTCTGGGCTTCGTGGCCGCGGCGCGCCAGGCGGGGCTCAGCCTCTTCCAGGGCAGCTACCCGATCACCCCCGCCTCCGACATCCTCCACGAGCTCGCCGCGCTCAAGGAGTTCGGGGTGGTGACCTTCCAGGCCGAGGACGAGATTGCCGCCATCGCCGCGGCCGTCGGGGCTGCCTACGCCGGCTCCCTGGCCATCACCACGACATCGGGGCCGGGGATGGCCCTCAAGGGCGAGGCCCTGGGCCTGGCCACCATGGTCGAGCTGCCCCTGGTCGTCGTCAACGTCCAGCGGGGGGGGCCGTCCACCGGTCTGCCCACCAAGACCGAGCAGGCCGATCTCCTCCAGGCCCTCTTCGGTCGCAACTCCGAAGCGCCGATCCCGGTGCTGGCTGCGGCCACCCCGGGCGACTGCTTCTGGGTGGCCCTCGAGGCGAGCCGCATCGCTCTCAAGTACATGCTTCCCGTGGTCGTTCTCTCCGACGGGTACCTGGCCAACGGTGCCGAGCCCTGGCGCATCCCCGATCTCGACGAGCTGGGGGAGGTCCCGGTGCGTCTCCGCACCGAGGTGGAGGGGTTCGAGCCCTATGTGCGCGACCCGCGGACCCTGGCTCGTCCCTGGGCGGTTCCGGGGACGCCGGGCCTGGAGCACCGGGTGGGCGGCCTCGAGAAGCAGGACGGATCCGGCAACGTCAGCTACGACCCTCTGAACCACGAGAGAATGGTCCGACTGCGGGCCGAGAAGGTGGAGGCGGTGATCGTCGACGTCCCCGACGCCGTGCCCGCCGGCGACCCCGACGGGGACGTGCTCGTCGTGGGGTGGGGGTCGACCCACGGGGCGATCACGGCCGCCCTCGCCGCCGTCCGCCAGGAGGGCCACCGGGTGGGCCACGTGCACCTGCGCCACCTCAACCCGTTGCCGAAGAACCTCGAGGAGGTCCTGAGGCGCTACCGCCAGGTCCTCGTCCCCGAGCTGAACATGGGCCAGCTGGCCTGGGTCCTGCGGGCGAAGTACCTCGTGGACACCGTGAGCTACTGCAAGGTCCAGGGGAAACCCTTCAAGCACGCCGAGCTCAAGGCGCGGATCGAGGAGATGGTGGGGGGAGAGAGCCGATGAGCGCGACGCTACCCGTCTACAAGAAGAAGGACTTTCAGAGCGACCAGGACGTGCGATGGTGCCCGGGCTGTGGGGACTACGCGATCCTCTCCGCAGTGCAGTCGGTCCTCCCCGAGCTGGGCGTCCCGAAGGAGAGGTTCGTGGTGGTGTCGGGCATCGGCTGCTCGAGCCGTTTCCCGTACTACATGAACACCTACGGCTTCCACAGCATCCACGGCCGTGCCCCCGCCATCGCCACCGGAATCAAGATCGCCCGTCCCGACCTCGAGGTCTGGGTCGCCACCGGTGACGGGGACTCGCTCTCGATCGGTGGCAACCACACGATCCACATGCTGCGGCGGAACGTCGGCATCAAGGTGCTGCTCTTCAACAACCGCATCTACGGCCTGACGAAGGGCCAGTACTCTCCCACCTCCGAGATGGGAAAGAGATCGAAGTCCACTCCCTACGGGTCCCTGGACCGACCGTTCAACCCGCTCTCCGTGGCCCTCGGCGTGGAGGCCACCTTCGTGGCCCGGTCGGTGGACATCTTCCAGCCCCACCTGAAGGGGGTTCTCAAGAAAGCCGCCGCCCACCCCGGGTCGGCGTTCGTGGAGGTGCTGCAGAACTGCAACATCTTCAACGACGGGGCGTGGGAGACCCTGACCAGCAAGAAGTTACGCGACGAGAACACGATATCCCTCGAGCACGGACAGCCGCTGGTGTTCGGGAAGGACCGGGACAAGGGGATCCGTCGAAAGGGGCTCGAGCTCGAGATCGTGACCCTCGGGGGAGACGTCACCGAGAAGGATCTCGTCGTCCACGACGAGCGTAACCCCAACCCTGCCTATGCCTTCCTCCTGTCGCGCATGGACTCGCGGCCGGACTTCCCGACCCCCATCGGGGTCCTGCGCGCGGTGGAGGCTCCACGCTACGAGCAGGAGGTCGCCGACCAGCTCAAGGCCGTGACCGCGAAGAAGGGCGAGGGGGATCTCGCTGCGCTCCTGCGAGCGGGCGACACGTGGGAAGTGACGTAGCACTTTCGCCGAAGTTTCCCCCTTGACGCCTCGCGAGCGAGGGCCGATCTTCAAGTCAGAGACAGCACCCGCCACGCCAACCGTAAGGAGGTCGAAGCGGCGAGTGCCTTCTCGATGTGGGTGCTGGGTTGGCCGCGCACGGGGCGTGTCCGAGACCAGCGCCGTTGGGCTTCCGGAAACGCGAGGAGCGCACTATGGGAGCAGAGGGCGATCCGCCGGTCTGACGGGCGGGCCGAAAGGTCCGAACACATCGACGAAACTGAATGACAGCGCACCCATGGTGCGCAGGGCAAGAATGCCCCAGATGTGAGAGCCCGGGAGCACCGCTCCCGGGCTTCTCTTTCTTTCTTGCCGCCTTCGGATGCTCAGTCTCTCGGGGGAGGCAGGGCGATCCGCAGCGGGCCCTCGCTCGTCTCGAGCACGACGTCCGTGGACTGAATGGAGCGGACGATCGCGTCGGCCAGGGCGTCCCCGGCCCGGTAGGCCTGCAGCTGGCCGGTGGGGGAGTAGGCGAAGGCGAGCCAGCCGCCGCCGTCCGAGGCCACCCCGGCGAGCTCGAACTCGAGCACCGCGAGTTCGTCCGGCCGCAGGGTGAGACGGGGCTCCCGGGCCCGGCCCGCCACCGGCACCGGGGCTTCTCCGGCACCGGTGGCACGTTCGAGAACACGACGATCCTCTTCGACGCGCTCCACGAGTCCGGTCGCGGCGAGCACCTCGGCGCGCAGCTCGAGGAGGGGAACCCCGCTCGCCCACACGCTCAGGCGACCGAGGAAGCCCGGGGGACCGAGGGCGGCCAGCCCCGGGTCGATGTCGGTCATCACCGCCAGGAGCTCCCGGACGTCGGCACGCTTGAGAGCGAAGCTCACCGGCTCTCCGCCGCCGGGTGACGCGGCCCGGTCCGGCGGATGCCCCCTCGAGACCCGCCGGACGGGGCCCGACGTGCCGATCTGGACTTTCGCCTCGTCGCGGATGAGATCGAGCACCTCCTGGAGGGTCTGGCGCGTCACGTCCATGTCGACGCGGCCCGTGACGTCGGCGTCCACGATGAAGCCGGTTCCCGAGACGAGGTTCAGGGCCTGGAAGACGTCGGCGAGATCCAACTCGCGCAGGCGCAGGGTCAGGGGGCCGTTCCCGGGGTTCTTCTCGGTGGGTGTGCGCCCCTTCACGACGATCCGGCTCGCCGGGTCCCGATCGACGCGGCAGGGGGCGTCGTCCTGCACGAAAGGGTCCTCGAGGGGCACCGGCAGCTCGGCGTCCGGCCCCGCCACCGGGCTCGTCCCGTGCACCTCGAAGCGGTGGCACGCCCCCTGCTTCGCCACCAGGAACTCCGACACGCGGAAGAAGCCGCGCTCGAAGCGGGCCTCCAGCTTCTGGACCGTGCCCTCGCCGGTGGCGAGGCCGCGCACGGTGAACGTGTCGTCCAGCGAGGCGTAGGCCAGCACCACCGGGCGGTCCCGAACCACGGCCGCCATCTCGGAGAGGAACAGACGCGGATTGCGGCGGGCGCGCCGCCACGAGGCAATGGCGTCGGACTTGGCGAGGGCGCGGGCCTGGTCCCGGCGGTAGGCGTCCAGGGCCGGACGGGGGACGCCCTTCGGCCGCCCCCGGCCCATCTCCGGAGGCGGTGGGAGCGGGGCCGCGGTGGGCCAGAACGGAAGCCGCAGGGTCGCGGCCAGCTGGATCATGCGCTCGGGGTTGGTGGTGAGGGTGAGGCGCTCGACGTCGATCAGGCGGTGGGACAGGGCGACCTTCCCGAAGAATCGCTCGATCTCCTCGAAGCCCCCCAGCGCCGTCAGGTCGCAGGTGACCATGCCTCGGGTTCCCGACTCCTCCGGCGCGCGGGCCTCGATCTCCACTCTTCCGAGCTGGACCTCCGCGGCGAGCTGGCGGATGTGGGCGGTGTCTGCCGCGGCCACCGGGCCATCGGGGAGGATGCGTCGCAGGGTCTCGAGGCGGCGGTCGAGGAGGAGCCGCTCCTCGGCGAACGGGCGTTCAGCGGGCGCCACGAGGAGGATGCCGACGAGGAAGCTGAGCACGTGGAATCATACCCAATCGCGAACGACCATCGGTCGGCCGCCCCGGGGCCGGCCGGCGTCCGAAGCTCGCGACCGGGGTGCGGGAGGGGCAGCCGGGGCCCGTGAGGGCCGAACCGTCCGGCGGCCGGATGCCCTGGCCAGGGACACGATTCCGCCGTGGGGATCGTGTCCTTGACCGGTGCTAGCGTGCGACGAGCGACCAGGAGTGGGCGTCTCTCACACAGAGACGACCGGAGACCCCGTCCGGATAGTAGGCGATGTCCCCGACCATGGGCCCGTCGAGGACCTCGGCCCGCGCGTCCGCGGACAGCGATACCCACCCGGAGCCGTTTGCCCGCAGGTGCAGGGCGCCCCCCGCCGGCAAGGGCACCGTCGCGCGCGTGGAGAGGGCACCCTCGAGCCGCCCGGGCTCCGGGTAGAGCATGTCGAGGACGAGATCATCGCCCCCGGTGGGCAGGGTGGCGCGCAGCTCGTTGCCGTTCCCGGTGGCGAACGTCGAGACGTTCACGGGGACCACGTAGGGGGTGTCGGCGAGCCCGCAGGAGGGCGCGGGATCGATCACCAGGTCGTAGGCCCCGTTCAGGGGAACGCTGATGGCTGGCGGGGGCGTGGAGAGGGTGGGGGGGCCGCTGCCTCCGTTGTCGTCGGAGGAGCATCCACCGAGGACAGCCAGCATCGCTAGGGGAATGAGCCTGCGCATCATTCGCTCGGATTGAGGATCTGGACGGCGTCGATGTCCGCGCCCTCGGTCACCGTGTCCCCCGGGCAGGGAAACAGCTCCCCGTCCTGCACCCGGAAGTAGCGTGCCTCCTCGATCCCGGCGTCCGCGAGATCGAAGCCGCAGCGGCCCCGGCAGGTGTTGCGGTACTCCACCAGGACCCAGGGTCCGTTCGGCGACGAAGAGGCGAACAGCGTCACCGGCTCCCCCGACACCTCCTGGTAGACGCGCACGTCGTGGCCTTCCCCGTCCACCGCGCACGCGACCATGTCCACGTCGACAAAGCCGCCGTTGCCGAGGCTCACGAACCCGAAGAACTGATCGGGGGGGCTCCCCCCGGCATCGGGCGGTCCAAGCACCTCTTCCGGGTCGTTGTAGAGGTTGTTCGCGAAGCAGACCGCGGGGACCCAGAAGCCCACCACCGACTTGGCGTACGGGTCTTCCGTCAGGCCGCACTCGACCGGAGGCAGACGGAAGGTCGTCGACCCCGAGGCCACCTTCTCCCCCAGGGTATTGACCGCGGTGACGGACCAGGCGAGGGTGGCCCCGCGGAGGAGTGGCCCCGGGAACTGGATCGTGGTCGTGCTGCGTCCCGCCGGGACCGTCACCTGCTCCACCGCGCGGTCGGTCGAGGCCACGGTGATCCAGAACGTGTACTCGGCCTCGCCGCCGTCGAAGCCGAGGGCGTTGCGCACGGTGAAGAACGGGGTGTCGGTGTCCATGACCGCACCCGCCGCGGGCTCCAGCAGGGCGGGAGTCGCCGGAAGCGTTCCCGTGCCACCGCCGTTGCTGCCACCGTCGTCGCCGCAGCCGGCCAGGGAGACGGTGATGGCCAGCGCCACGAGGCCGAGGCGACACCGACCACGGGTGACGACGAAGGCGGGGTGCTGGCGTTGGCGGAGAGCTCGCAGGGGAGGACCTCTGAAGGAGTCACATGCTAAAGTAGCTGCAATTGTACGGCCAAAGCTTCACGAGGTCCCCGGTGCCCAGGCTCTGCGCTCTCGTCGTCGCCATCCTCCTCCCGCTGCTCGCCCCCCCCGACGGCGCCCCCGCGGACGGCTCGCTCCGCGTCCTGTCCTCCGCGGTCTCCGCTCCGTGCGTCGAGGCCGCCGGAAGGGCCTGGGGGGTTCGGCCGCTGGTCGTGGAGACGGGAAGCCTTCGCGACCCCGGCGATTGGGACGTCCTGGTGGGCAGCGGCGTCGAGCTGACCCGGGCCCTCGAAGGCGGCGACGCCGTCATCGACAGCGACGTCGGCATCGCCGACATCCCGTGGGTGCTCCGCCTGCCCTCGGGCGGGGACGTCCAGAGCCTGTCCGAGGTCGTGCAGTCGGGCGTCGAGATCGTCGTGCTGGCCGGCCCGGCCGCCTACGAAGCTCGCCGGGCACTGGCTCGGGACGGGACGGCCACCATCCGTGAGACGACCGACGCCGCCCAGCTGCGTTCCGCGCCGGTGGCCCTCGTGCCCCTGTCCCTCGCGGGGTCCGGACGCCAGGTCGAGGTGGACGTGCCGCCGGTCCGGGTGGACGCCGCGGTCGGGGTGCGGGCCCTTCACTCCGAGGACGCGGCTGCCCTGGTCCGCTACCTGGGGTCCGAGGCGGGGCGGCAGGCCTTCGCCGCCTGCTCCGCTCAGTAGTCCTCGTCGTCGACGATCTGGTCGCGCCGCCTCCGGGAGTTCTTGCGGCTGGCGGGCTTCTGTCGGAACCTCTTCCCGCGACCCTCGTCCTTCTCGAACTCCGGGGGGAACTCCGGGGGGGGAGCCGAGCGGTACCCGGTCGAGGGCCGCGAGTGCCCCGGGCTGCGGGGGGGCGGACCCGAGCCGCGCGAGAAGCCCGATCCACCCGCGCGGGGAGGCCGGTCCTCCGCTTCGTTCACCCGCAGTGGCCGCCCCTTCAGATCCTGGCCGTGCATCTTCGCGATGCAGCGGGGAACGGCCTCCTCTTCCTCGAACTCGACAAAGGCGAAGCCCCGTGGCCGGCCGGTGTCCCGGTCGGTCGGGACCTTGGCGTCCACGACCCGCCCCGCCTCGCTGAAGGCCTCGATGAGCTCTTCTCGTGTCACGTCGAAGCTCAGGTTGCCCACGAAAACCTTTCTCGAAATGGCTCGTCTCCTTCCGGGTCCACCCGGCGACGTCAACATGCCGGGATGGCGAAAGACTCTAGCAGAAACGTCTGGGCAAGCCAACGACACGCGTCTCCTTGAACCGGGCCAGCCGCTGGCCCGGGGCCGATCGCGGTATCCTACGGCCATGGCCTCCCCCGAGCGCGTGCCCGCGATCAAGGTGTTGCTGCTGCCCAAGGACACCAACGCCCTGGGGACGATCTTCGGCGGGGTGATCCTCTCCCACATCGACCTGGCCTCTGCGGTCGAGGCCCGCAAGGCCGGGCCGCGGCGGCTCGTGACCCGGGCCATGCGGGAGGTCGAGTTCCACGAGCCCGTCCTCCTCGGCGACATCGTCAGCTTCTTCACGGAGACGCTGCGGGTGGGGCGCACGTCGATCACCGTCCGGGTGTCGGTCGAGGCCGAGCGGTGGCGCGGTGGGCGGGGCGAGCACGTCAAGGTCACCGAGGCCGAGGTGGTGCTGGTGGCGGTCGACGAGTCCGGCCGGCCGACCCCGGTCCGCCCGGCAAAGGGCACGCTCGCGTGAGCGCCGGGCGCCGGACCCTGAAGGTGGTTTGCCCCCACGACTGCCCCGACACCTGCGTGATGAGCGTCGAGGTCGAGGGTGACCGTGCGGTGGCCCTGGGCGGTGACCCGGAGCACCCGTTCACCCGGGGGTTCCTCTGCGCGAAGGTGAACCGCTACCTGGAGCGCGTCTACAGCCCCGAGCGCATCCTGCACCCGATGAAGCGGGTGGGGGCCAAGGGGAAGGGACGCTTCCGGCGCGTCTCGTGGGACGAGGCCCTCGACGAGATCGCGGCACGGTTTCGGGAGGTGATCGCCGCCCACGGCCCCCAGGCCATCCTGCCCTACTCCTACGCCGGCAACCTGGGCGTGCTCGGGTACGGGAGCATGGACCGCCGCGTCTTCCACGCGCTCGGAGCCAGCCTCCTCGACCGGACGATCTGCGCCACCGCCGGAGCCGCCGGCTACGAGGCCACCGTCGGGGCGACGTTGGGCTTCGACCCCGAGGCGATCGTCGGCGCCCGCCTGATCGTCGCCTGGGGCACCAACATGGTCAGCTCCAACGTCCACCAGTGGCCCTTCGTGGAAGAGGCGCGGCGGCGGGGCGCCCGCCTGGTGACGGTGGATCCCTACCGCTCGAGGACGGCCGAGAGGTCGGACCAGCACCTCGCCCTGCTTCCGGGCACCGACGCCGCCCTGGCCCTGGGGATGATGCACGTCGTCTTCCGCGACGGGCTCGAAGACCGGGACTACCTCGACCGGTTCACGGTAGGGGCCGGCGACCTCCGACGGCGGGCCGCGGAGTGGCCCCTCGAGCGGGTGGCGGAGACCACCGGCCTGGACCCCGCCGAGATCGAGGCCTTCGCCCGCGAGTACGCCGGTTCCCACCCCTCGGCCATCCGGATCAACTACGGCCTCAACCGCCACGCCGGCGGGGGCATGGCGGTCCGCACCCTGGCGTGCCTCCCCGCGGTCGTCGGGGCCTGGCGCCACCCGGGCGGGGGGATCCTGCTGTCGACCTCGGCGGCTTATCCGGTGCGGACCGACGCCCTCCAACGCCCCGATCTCAGCCCTCCCGGGACGCGCACGATCAACATGAGCCAGCTCGGCCGCGTGCTCACCGACGGGGCCCTCGATCCCCCGGTGAAGGCGCTCTTCGTGTACAACTCCAACCCGGCGGCGATCGCGCCGGACCAGGAGAGCGTCCAACGGGGCCTGGCGCGCGACGACCTCTTCACCGTCGTCCACGAGCTCTTCCCGACCGACACTGTCGACTTCGCCGACATGGTGCTCCCGGCCACCTCCACCCTCGAGCACTACGACATACACAAGTCCTACGGGCACCTCTACCTGAGCCTCAACCGCCCGGTGATCCCGCCGCGAGGGGAGGCGCTCTCCAACACCGAGGTCTTCCGCCGTCTCGCCACGCGCCTCGGGCTCGACCATCCCTGCCTGCGCGACACCGACGAGGACATGGCGCAGCAGGCCTTCGACTGGGGCCACCCGCGGATGGCGGGGATCACCCTCGAACGGCTCGAGAGGGAGACCTCGCTGCGGCTGAACGTGCCCGCCCCGTACGTGCCTTTCGCCGAAGGGGGCTTCCCGACGCCGTCGGGGCGGTGTGAGCTCCGCGCCGAGCGGCTGGCCGAGCAGGGCCACGACCCGGTGGCGGGATACGTCCCCCCCCGGGAGAGTGTGATGAGCGCCCCCGAGCTGGCGAAGCGCTATCCGCTCGCCTTCATCTCGCCCCCGGCCCACCACTTCCTGAACTCCACGTTCTCGGCCCAGCCGGTCTTCGTGCGCCGGGAGGGCGAGGCCAGCGTGACCATCCACCCGGAGGACGCCGCTCCCCGGGGAGTCGTGGAGGGGCAGACGGTCCGGGTCTTCAACGACCGGGGCTCGTTCCTGGCCCGGGCCCGGGTCTCCGACGCGTCCCGGCGGGGCCTGGTGGTGGGGCTGTCGATCTGGTGGGCGAAGATGTGCCCCGGCGGCCGCAACGCCAACGCGGTGACCAGCCAGGAGCTGGCGGACATGGGAGGAGGCGCCACCTTCCACGACGTGCTGGTGGACGTGGCGCCGGCGGAGACGTCGGCGTGATCGGGGCCTTCGTCGCGGCCACCGTGGTCGGGCTCGTGCAGTTCGTCCGAGCCCCCGACCGTCGCCTCGTCCCGGTGATGGTGATGCTCCTCGTCTCCGCCTTCGCCCTGAGCCGAGGGCGATGGGTGGGCACGAGCAGCCTCGTCCTCGGGGCGGTCTGCCTCGTCGGGCTGGTCCTCATCCTGGGGCTCAGCCACCGGGCGGGGACGACCGGGAAGGTCTGATCGGCGCCATCCGCGGCGTGTCGCGCCGCCGGCGGTAGACTAGGCCTCATGAAGAAGAAGACCCCTCGCCGTCCGGCGCCGCCCGCCCGTCTCCTCTACGCCGCCTCGGAGACCGAGGCCGACATGCTCTACCCGACCGGGTTCTTCGCACCCGATCCGTTCCTCTTCGTCCAGAAGGGAAGGACGAGGATCCTCGTCATGAGCGACCTCGAGATGGACCGGGCGCGGAAGCAGGCCAGCGTCGACCGGGTGATGTCGTGGTCGAGGATCGCGGCACCCCTCGAGCAGAACGGGACCAAGGCCTCACCCGCCGACGTCATTGCCCGGGCCCTCGGCCAGCTGAAGATCAAGCGGGTGGAGGTCCCGGAGAGCTTCCCCCTCGGCCTCGCCATGGAGCTGGACGAGCGGGGCATCCGCCTCGACCTGGTGCCGGACCCGTTCTGGCCCGACCGGGCGACGAAGCGACCCGACGAGGTCCGCGCCATCACGGCCTCGCTCCGGGCCGCGGAGGCGGGGTTGGAGGCGGGGATCGACGCGCTCCGGTCCTGTCGGATCCGCAAGGGCTGGCTGATGCGCGACGGCCGGCGCTTCACCGCCGAGGACCTGCGCTCCGTCGTCAACACCCGGGTGATGGCCGAGGGCTGCGTCCCCGCCCACACCATCTGCGCCCCCGGCGACCAGGCGGTGGATCCGCACGAGGAGGGGCACGGTCCCATCCGGGCCCACGCCCCGGTCATCATGGACATCTTCCCCCGCTCGGAGAAGACCGGCTACTTCGGGGATCTGACCCGCACCGTGGTGCGGGGCAAGGCGAGCTTCGCCCTGCACGAGCTGTACGCGATCGTCCACGAGGGGGTGCGCCTCGGCCACCGGCGCCTCCGCGAAGGGGTGCAGGGGCTGGACGTCCACCAGGAGATCCAGGCGCTGTTCGCGCGGCAGGGCTACAAGACCGGCGTTCAGAAGGGCCGCATGCAGGGCTTCTTCCACGGCACCGGTCACGGGGTCGGGCTGCAGATCCACGAGGCCCCTTCGATCGGCAAGCGGCCCTCGCTTCTCCAGGCCGGACACGTCGTCACGGTGGAGCCGGGACTCTACTACCTCGGTCTGGGCGGTGTCCGCATCGAGGACATGGCCCTCGTGCGCAAGCGGGACTCCCGCTGCCTCACCCGGGTGCCGAAGCAGCTCGAGATCTGAGCTCTCCCCGCGCCGGCTGGGGCCGGCGCGGCGTTCTGCGGTGAGCTCTCCCCGCGCCGGCTGGGGCCGGCGCGGCGTTCTGCGGTGAGCTCTCCCCGCGCCGGCTGGGGCCGGCGCGGCGTTCTGCGGTGAGCTCTCCCCGCGCCGGC
>JAJDNS010000151.1 GCA_022340585.1 Acidobacteriota bacterium
GTGATGTTCAGCGTCGTCCAGCGCCGCGCGGTCATCGGCACGCTGCGCCTGCTCGGGGCGACCGGAGAGCAGGTCTTCGGGCTGGTCCTCGTCGAGACCGTGGCCGCGTCGGCGGTGGGTGCTCTCCTGGGCATCGGCCTCGGCTGGGTCCTCGGTCAGGGGGCGGTCCGCCTGGTCACCCGCACCATCAACGACCTGTACTACGTCGTCTCGGTGACCGGGGCACCTCTCACTGCCGTCTCGGTGGCGAAGGGCGCGCTCCTCGGGCTGGGCACGGGTCTCCTGGCCGCGGTGGCCCCGGCCCTCGAGGCGGCGCGGGTCGAGCCCATCGAGGCCCTGCGCCCGAGCCGGTTCGAGTCCCGGGCTCGCCGGCTCCTGCCCTGGGTCGGTCTGGGCGGGGTCGTCTCCGCGGTCGCCGGCGCGCTGCTCCTGGCCCTGGCCGAACGCTCCCTCGCCCTGAGCTTCGTCGGGCTGTTCGCCATCGTCGTGGGAGTCGCCCTCGCGACCCCCATCGCCACGGTGGCGGCCATGGCCGTCGCCGGCGCCCTGGGGGGACGCGTGGCCGGCACCCTCGGCCGCCTCGCCGCCCGGACCGTCACCCGCTCGGTCAGCCGGACGGGGGTGGCGATCGCCGCCCTGGCGGTGGCGGTTTCGGTGACCATCGGAGTCGGCCTGATGATCGACAGCTTCCGCTCCACCGTCGAGAACTGGCTCGAGCTCTCGCTCCGGGCCGACGTCTTCGTCTCCGCGCCCAGCCCCGGGGGGACGCGGGCGACAGCGGTGCTCTCCCCGGATGTCCCGGCCCGGGTCGCGGCGGTTCCCGGGGTCGAGGACATCGAGACCTTCCGCAGGGTCCAGGTGGCGAGCCCCCGGGGCGAGGTCCAGCTCCAGGTGATCGACGCTCGCCGTCCGCGGAGCGCGGCCCTGTACCGCTTTGCCGAAGGGGATCCCAAAGCGGTCTGGGAGAAGGTGGAGGCGGGGGCAGTGCTGGTGAGTGAGCCGTTCGCCTTCCGGCACGGTCTCCCGTCGAGGGGAGGCACGGTCTCTCTGCAGACCGATCGAGGGCTCCGGTCATTCCCGGTGGCGGGGGTGTGCTACGACTACGCCACCGACCAGGGGCTCGTGATCCTCGCCCGCGAGGTCTACGAGCGCCACTGGGACGATCGAGGGGTGTCGTCTCTCGGTGTCTACGTGGCCCCGGGGCACGCGGTTGCCGACGTCGTCCGCGACCTGCGCACGGCTCTCGCGGGGACCGCGCTGCAGGTGACATCCAACCGTGCGCTCCGCGTCCGGGCCCTCGAGGTCTTCGACCGGACCTTCGCCGTGACCCGGGCGCTCCGCCTCCTCGCCGTGGTCGTCGCGTTCATCGG
The DNA here is from genome assembly GCA_022340585.1 of Acidobacteriota bacterium. Classification (GTDB taxonomy): domain Bacteria; phylum Acidobacteriota; class Vicinamibacteria; order Fen-336; family Fen-336; genus JAJDNS01. The sequence continues at coordinate 1,371 of JAJDNS010000151.1, forward strand.
GGTCTGGAGCGCCCTCCTCGCCCTCCAGGTCGAGCGCACGCGGGAGCTGGCGACGCTCGAGGTCCTGGGGTTGGACGAGAGGCAGATGTGGGGTCTGACCCTCCTGGAGACCGGGCTGATGGGAGCGGTCGCCGGACTGCTGTCGCTGCCGCTGGGCTGGCTCCTCGCGGTGATCCTGGTGGACGTCATCAACGTGCGCTCCTTCGGCTGGACGATGCAGCTCGAGATCGACCCGTGGGTGTTTGTTCACGCCCTGGCGGTGAGCGTCGGGGCCGCGGTGCTGGCCTCGGTCTATCCCCTCCTGAGGCTACGGAGCCGCTCGCTGGCCGCCGCCTTGAGGGCGGAGTGACAGCACGGACCCCGCTCCGCCCTCGGCCCCGACGACACGGGCGGGGTGGAGCCGTCGTGACCGCCTTCGCGGTGGCCCTGGCCGTGGCCGCGGTGCAGTCGCCGCCGGGTTCACCTCGACCGCCGGCTCGACGCGCCGTCCCGGGGATTTCCCTGGAGATGGGGCCTTCTCTCGATCCCTCGACCTTCGCTCGCGCCACGGTGGCGCAGGACTACCGCCTCCCCGTCGACCACGGCCCGCACTACGCGTACCAGACGGAGTGGTGGTACTACACCGGCAACCTGTCCGCGTCGGACGGGGACCGCTTCGGCTTCCAGCTCACCTTCTTCCGCCGGGGGCTCTCGCCCGGGGCCCCCGCCGGTGGTCCCGGACTCTCCACCAACCAGATCTACTTCGCTCACCTGGCGGTGACCAGCGTTGCCGAGGGCACCCACGCCTTCGCCGAGCGGTGGGCGCGCGGCGCCGATGGCCTGGCCGGCGCGCGCGGCGACCCGTTCGCCGTCTGGCTCGAGGACTGGCGCGCCGAGTCGACCCGCCCCGACGGCCACGCGGTGCGGCTGGTGGCCCGCGACGGACCGCTGCGGCTCGATCTCGATCTCGAGTCCCGCAAGCCGCTGGTCCGGCACGGGGAGCGCGGCCTGTCGCCCAAGAGCGACGAGCCCGGCAACGCCTCGCACTACATCGGATACACACGCCTCTCGGCCCAGGGGCGCCTGGCCTCGGACGGCCGGGAGGTCGCGGTCGTGGGGGAGGCCTGGTTCGACCATGAGTGGAGCACGAGCGCGCTGGGTGCAGGGGCGGCGGGATGGGATTGGTTCTCGGTGCAGCTGGACGACGGCGGGGAGCTCATGTACTTCCAGATCCGGCGCGAAGACGGGAGCGTCGAGGCCGTCTCCGGCGGCACGCTGGTGGACCCGGATGGCCATACCCGCAGACTCGCCGTCTCCGACCTGTCCCTGGCCGTGCTCGCCCGCTGGACGAGCCCCGAGACCGGAGCGACCTACCCCGCACGTTGGCGCCTCCGCGTCCCCGGAGAGGGTCTCGACCTGCTCGTGGAGCCGTGGGTCGACGACCAGGAGCTGCGGACGTCGTTCGTCTACTGGGAAGGCGCGGTCCGGGCTTCCGGCACCCGCGGGGGCCGGGCGGTGAGCGGGCACGGGTACGTCGAGCTCACGGGGTACGCGGGGAGCATGCGGGGGGTGTTCTGACCGTATCGCATCGCCATCTCGACGTTGGCGCCCCGATGGCGATGCCTAAAGAGCAGCCGGAGCCACGAGCGGCGACGAACAACGGAAACGGAGTTGGCGCCCCAGGGAACGGAAGACGGAACGGAGAACGGAGAACGGAGAACGGACTGCATCGGCATCAATGCGCCAACGACGAGATGCCGATGCTAGAAGCGCATGATGTAGTCCACCTGGAAGCGGTCCATGCTGGGGACCTCTGCGTAGACCGGCTTGGTGTGGTACCAGGTGAAGTTGAAGTAGGACCTCTTCACGAACCCCAGGCGGAAGTCAAAGCGGTGGCCGTCGAGGTCGGAGGCGCGGGTCGTGTCCGACTGGCTGAAGACGTAGAAGATCGCGTCCGGCTCGGAGTAGTACCGCGTGTAGCGGAACATCGGCTGGTACCTCTCCTTGTAGTCGCCCACCTGGAGTCGTGCGAAGAATCCTTTGTCGTAGTCCTCGCCGGGGCCGGCGGCGCCGGCGTTGTAGTACCCCGCGACATGAACCTTGACGGGCCAGCGCTCGCTCCGTGACCACGTCCACGTCGCGAACCCCGTGACGATGTCGAAGTCGCTGACGAGCCGGTCTTCGTTGTCGAGCAGGTTGGTCACCTCGTTGCCGTGCAGGCGGCTGCTCAGCGTCAGATCGACCACGAGCTGGGGTCGGATCCAGTTGTCGTACCCCGCCCCGACGCTGAACGCGCCCGCCGAGTCCGAGCCAAACCTCGCGTAGACCTGCCCCCCGAACATGTAGGAGTCGCTCCCGCTCCCGCTCTCCTCGAGGACGAACTGGTAGAGGTCGGTCTTGAGCGGCCCGAAGGAGAGCTCCTCCATGGCTCCCTCTACGGTCACGTCGTCGTCCCACTGCATGTCGGTGACAACCCACTTCTTCCCGGGGTCGAACTTGCCGAGAGTGACGTCCAGCCACCCCGCCGGGTGAAACCCGGCGAACCCCTCGGAGATGGCGATCTCCTTCATGGCAAAGCCGCCGTCCACGGACTGGTTGTCCGAGACCGGGTCGAGTGGATCACCGCTGCGGAGCTGGAAGCCGACGTCCATCCAGTCGGTGATGTCGGTGTACCAGCCCGGCCGGATGCGCATGCGGAACCGGTGACGCTGGTCGTTGCGTGAGATCCCATCGACGTGGAAGGCCTCGTAGCGGAGCCTCAGGTCGCCCTTGAGTTTGATCCGGTCGTACCAGTGGGTCGTCGTCTCGCCGACCGCGACCTCCGTCGGCGGCGGAGGCGGGGGAGGGGCCGGAGGCGTCGGCGGCTCAGGTGCGACCACGACCGAGGGGGCGGGCGGCGGGGCGGCGGCCGGAGACTCTGCCGCTGCTGCCGCGGCGGCCCGCCGGTCCCGCTCGGCCTCCACCGCGACCGCCTGCGCCCGGGTGATCACCCCCTTCTCGATGAGGATCTCCAGCAGCGGATCGAGCTCCTTCTCGGCCGCGCCCGATCCCACGGCGCCGGCACACAGCAAGATCAGCGCCGCGACCACGGTCATTCCTCGCATCCAGTCGTCCCTCCGGCGGCCCCGGGCCGCTGCTCTCGTCGTCGTGATGTCGCTCCGACGTCACACAGATACCACACCAATGTAACGGCAGTGTTACGCGCTCGCACCTTCGTGGAGACCGGCGGCGGGTATT
>JAJDNS010000154.1 GCA_022340585.1 Acidobacteriota bacterium
TCGCTGCTGCGGGCGTGGCCCCGGCTGGTGCGCTGGCAGGCCCAGGACGAGGAGGGGGCGGTTCTGCGGGACCAGCTCAAGCAGGCGGCGCACCTGTGGGAGGAGAAGGGGCGTTCACCGGACCTGCTGTGGTCGGGGACGGCCTTCCAGGAGTACCAGCTCTGGCGGGGACGGTACCCGGGCGCGCTCACCGCCGTCGAGGAGGACTTCGCCACCGCCATGGCGGATCAGGCCGCGTGCCGGAGACGGCGGCGCCGCCTTCTCGCGGGCTCCGTCGTCACCGCGGCCCTCCTCGTGGCGGCGATCACGGGAGCGCTCTGGAGGCGGAGCGAGGCCGCGGGCGAGCGGGCGAGAGCCGAGGCCCTTCGCGCCGAGGCGGGCAAGCTCCTGGCCCTGGGACGGAACCAGCTCGCGACCAACACCACGGCGGCGCTCGCCCACGCCCGCGCCAGCCTCAGCCTCTTCGACACGCCCGAGGCGCGACGGTTCGTTCTCGAGACCCTGTGGCAGGGCCCGGTGGCGCGTCTGCTCCCGGTGGACCAGCTCGAGCGGCAGCTCGGCTTGCCCAGGGACCCCGAGGGCATCACGAAGATGACCCTCAGCCCGAACGGTCGCTGGCTCGCGCTCGCACTGGGCCCGCACCTCCAGTCCCACCAGATCCTGCTGCTCGATCGGGACGGCGGCCCTCCACGCGCCCTGCCGCTTCCGCCCGACGGGACGGTGAACGTGGTCGCGTTCGGCCCGCGCAGCGACCTGCTCATCATCGGGGGATCCGGGCGGAACCTTCGGCTGTTGTCGCTGCCCGACCTGAAGGAGATCCGCACCGTGCCCCTCGCCGGCATGTTCACCCACTGGGGATGGCTCCGGGGCGACACGCTGCTCCTCAACTCGGCGACGTCGTTCGAGGGCGGCGTCTCTGGCGTGATCCAGGCGCTCCCGTTGCCGGACGGAGAGCTCAGGACGGTCGGCATCAACCGGTCTGGCGAGAGTGTGAGCCAGATCGACCCCAGCGGCACGCTGCTGACCTTCAAGCTGGGCGGATCATTCGGGGTCCGGTCGCTCGATGGCGGGCACGAGCAGATCCTGGGACCGGCTGACGAGGCCGAGAGCCTCTATTTCTTCCCGCAAGGAGACCGGGTGGCCATCTCCAACGAGTCGACGGGTGAGACCCGCATCCTGCCGCTCGATGACCTCCAGGGGCCACCCCACCGGGTGCTCCGGGGGCCGGCCCCAAGCTTCGGCCGTGTCCGCTTCGATCCCGAAGGACGCTATCTCGCCCAGGGTCGCCACATCTGGGACCTGGAGGGTCCTCCCGACGCCGGCCCGATCGTGCTCGGAGGAGACGGTAATGCCTTCACGCCGGACGCTCGCTGGCTCATCTCGTCCACAGGCCAGGCGATCGATTTCTGGGCGGTCGGAGGACCTTTGCGGCGGGAGCTTCCCGGCCAGAAGGCGATGACTAGCCTGGCCTTCACCGCCGACGGGAGATGGCTGGCCGCGTGCCCTGGGGTCGAGCCACTTCGTCTGCTGCCCCTGCACGCCGCGGACGGGGGCGCGCGTCTCCTGGGGCAGCCCAAGATGTGCTTCTCGGTGGCCACGCACCCCACCGAGGATCTGGTGCTGGAGAGCACACAGGGCGTGAACATCGGCCGCCAAGCCACTGTCCTGCTTCACTCGCTGGCCGCCCCGTCGCGCGAGCTCCCCGGAGGCTGGGGCTGGCCCCCCTGGGCGCTGACCTTCGACGCCACCGGCCGGCGGGCCCTGGCCAGCGCGCTGAGCCTCGAGAACCTCTGGAACCCGGCCAGTCGCATCCTCCGCGCCTGGGACCTGGCCTCCGGGCGCGAGCGCGTCTACTCGGTCGCCCGCCTGACCGACGCCGACTGGAAGGGGTTCCTGACGCTGGCCGTCGCCCCGGACGGGACGCTCTACGGGGGCGGGCAGGGCGGCGTCCGCAAGCTGCTTCTCCCCGAGGCGCCGGGCGAGGACGTCAAGAGTGAGACCGTGTATGCGGCGGCGTTCGCGGTCGGGAGTCTCAGCCGGGACGGCCACCAGCTTCTCGTGGCGGCCGCAAAGGAGATGAGGCCTCTTCCGATGTTGCTGGAGGAGCTCGTCCTGCTCGACCTCGAGCGAGGAACGTCCCGACGCATCACGACCCACGGCGCCGATCTCTTCGGCTTCCGCCTCTCGCCGTCCGGCCGGGCCATCGTCACAGCGAGCCCCGACGGAACGCTGCGGGTCGGGCCGGCCACCGGCGGGGAGCCCCACCTGCTGCTCGGCCACGAGGGCCGGATCACAGCCCTGGCCATCTCTCCCGACGAGCGCTGGATCGCCTCGGCGAGCGCCGACGCGTTCTACGTCTGGCCGATGCCGGACGTCACGAAGGCGCCGCTCCACACGCTGCCCCACGAGGAGCTGCTGGCGAAGCTGGACACGCTCACGAACCTGCGCGTGGTGCGGGACGCGAGCTCCTCCACCGGCTGGACCCTCGACGTCGGCCCCTTCCCAGGCTGGAAGGACGTGCCGAGCTGGTGACTCCGCTGCCCCTTCGAGGATGGGGGAAGTCTACCGCGCTCGCGACCGGCGTCTCGACCGCGAGGTCGCAGTCAAGGCCCTCCGTTCCGAGGTGGTCTCCGACCCCGCGTCGTGCGAGACCCGTCGTCGCCCACCGACTGGACCCTCGACGTCGGCCCCTTCCCGGGCTGGAAGGACGTGTCGACCTGGTGAGGCCGTCGCGCGCGGGTCAGATTGACTGTCTGTATCGTATACGATACAACTTAGATGTGGCCCGAACAGTCCTCGCCGAGCAGATTCGAGCGGCCCGACGACAGCACGGTCTCACCCAGGCCGGCCTCGCGGAGCGGAGCGAGGTCAGTCGCGTCACCATCGCCCGCCTGGAGAGCGGCGCCCCCCAGGACTTGCGCGCCCGCACGCTCGCACGGCTCTGTGAGGCCCTGGGCCTCGAGATGGCGGCGCTCCCCCTGGGAGGCCAGCCGCGCCTGGAGAAGCGGCTCGCTCGCGAGAAAGACCGAACGCGACGAGTGGAACGCCGGCGGGATCACGCGGTGCTGGCCGCTCGCCTCCTCGCCGCGCCACGGCCCGAGGCGAGGCAGCTCATCGCCAGGGCCCAGGGCGTGGTCGACCGCTGGGGGCGCGACCGCCTCTGCAGCCAGCACTACATCTCCCGGTGGCGAGCCCTTCTGGCGGGCCCCGTGGAGCGGGTGGCCCGGGCCCTGATCGAGCCCTCCGACTGGACCGATGCCCTGTTCCAGAACACTCCCTGGTCGTTCGCCCTGCCGGGCACACGGCCATGAACCGCGAGGATCTCCGGCGTCTGTTCGCACGCGCGCGAGACCTGTGCGGCCACACGGACTACGTCGTGCTGGGAAGCCTGGCCGTCCTGGGCCACACGGGGAGCGTCCCGCCGCGCATGGCCGCGTCGCTGGACGTCGACGCCTTCACCAGGCGCGACCCGGCACGGATCTTCGACCTGACCGCTGAGCTCGGCCAGGGCAGTCCCTTCGAGGCCGAGCACGGCTACTACCTCGATCCGATCTCCCCCCAGGTGGCCACCCTGCCCGATGGCTGGGAATCGCGCCTGATCCGCATCGACCTCCAGGCCGATCTGGTCTGCTGGTTCCTCGAACCGAACGACGCCGCCGTCGCGAAGTACGCGAGGATGGAACCACGGGACCGGGAGTGGATCCGGCCCGGCCTGCAGGCGGGCATTCTCTCGTTGGAGATCCTCGACGACCGCTTCGAGAAGACGAGCTTCCTGGACCGCACGGAGACGGAGCGGGCCCTTCAAGCCCTCGAGGAAGACCGCCGCTGGCTCGAGGGCCGCGCGCGGCGGGGGCCCTGACACAGTGATGGGGAGGTGAGAGCCGATGCGCGTGGGTGTCTTCGACGATCCGGTCTTCCGCGAGCACGACGCGGGGGCGGGGCACCCCGAGAGGCCCGAGCGCGTCGACGCGGTCCGGCGGGGCCTGAAGGAGGCCGGCCTCGAGGGTGAGGTCGAGTGGCGTGAGCCCCGGCCGGCCACGCGGGACGAGCTGGAGGCCGTTCACGCCCCGGCCCACGTGGACCGGGTGGCCGCCACCGAAGGCCAGGGCGGCTTCTTCGACGCCGACACCTCGGCCGGACCCCGCTCCTACGCGGCGGCGCTCCGGGCGGCCGGCGCGGTGGCCGGGGCCGTGGACGCCGTCGTCGACGGGACCCTCGACCGGGCATACTGCATCGTCCGTCCTCCTGGCCACCACGCCACTCCCGACCGCGCCATGGGCTTCTGCCTCTTCAACAACGTGGCGGTGGGGGCGGCCCGGGCCCTGGCCCGGGGTCTGGAGCGGGTGGCCATCCTGGACTTCGACGTCCACCACGGCAACGGCACCCAGGACGCCTTCTGGAGCGACCCGCGGGTCCTCTTCGTCTCCTCTCACCGGTTTCCCTTCTACCCGGGGACCGGGGGCCTGGACGAGGTGGGGGAGGGGAAGGGTCGCGGCTTCACCGTGAACCTCCCCATGCCCGCCGGCCTCGGCGACGCCGACTACGCCCGGGCCTGGCGGGAGATCGCCGCTCCCATCGGGAAAGCCTTCGACCCGCAGCTCGTTCTCGTCTCCGCGGGTTTCGACGCCCACGAGAACGACCCCCTCGGGGGCATGGCCGTCACCGGCACGGGCTACGCCGCCCTGGCCGACGTCTGCGTCTCGGTCGCCGGCGAGAGCCCGGTGGTGGCCGTCTTCGAGGGCGGCTACAGCCTGGACGGCATCGCCCAGGGCTCGGTGGCGGTGGTGGCCCGGCTCCTCGATCACCCCACGCCCGAGGTGACCTCGGCCCCCGACCCGCGCACGGACAGTCTCATCGCGGCCTACCGGGAGACCCAGAGTCCCTTCTGGCCATCTCTCGGTCAATGACGCCGAAGGGGTCAGGTCCCGATCGTTGCATCGCACCCGGAAACGGCGCCGCGACGCAACGATGGAGGACCTGACCCCATCCCTGACCCTTCGCTACACGAGCGGGAGGAGCTGGCTGAGGGCGAGCACCTCCAGGAACCCGACCACGCCGATGACGACGAGCATGAGGGTCCAGGTCCCGAGCGTCTCCTTCTCGGTGAAGCCGCTCATCTTGCACACCACCCAGAACCCGCTGTCGTTCATCCACGAGATGACGAGGGAGCCGAAGCCGATCGCCGCGTAGACGTAGAGGAGGTGAAAGGGAAGGGCTCCGACCTCGGGCAGGATCGCCGCCAGGAGTCCCGAGGTGGTGATCATCGCCACCGTGCCCGAACCCTGGGCCGTCTTCATGACGGCGGAGGTGGCGAAGGCGACGAAGAGGATCCCCAGGCCGGAGCCCGCACCGGTCAGGCCCCGCAGGCCTTCGTCGATCCCGATGCGGGCCAGCATGCTGCCGAACGCTCCCCCGGCGCAGGTGATGAGGATGATGACGCCGGCGCTCGTGACGGCGGGCTCGAGCCTCCGGCTCAGGTCGGCGAGGCCGAGGTGTCGCACACGCTTCAGCACCCAGGCCGCGACGAGCGCCGCGAGCAGGAGGGCGAGGTTCTTGTTGCCGAAGAACGCGGTCCAGGGAAGGAGCCCACCCCAGGTCTCGGGGCTTCTCCTGGCCAGGAGCTCGACGATGCTGTGCCCGGTGATGAGCACCACCGGCAGGAGGACGGGAAGCAGGGAAGGGGCGAGGCCCGGCAGCCGGGCGGGCGCCTCGGGCTCGTCTTCTCTCGCGATGGCGGCGGGCTCGACCGGGAGACGCGCGTCGACCGCGTGGGAGAGCACGAGGGCCGCCGCCGCCGGCAGCAGCCCGAGGAGCAGCCCGCCGAAGATGGCGATCCCGAGATCGAGGCCGAGCGCCTCGGTCATGACCAGCGGTCCGGGCGTGGGGGGCACGACCGAGTGGGTGATGACGGCGCCCCCGGAGATGGCCATGACGTAGACCACGTAGTGCTTGCCGGTGCGGGCCCACAGCGTGCGAGCGATGGGTACGAGGAGGAAGAAGACGGTGTCGAAGAAGACGGGGACGGAGAGGATGTAGCCGCTGCCCATGAGCGAGGCGTCGGCCCGTCGCTCGCCGAACCAGCTCAGCAGGGCCGAGACGATCCGGTCGGCGGCGCCGCTCTCCATGAGGCACTGCCCGATGATCGCGGCGAGGACGATCACGATCCCGATGCCTGCCGCGGTCTGGCCGAAGCCCGCGGCGGTGAGCTCCAGGGCGAGGACCGCCTGGGGGGCGCCGTCGCCCAGCGAGACCGGGGAGAGCAGACCCACGAGCATGGCCGCCAGGATCAGGGCCAGGAACGGGTGCAGCTTCAGCACGACGATGGCGAGGACGATGAAGAGGATGCTCGCGGCGAGAACGACGAAGGCCATGGGCCGTCATCCTAGCGCGGCTCGGGACCTTCGTGGACTCGCGGACCGTCGGGCCGATCATCCCGATCCGCCCCGGCCCCGAGGCCCGTGCTAAACTCCCTCGTTTCAGGAGACACCGGGTTTCTTCATGGCTGACTACGACTTCCAGGAAATCGAGACGCGCTGGCAGAAGCGCTGGGCGGAGACCGGGGCCTTCGAGGTCGACCAGGACCCCTCCCGGCCCAAGTACTACTGCCTGGAGATGCTGCCCTACCCGTCGGGCAACATCCACGTGGGCCACGTTCGCAACTACTGCATCACCGACGTGATCTCCCGGTCCAAGACCATGCGGGGCTTCAACGTGATGCACCCCATCGGCTGGGACGCCCTCGGGCTCCCCGCCGAGAACGCCGCGATCCAACGGGGGATCCACCCCGAGAAGTGGACCCGCCAGAACATCGCGAGCATGAAGCGGCAGCTCCAGCGGCTCGGGTTCAGCTACCCCTGGAGCCGGGAGATCGCCACCTGCGACGCCGAGTACTACCGCTGGAACCAGTGGTTCTTCCTGCGGATGCTCGAGAAGGGGATCGCCTACCGGGCCAACTCCCCGGTGAACTGGTGCCCCTCGTGCCAGACCGTCCTCGCCAACGAGCAGGCCGAAGGGGGCATCTGCTGGCGCTGCAAGAGCGACGTCGAGCAGCGGGACATGGAGCAGTGGTTCCTCCGGATCACCGCGTACCAGGACCAGCTCCTCGACGACATGGCCCAGCTCGAGCACTGGCCCGAGCGGGTCCTCGTCCAGCAGAAGAACTGGGTGGGGAAGTCAGCCGGGGCCGAGGTCGACTTCCCGGTGGAGGGCGAGGACGAGCCGATCCGCGTCTTCACCACCCGCGTGGACACCATCTACGGGGCCACGTTCATGGTCCTGGCCCCCGAGCACCCCATGGTGGACGGCCTCCTGGCCGGGACCAAAGACGCGGCCGAGAAGAAGGAGCGGATCGGCCGCCTCCGAGCCCAGGACCGCCGGGCCCGCCTCGAGGGCAAGGTCGAGAAGGAGGGCGTCTTCACCGGCCGCTACGCCACGAACCCCTACTCGGGCGAGCGCATCCCTGTCTGGGTCGGCAACTTCGTCCTCATGGGCTACGGGACGGGGGCGATCATGTCGGTGCCCGCCCACGACCAGCGCGACCTCGAGTTCGCCCGGAAGTACGCCATCAACGTGCGGGTGGTGATCCAGCCCGAGGGCCCCGAGCTCGACGGGGCCACCCTCGAAGAGGCCTACTCCGGGACGGGAACGGTCGTCCACAGCGGGCCGTTCGACGGGCTGCCCTCGGAGGAGGCCATCCCGAAGATGGCCGCCTGGGCCGAGGAGAAGGGCTTCGGCAAGGCCACCATCACGTACCGCCTCAAGGACTGGCTCATCAGCCGCCAGCGCTACTGGGGGACGCCCATCCCGGTCGTGTACTGCGAGAAGGACGGCACGGTGCCGGTCCCCGACGACCAGCTCCCCATCGTGCTGCCCCCGGACGCCCCGTTCACCGGCGAGGGGGGCAACCCCCTGGACAAGGTCCCGTCCTTCGTCGACGCCACCTGCCCCCGGTGCGGGGGGAAGGCCCGGCGCGAGACCGACACCATGGACACCTTCGTGGATTCGTCCTGGTACTTCTACCGCTACCTCTCGCCCCGGAAGGACGACGGCCCGGTCGACACCGGCGCCGTCCGGTACTGGTTCCCCATCGACCTGTACGTGGGGGGGATCGAGCACGCCATCCTCCACCTCGTCTACTCCCGCTTCTGGACCAAGGTCATGCGGGACCTCGGCCTCGTCGACGCCGACGAGCCGGTGACCCGCCTCTTCCCCCAGGGCATGGTCCACAAGGACGGCGAGGTGATGTCCAAGTCCAAGGGCAACACCATCGCCCCCGACGACGTCGTCCAGCGGTACGGGGCCGACACCCTGCGCCTCTACATCCTCTTCGCCGGTCCTCCCGAGCTCCCCATGGAGTGGAGCGAGAGCGGGATCGAGGGCCCCCACCGCTTCATCCTCCGGGTCTGGCGCCTCGTCGACCGCTACGCCGAGGTCTTCGCCGGCCAGCGGCCAGGGGAGATCCCGCCCGAGCTCCCGGCGGCGGCCCGGGACCTCCGGCGCAAGGTGCACCAGACCATCGACAAGGTCACCCGGGACATCGACGAGCGCATCCAGCTCAACACCGCGGTGGCGGCCCTCATGGAGCTGGTGAACGAGATCTACCACCTCGAGGCCGAGGTCGGGGAGAGCCCCGTCCTCCACGAGGCCCTGGAGACCGTGATCCTCCTGTTGAGCCCCTTCACCCCCCACGTCTGCGAGGAGATGTGGAGCCGCCTCGGCCACGACGAGTCCCTCGTCCGCGCGCCCTGGCCCGCCTTCGACGCCGACGCCGCCCGGGAGGACGAGATCGAGCTCGCGGTGCAGGTGAACGGCAAGGTCCGTGCGAGAATCTCGGTAGAGCCGGAGGCCGACGAGGAGACGGTGGGCGCGAAGGCCCAGGAGGCGGTGGCCGAGCAGGTGAAGGGAAAGCAGGTGGTCAAGGTCGTGGTCGTCCCCGGACGACTGGTGAGCGTGGTGGTGAGGTGAGCCGGGCCGCCGCCCTCGTCGTGGTGCTCGCCGTCCTCCTCGCGGGGTGCGGGTACTCCCTCGAGGGACGGGGGATCACCACCGACCCCTCCATCAAGCGCATTGGCGTCCCCCTGTTCAAGGACGACACCGGGAAGTACGACCTCGACGCCCTGGTGACCGAGGCGGTGGTGAGCGAGCTCCTCAAGCGTGGCCGCTTCACCGTGGTCAAGGAGAGGACCGGCGTCGACGCCATCGTGGATGGCGAGATCCTCTCCTTCGACGTCGTGCCCATCAACTTCACCAGCAGCGGAGACGTCACCTCCGCCACCCGCTACGCGATCACCCTGTCCGCGGACGTGACGTACCGGAAGGTGGGCCAGAGGGAGCCCATCTGGTCCAACGAGCGGTACTCCCACCGCGACGAGTACGACCTGGACGACGCCGCCTCCCAGAACTTCTTCGACCGCGAGCAGCAGTCCATGGAGCGGCTGGCGGAGTCCTTCGCCCGCGGCCTGGTGGCCGCGATGCTCGAGGCGTTCTAGACCGCCCCATGGCCCGAGGCGCCGGCCCCGGCCCGATCCACGCCATCGTCGGGCCCGACACCTACCTCGCCGAGGAGGCCCTCGAGAAGATCCTGGAGCGGGCGGTCGGCAGCGATCGGGAGGAGTCGGTCCAGGTCGTCTACGGAGACGAGACGAAGTGGGAGGAGGTGGTGGCCTCGGCCCAGACCGGGTCGCTCTTTGCCCCCCGGCGCGCCGTCGTCGTCCGCCGCGCCGACCAGCTGAAGGGGGACGAGGAGCGCATCGGCGCCTACGCCGAGGACCCGGCCCCCGACGCCACCCTGGTTCTCATGGCGCCCAAGCCCGACCGGCGCCGGTCCGTCTGGAAGAAGCTCCTGCCGAAGGCCGAGGTCCACTCCGCCCAGCCCAAGAAGGGCCGGGCGCTCCGGGCCCACGTGGAGGGGGAGCTCCGCCGCCGGGGGCTGCGCCTCGCCCCGGAGGCTCTCGAGGAGCTTCTCGACCGCGTGGGGCAGGACCTCCGGCGGCTCATGGGCGAGGTGGACAAGCTGGAGGCCTTCGGCGCCGGACAGGGCCGCCTCTCGGCCGAGGACGTGGCCGCGGTCCTGGGCCGCGGCCTGGGCCGGCCCCTCTACCTCCTTGGCGACGCCATCGCCGGGCGCCGGACGCGCGCCACCCTCGAGCTCGTCGACGAGCTGATGGGAGACGGGGAAGAGGGGCTGAGGATCCTCGCCACGCTGCACCGCTCGCTCCGGCAGGTGCGGGGGGCGGTCGCCCTCCGCGAGGCGGGGATGCGGAGCGACGAGATCGGCCGGCGCCTCCTCCCCGGGAACATGCAGTTCAAGGCCCGATCGCTCGTCGACGCCTCCCGCCAGTGGACGGACGCCGACCTCCGCCGGGCATTCCTGGCCCTGGGTCGGGCGGACCGACAGATCAAGCGGGGGACCGACGCCGAGACGGCCCTGGCGGCGGCGGTGGTGGAGGCGTGCGGGGGAAGCTAGGCCTTCGCCTCGGCGAGGGCGTTGACCTTCCGGGCGAGACGGCTCTTGGTGCGGTGGGCGGCGTTGTCGTGAATGGCGCCCTTCCTGGCGGCCTTGTCGATTCCCGCCACCGTGCCCGGCAGGAGCTTCGAAGCGGTCTCGCCGTCACCGGCCTCGATCGCGGAGCGGAGCTTCTTCACCTGGGTCTTCAGCTGGGACATGTTGGTGCGGTTGCGGGCCCGGGTCGCGATGCTCTGCTTGTTCCGCTTGATGGCCGACTTGTGACGTGCCACTCTCGTCCTCCTGTTAACGCAGACAAAGAAGCAGTTTAGCGGCGTTGGATAGCGAGGTCAACACGAGGTCGGAGCGGAACCGGATCGCCCGGGCGGTCGGGCTGGTCTCGGGCCTGACCCTCGTCTCCCGGCTCCTGGGCCTCGTCCGCGAGGTCGTCTTCGCCGCGCTCATCGGTGCCGGGTTCCACTCCGACGCGTTCCGCGTCGCCTTCCGCATCCCCAACCTGCTCCGCGACCTGTTTGCCGAGGGGGCGCTGTCGGCGGCCCTGGTGCCCACCTACGCCCGGGCCCTGGGGGAGGAGGGACGAGAGGGCGCCTTCCGCCTCGCCAACCGGGTCCTGACCGTGCTCGCCCTGCTCCTGGGCGGCCTCGTGGTCCTGGGGGTGGTGTTCGCCGGCCCTCTCGTGGGGGCGCTGGCTCCCGGCTACGACGACGTCCCGGGCAAGGCGGAGCTGACCGTTCTGCTCACCCGCATCATGATGCCCTTCCTTCCCCTCGTCTCCTTCGCCGCGGTGGCCATGGGGATGCTGAATGCCGAGGAGCGGTTCGCCATGCCCGCCCTGTCCCCGGCCATGTTCAACGTGATGGCGGTGCTCTGGGGAACGGGGCTCTGGGCCCTGGGGCTGCCCCTGGGGCACGTGGTCCTGGGGTGGTCGCTGGGCACGCTGCTGGGAGGGCTGGCCCAGCTCCTCGTCCAGCTCCCGGTCCTGCGGCGCCTGGGCTGGCGGTTCCAGCCCGAGTGGGCCCCCCACGACCCCGGCCTGCGTCGGATCGCCCGCCTCATGGCCCCGGCCACGGTGGGGCTGTCCGCGGTCCAGGTCAACGTCTTCGTCAACAGCATCTTCGCCTCCCACGACCCCGGGGCGGTGTCGTGGCTGGACTACGCGTTCCGCCTCCTCTACCTGCCCACCGGGCTCTTCGGCGTGGCCATCGGGACCATCGCCATGTCGGGCCTCGCCCGCCGGGCGGCCGAGGGCGACCTGGACGGCCTCCGGACCACCCTGGGCCAGTCGCTCTCCATGCTGGCCTACCTCACCCTCCCGGCGACCGTCGGCATCATGGTCCTGCGGGTCCCGGTGGTGCGCCTCCTCTACGAGCGAGGGCGCTTCGGCCCCGCCGACACCGAGGCCACCGCCAGCGCGCTTCTCCTCTACGCCTTCGGCCTGGTCGGCTACACCGCGGTCAAGGTGCTGGCCCCGGCCTTCTACGCCCTCGATCAGCCCCGGGGGCCCCTCATGGCCAGTGGCCTGGCGGTGGCCACCAACCTGGTGACCGTGGGGCTCCTGTACCCCCGCCTGGGCTTCCGGGCGGTGGCCCTCGGTACGGCGCTGGCCGCCCTCCTGAACGCCGCCCTCCTCGCGACCCTGTTCGAGCGGCGGGTGGGGGGACTCCTGGGACGCGGGCTCGTCCGCAGCACGGTTCCCATGGCCGCGTCCGCCGTCGTCATGGGGGGCGTGGTGTGGTGGACGGCCGCCGCCCTCGAGCACGCGCTGGGAGCCGGGGACCTCCCGGCGAACCTGGCCACCGGGCTCCTGCCCGTCGTCCTCGGCGTGGCGGTGTACGCCCTCCTGACCCGCTGGCTGCGGGTCGGGGAGGCCGAGGCCCTCTGGTCCCTCGCGCGTCAGCGGCTGGGCTGACATCCCGAGTCCCTCGTCCGTTGAGT
>JAJDNS010000157.1 GCA_022340585.1 Acidobacteriota bacterium
CTACGACCGCGAGAAGCTGCAGGAGCGGCTGGCCAAGCTGGTGGGCGGAGTCGCCGTCATCAAGGTCGGGGCGGCCACCGAGACCGAGATGAAGGAGAAGAAGGCCCGGGTCGAGGACGCGATGCACGCGACCAAGGCTGCGGTCGAGGAGGGCATCGTTCCCGGCGGCGGGGTCGCGCTTCTTCGCGCCGAAGAGGCGGTCGACAAGATCAAGGCCAAGGGTGACGAGGCCGTCGGTGTGGCCATCATCCGTCGCGCGCTCGAGGAGCCGCTTCGCCAGATCGCCCAGAACGCCGGCCACGAAGGCGCGGTCGTCGTGGCCAAGGTGCGCGAGATGAAGGGCGAAGAGGGCTTCAACGCCGGGACGGAGAAGTACGAGAACCTGGTCGACGCCGGCGTCATCGACCCGACCAAGGTCGTCCGCACGGCGCTGCAGAACGCGTCGTCGATCGCCTCGCTCCTCCTCACCACCGA
This sequence comes from Acidobacteriota bacterium, assembly GCA_022340585.1. GTDB lineage: Bacteria > Acidobacteriota > Vicinamibacteria > Fen-336 > Fen-336 > JAJDNS01. The sequence continues at coordinate 475 of JAJDNS010000157.1, forward strand.
GGCCCTCGTCTCCGAGGTCCCGGAGGAGAAGTCGGACGCGCCGGCGATGCCTCCCGGTGGCGGCATGGGCGGCATGGGCGGCTTCTAGACACCACACCATGCACCGGGGGCGCCGTTTCGTGCCCCCGACGGAGAGAGAGGCGGCTCAGGCCGCCTCTCTTTTCGTTTGGCGGCGCCACTGGTGCCCGGATCCGGAACTGCGCTGGCATTCGAGCACCGATGCATCCCGCCTGGCGGCGTTGCTCGTCGGTTGCATACTCCCGATATGCGTCCTCCTCGCGCCTCGCCAGGCGGGCACCTCGACGCTCTCGGTGCGACACCGTAGTCCCGGGCCAGGGCACTAGGGAACGAACTCCACCGGCACTCGGATGCGAACCCGGACCGGTACCCCCCTCTTCGTGGCCGGGCGGTAGAGGCCGGCCTCGACCCTTCGCTCCGCGGCCGCCTCGAAGCCCAGGCCGGGAATCGAGCTCTCGACGGCCCGCGTCTCCAGGACCGTGCCGTCCTCTCCCACGAGCGCCTCCACGATGACACGGGCGCGGCGCCCGCGACTCGCCGCCTCAGGCGGGTACTGGAGCGGCGGACCCTCGCGCAAGAGCGTTGGCTGAACGACGTCGGGATCGTCCACTTCCGCCAGCCGCTCGGGGGACGCCGGCGACGCTCCAGACACAGGCGCCCGGCCGGCTCCGGCCAGCGCCGCCTCGAGAGCAGCGTTCTCCCCTTCCAGCTCGGCCACCCGGGCCTCGAGCTCACGCACGCGGGCCAGTGCCGCCGCCGCCGGACTGACGGAACCCGTTCGGGATGCGCCGGTGGCGGCTCGAGATCTGGAGAGGGAGAGGTAGGCCCCCCCTCCCGCCACCGCGACGGTGAGCGCAAGGCCCGCCAGCACCGCCAGGCTCCGATGGCGGCCCGCTGGCTTCGAGGCGGCGACGAACATCCGGCCCGACCCGGTCGGCGGCAGCGACCCCGGGCGCCGTGTCCCGGGGGGCCGTGCACGGCCACCCGAGCTCGAAGGATCCGAGGGCGGCAGGCGGTCCCTGGCGTTCGGTTCGGGTTCGGGTTCGGGTTCGGGTTCGGGTTCGGGTTCGGGTTCGGGTTCGGGTTCGGGTTCGGGTTCGGGCTCGGGTTCGGGTTCGGGCTCGGGATGCTGCGGGGGCGCAAGGGTGCCGTAGTCGGCCCGGCGTTCTTCGTCGAGGACCTTCGCCTCGACCTCCAGGTCGTCCCGGAACAGGGTGTGCATGAAGAACGCGAGGTTGAAGGTGGTCGGGGTCAAGTCGCCGGAGAAGAGCAGCGCGTCAATGGCCCTTCGCATCTCCCCCATCGTCGGGTAGCGCGACGCCGGTTCCGGCGCCAGCGCGCGACGCAAGATCCCTTCGAGGGGTGCAGTCAGAGGCTCCTCTTCTCGCGTGACGCTCATGAGCCGGACCGTGGGAAGGGCCCCGAGTGGGTCCGAGCCATCAGGCGACCACCCGGTCAGAGACTCGAGGAGAACCAGGGCGAGGGCAAAGACATCGGAACGGGGGTCACCGACGCTCCCCGTCGACTGCTCCGGCGCGAGCCAGCGTCGCTCGTCCGGTCCGAGCAGGCCGGTGTCACGGAGGGCGGGCCAGATTCCCAACCCGGCCACCCGGACCTCCCCCTCCCACGAGACGACGACGTGAGAGGGCCTGAGGAGACCGTGGAAGAGGGAGACACCCGCGGCGTCCTGCCGGGCGTGGAGACTCTGCAGCACCGCCGCCGCTCGGCTGGCCACCATGAGCGCGTTCTCCGCCGCGAGGGGGAAGCGTTCCTTCCGGGACCGATCGATCACTGCCCGGAGGGTCCGCCCCTCGACGAGCTCGTAGGCGACGTAGTAGGAGTGCTCGACACGGCCGATGTTGACCGCCCGAACGAGACCCGGGATCCGCAGGCGTGCACCGGCCCGGGCCTGGGCCATGAGTCGCGCCGCCGCCTCGGAATGGGAGGAGACCGCCTCGGAGTATCGGAGCAGCGTCACGATCCGGTCGAGGCCGGACGGGCCGAGACGAGCGGCGCGGTAGACGGTCCCCAGGGTTCCTTCGCTCAGCTTCTCGAGAAGGACCTGCCTACCGAACCTCTCTCTGAGGGCCATCGGAGCCACCGGGTGCGGCCGAGCCGCCGGCGGACTCTAGCACCGGCTCTCCGGGGTGGTCAACACAGCGGCGCCGGGCGCGGACGGTCCACGGTCACCGGGACGCAGGTGCGGGCCGCTACGGCAGCGGCAGGGTCTCCTCGCCACCATCGGGACCGCGAAGGATGACCTCTTCGTCACCGACGACGAGAACCGTGAATCCGGCCACCGATTCCCCGGCCCCGAGGACAACCACCTCGCCGTCGATGGAGAGAGCCGCCGCCCGCCGCTCCCCTCTCTCGACCAGGCCCACGAGACGCGTCCGTGACTCTGGTATCAGTGTCTCGGCGGTGCCGATGGCCGAAGGACGGGCCGCTACCGGCGCGGAGCCGGAGTTGACATGCGGCTCGTCTCCGTACCGGAAGATGTTGCGCAATCGCCGGAGATCGATGTCGGGTGGGGCTGGGGCCTCGCCCGGGGGTCGCCGTGACTCCGAGGTCCCCGCCGGGGTGGGCTTCTCGGTGGCTCTTGCCGCCGGACCGGCGGCGACGAGAAGCACGGCCACGGCGAGAGAGATCCGGGCGATCACTGGACCTCCCGCAGAATGAACGTGTTCGCCTCCACCCGCACCGCTCGCCCAGCCACGCCAAGACTCACGCGCTGGAGAAGCAGCCCCGAGGAGGGAGCGGCGAGTCTTCGGGTCAGGCGCAGCGCGTCCACGAAACCTCCCTCGGCAACGAGCTGGCCGCGCGCCGCGATCGCCCCCTGCTCGCTGGCGGTCGACGACACCGAGACCCCGGACACCTCGAGGCCCTTCGTAGCCTGAAGGGCAGCGCGCCGCAGTGCCCGGACCGCCGCCGCCCCGTCGGCAGCGGTTGCCCCCTGCTCCTCGGACGTTCGTCGATCCAGATCGGCCAGCCGCACCCTCAGACGGTGACGCTCCGCGCGCGCGAGGGCATACTCCTTCTCGGCGGCTCCCCGGTCCCTCCGTGCCGGCACGACGAGGGAGACGAAGATGACCGCTGCGATCACGAGCAGGACGAGAGCGAGCGCTCGTCGCGTCATCACCTCTCCTCCGCCCAGCGTGCGCTCACCGAGGTCCGGATCTCCCCTTCCCTGCGCTCGGGTCCGGGGGTAACCTCCTCGAAGGGCCCGGCTTCCACGAGCCGAGCGAGAGCGCGGTCCCAGGCCGCGGCGTCACGTGCGACCAGCAGCATCTCGAGGGAGATGGCGTCTCCGTAGCTGATGACCAGGTGCTCGACCCGCGCATCTGCGGGAAGAGCACGGGCGACGGCGGCCACGATCCGCTCCGGCGGAGCCTCGCCGGCAGCTGTCGCCCAGCTGAGCAGCTCGCCCCCCTGGGTCGTCCTTGCCTCCGCGGCCCGGAGCCGGGCCTCCAGCGAGTCGATCTCACGACGCACTGCGGCCAGCCGGTTACGGGCGGCTCCGGCTTCCCGGCGCGTCGCCGACGCGCTCCCAACGGCCAGGAGCAGGACCACGAATCCGAGGGCGACCGCCAGGAGCTCGCGGGCCGGCGGCCGGCGTGGGCGCGGCGTCGTCGAGAAGTCGGGCTGCTCCCTCACGAGAGCGCCCCGGCCAGCCAGGCCGCCTCGACGGCCTCGGGCCACTCCCGTGGCCCTTCCAGTCCCCCGGAAGCGGTCGATGCCGGCCCCAGGTCTTCCCGGAGACGGCCGGCACCGGAGCCCGATAGGACCAGCTGTACGGGACCGTCTCCGTCTCCGGCCAGACGGGCGGCGCGGGAGGCCTCGGCCAGCAGCCGCTCGGCCTCGCCCTCGGACGGATCACGCCGACGACTGCGGAACGCGACGAGGTTTCCGCCTCGGATCACCGCCAGGCACATGGCGCCGTCACCGAGGATGGCGTGCACCCCCGAACGCCCCCCACGACCCAGCAGGCTCCCCAGTGCCGCGAGGGGGCCCAGGTGGACGCGTTCCACGGTGAGTCCGGCCGAGGCCGCCAGCTGCTCGTACTGCACCACCGTTCCGCGCCGCACCGCCGCCCCGACCACGCGTCCCCGCCCCGCGGGCAGGAGCTCGACGATCGCGTCGGCGGCGGGCCAGGGAAGGGACGAAGCGAGCCGGAACCTCAGGTAGTCACGGGGGTCGGCTCCCGACGGTGGCGCGACCATCACGAGACGGGCGATGCCGTCGGGAAGAAACAGGGTAGCCTTGCCCCCTCCCGGGGCCAACTTTCCGAGAGCCCCGGCGAGTACCTCCTTCACCTCGTCGCGACGGATGATGTTGGGTCCCGCCGGGGAGGGCACCAGCGCCCCGGGCTCGAGCGCGGAGCGCACGAAACCCTGGACTCGACGGCGGCCCGCCCGGGGGAGGACCGCGACACTCACCGAGCCTGAATCAAAGGCCACCAGGAGGCCCGTTCCGAGCAGACTCACGCCCCCATGTTACCGCTCGCGGGACCCGGTTTTCCGGGGTCGAGGGCGGTTTCGGCTCCCGGCAGGGGGAGGTGTATGATTCCCCGTTGCCGGCGACGACCCTGGCCGGCCCGGGCGAGCCCCGCCCCAGAACACCACAACGGGAGGAGACGGAAGATGAAGGTGTACGACGCCCCGAACATCCGCAACGTGGCCCTCGTGGGACACGGGGGCTGCGGCAAGACCTCGCTGGCCTCGGCGCTTCTCTTCGATGCAGGAGCGGCGAACCGGCTCGGTCGCGTGGAGGACGGGACCACCGTCACCGACTTCGACCCGGACGAGATCGAGCGCAAGATCAGCCTCCAGACATCCCTCGCCTTCGCCGAGTGGAAGAAGACGAAGATCAACGTCCTCGATGCACCCGGCTACGCCAATTTCACCGCCGAAGCCCGGGCCGCCCTCCGGGTCGTGGATTCCGCGCTGATCGTCGTGGACGCGGTGGCCGGGGTCGAGGTCCAGACCGAGAAGGTGTGGGGCTACGCCGAGGGCTACGGCCTCGCGCGGTTGATCGTGGTGAACCGGATGGACCGGGAGAACGCCTCGTTCGACCGGGCCCTGCGGTCCATCGAGAGCTCGTTCGGTCGCGCCGCGGTGGCCATCGCGATTCCCGTGGGCGAGGAGAAGGACTTCCGCGGCGTGGTGGACCTGGTCTCGGAGAAGGCACTGATCTGGGGAGAGGACACGAGCGGGAAGTACGAGACGACCGACATCCCGGAGGCGCAGCAGGGTGCGGCGAGCGCGGCGCGGGAGAAGCTCGTCGAGATGGTGGCGGAGAGCAACGAGGCGCTCATGGAGGAGTTCTTCGAGAAGGGGACCCTGCCCCAGGAGGACCTCACCAGGGGCCTGCGCGAGGCGGTCCTGGCCGGAAGGGTTTTTCCGGTGGTGCCGGTCTCGGCCGGCCTCAACGCCGGCGTGCACGCGGTCCTCGACGCCATCGTGGACCTGCTGCCGTCGCCGGCAGATCGCCCTGCCGCCACCGGGACCCGCCCTGAATCGGACGAGGAGGTCTCCCGCGAGGCGGCCCCGGATGCTCCCCTGTCCGCCTTCGTCTTCAAGACCATCATCGACCCGCACGCCGGTCGGATCTCCGTCTTCCGCGTCTACTCCGGGACCATGAAGTCGGACTCTGGCGTCCACAACACCACCCGCGACTCCGCCGAGCGGGTTGGCTCGCTCCTGCTGCTGCAGGGGAAGAGTCAGACCCAGGTGGCGGAGGCGCAGTCCGGCGACATCGTGGCGGTGGCCAAGCTCAAGGACACCCAGACCGGGGACACCCTGGCCGACAAGGCCGACCCGATCGTCTACCCGCCGGTGGTCCTTCCGGAGCCGGCGACAACCTTTGCCATCGAGCCCAAGACCCGGGGGGACGAGGACAAGATCTCCACCGCGTTCCAGCGCCTCCGGGAGGAAGATCCGGTGCTGCAGGTCACGCGCGATCCCCAGACCCACGAGGTACTGCTCTCGGGCATGGGCCAGCTCCACATCGAGGTCGTGGTCGGCCGACTGCGCAAGCGCTACAAGGTCGAGGTCAACCTCAAGAAGCCGAAGATCCCCTATCGGGAGACGATCAAGGGATCGGCGGAGGGCCACGGACGGCACAAGAAGCAGACCGGCGGCCACGGCCAGTTCGCAGACTGCCGGATCCGCATGAAGCCCCTGGGCCGGAGCGAGGACTTCCAGTTCGTGGACAAGATCTTTGGCGGCTCCATCCCGAAGACCTTCATCCCCGCGGTGGAGAAGGGCATCCAGGAGGCCCGGATGAAGGGCTTCGTGGCGGGCTACCCGATGGTGGACTTCGAGGTCGAGCTCTACGACGGCCAGTTCCACGACGTGGACAGCTCCGAGATGGCTTTCAAGATCGCGGGATCCCTGGCCTTCAAGGACGCGGTGGCCAAGTGCCGCCCCACGCTCCTGGAGCCGATCATGAGCGTGGAGATCGCGGTGCCGGACGAGTACGCGGGCGCAGTGATGGGCGATCTCTCGAGCCGCCGGGGCCGGCCCCAGGGCATGGAGCCCAAGGGCAGCCTGCAGGTCATCAAGGCCGAGGTGCCGCTCGCGGAGATGCTCTCCTACGACGCCGAGCTCACGTCCATGACGGGCGGTCGGGGGTCCTACCACATGGAGATGGATCACTACGACGAGGTCCCGAGCCACCTTCAGGACAAGGTCATCGCCGCCGCCAGGGCCGAGGCTGGGGAGGGCGCGACCGAGGAGTGACCCTGGCGCACGGGGCGGGGGAGAAGTGCGCTAGACTTTCTTCATGAGGCTTCCCCATGCCGCTGTCGCCCTCCTGGCCCTGGCTCTGGCCGGGCCGGCCTACACCTCTGCTCAGGACCAGCCGCTGGCCGCGGGGTCGGAGGGCGTGCCCGTTCCGAAGAAGAAGAAGCACGTCCAGCCCGTCTACCCCCCGGAAGCCCTGGCCCAGGGAATCCGGGGTATCGTGATCCTGGACCTGGTGATCGACCGCGAGGGACGGGTGGCGGAAACCAAGATCATTCGCAGCATCCCCGGGCTCGACGAGGCCGCCCTGGCCGCGGTCCAGCAGTGGACCTACTACCCGGTCGAGGTGAACGGAGAGGCGGTGAGCGTGCGCCTCACGGTACCCATCACCTTCGCCCTGAAGCTGCCCGAGATGGCACGGCAAGACGGCATCCCCGAGCTCCGCCAGGGAGTCACGCCGCCCTGGCCCGACGGCGCCCCGGGACGCGGTCGGGCGGTGGCGAACGTGACGCTGGAGCCGGACGGGCGTATCGGCATGGCCCGGATCGTCGAAGGCGAGGAGCCGTGGTCCACGTCACTGCTCCAGGCGCTGCGGACCTGGCGTTTCCGCTCTCTGCCCGACGACGTGTCGGTGTCGTTTCGGGTGGAGGCGGAGTTCCTCCCTGGCGGTCCGGAGAAAGGCGAGATCACGCTCCGCTTGAGCGGCCTGCGCGAGACGACGCTGTTCGACGCGCCCGCGGGGGACGACATCGCCACTCTGGCCACCCCTCCGTCGTCGGCCGGGATGCCGGAATCGCAGCCCGAGAGTGCACCTGCGCCCGAGGCCGCTCCTGAGCCCGGTGCCGCACCTATGCTCGAGGCCGCATCTGAGCCCGAGGCCGCATCTGAGTCCGAGGCCGCGACTGAGTCCGAGGCCGCGACTGAGCCCGAGGCCGCAACTGAGCCCGAGGCCGCAACTGAGCCCGAGGCCGCATCTGACTCCGAGGCCGCAACTGAGCCCGAGGCCGCATCTGACTCCGAGGCCGCTCCTGGGAGTGGCGAGGCGCCCGTCGACGCACCGGAGCCGGAGCAGGTGGCCGCGATCGCCGCCGCCGAGGCGCCGCCGGTGCCCGCTGGCCCGGCCGCCCCACAGCTCGCGTCACGGCCAACGCCGGCCCCCGGTGGCGTGAGTCCGACCGCCACTCCTCCCATCGAGGTGCTCACCGCCGCGCCTCCCCCCCTGCCACCGGAGAACGGGATCTCGGCAATACGAGGTGTGGAGCTGGAGCCCGGCGTTCCGGATCTCACCCAGGGGCGCCGCCCGGTGGCCCCGCCCTTCGCCCGCATGGCGGGTGAGAGCGGGGTGGTGACCGTGGACTTCTCCGTAAGCGCGGGGGGTGTCACCGCCGTGCAGCGTGCAGAAGGACCCGAGATCTTCCAGCCGGCGGCGAGACAGGCGGTCGAGTCGTGGGTCTTCCGCCGCACCCGGGCCGACCGAGCCTACCTGGTTGCGGTGTTCACGTACGAGGACGATCTGGCGAGCGCGGTGGTCCGTCCGCAGCCCAAGCCCTGATCTCGCCTCGGGCGGTTCGCCAAAAGTCGGAGGTCGAGGACGCGGGTCGGAGGTCGCCGACCCCTCGGCCCACAGGAGCAGCCGTCTGGCGGCGACGGGGAGAGAGCCGCGCTAGTCCGTCTTCTTCGCCTTCTTCTTCGCGGCCGGCCTCTTCTTCGTGGCCGGCTCCTTCTTTGCGGCCTTCTCGGCCTTCTTCTCGGTGCTCTTCGCCGGCTTCTTCTCCTTGGCCTTGGGCGGTTCCTTCTTCTCGGCGGCCTTCTTGCCCTTGTCGTCGTGGCCCTTGCCGTCGGCCTTGAACTCGTAGCCGACAAGCTCCAGGATGGCCATCTCCGCGCCATCTCCCGGACGCGGACCGAGGCGCATGATCCGCGTGTAGCCCCCGGGCCGCGTCGCGAAGCGCGGGCCAATGGTGTCGAACAGCTTCCTCACGACCTTCCGGTCGTGGATGTCACGAGCAGCCAGACGACGAGCGTGAAGGCGATCATCCTCACGCCGAGCCAGGGTGATGAGCCGCTCCGCGAAGGGGCGGAGCTCTTTCGCCTTGGGGAGAGTCGTACGGATCCGCTCCCGCTCGAACAGGGCGGTGGCGAGATTGCGCAGCAGCGCGATCCGGTGGGGCGTGGTGCGCCCCAGCTTCCGATGGGCGACGCGATGTCTCATTTTCGATTCCTGAGGAGTCTCATTTCTGCAGCTGCGGCCAGTCGTCGAGCTTCATCCCGAGAGCCAGGTCCATCCCGGCGAGGATCTCCTTGATCTCGTTGAGCGACTTGCGGCCGAAGTTCTTCGTCTTGAGCATCTCAGCCTCGGTCTTCTGCACCAGCTCACCGATGGTCCGGATGTTCGCGTTCTTCAGGCAGTTGTAGGAGCGGACGCTCAGCTCCATCTCGTCCACGCTCTTGCCCAGCTTCTCCCAGAGGACACTCTTCTCCTCGGGAGTGGAGACATCGGGACCGCCAGGGATCTCACCCTCCTCGACCTCCTCCTCGATGTTGATGAAGATCTGCAGATGGTCCTTCATGAGCTTGGCGGCCAGACCGACGGCGTCACGGGGCGAGACCGCTCCGTTCGTCCACACCTCGATGGTCAGCTTCTCGTAGTCGGTGGCCTGGCCCACGCGGGCCTGCTCCACCGAGTAGTTGACCTTCTTCACCGGAGAGTGGACGGAGTCGAGGGGGATCCAGCCGATGGAGAGATCCTCGTCGAAGTTCTTGTCGGCGGAGACATACCCCCGACCCTGCTTCACTCGCATCTCCACCGACAGCGTGGAGCCCGAGCCGAGGGTGGCGATGTGTGCATCCGGGTCGAGGATCTCGACGTCCGGGTCCGGGGTGACGTGCTGGCCCTTCACCTCCCCGGGCTCCGATGTCCTGAGCATCAGGGTCTTCGGGTGCTCGACGTGCATCCTCAGCGGCACCCGCTTGAGGTTCAGGATGAGGTCGGTGGTGTCCTCCATTGCCCCGGGGATCGGCGAGAACTCGTGCAGCACGCCCTCGACCCGGACGGCGGTCACCGCGGCCCCTTCGATGCTCGAGAGGAGGACCCGGCGGAGGGCGTTGCCAACGGTAGTGGCGAAGCCCCTCTCGAACGGCTGCGCGTAGAACCGACCATACTGGTCGGTCAGAGAGTCGCGATCGACCTCGAGGCGCTTCGGCTTCTGGAACCCTTTCCACAACATCTTCTACAGTCCTCCCACGGCCCTCGGGGCGCTCCTGGGCGCCCGACGGGCCGAGCTCCTTATTTCGAGTACAGCTCGACGATCAGCGGCTCCTGGATCGGGAAGCTGATGTCGTCGCGAGCGGGCAGCGCCAGCACCTTGCCGGTGAAGTTGTCCGGGTCCAGCTCCAGCCACTTCGGAACGCCACGACCCTTGACTGCTTCCACCGAACCCTGGACGAAGTCGTTCTTGGCTGCCTTGGGGGTGAGGGTGAGCACGTCGCCGACCCGAACCTGGTACGACGGGATGTCGATCTTGCGGTCGTTCACCCGCACGTGACCGTGGCGCACCAGCTGTCGCGCCTGGGCCTGCGAGTTGCCAAAGCCGAGTCGGTAGACGACGTTGCTGAGCCGGCGCTCGAGCTTCTGGAGCAGAACCTCACCGACGACACCCTTCTCCTGGGAGGCCCGCTTGAAGGTCAGGGCGAACTGGCGCTCCAGCATCCCGTACAGGCGCTTCACCTTCTGCTTCTCGCGCAGCTGAAGGCCGTATCCCTGGACCTGCTTCTTGATGCGGCCACCCTTGCCGTGCATACCCGGCGCGTAGTTGCGCTTCTCGATCGCGCACTTCTCGGTGAAGCACCGGTCGCCCTTGAGGAACAGCTTCATTCCCTCCCGGCGGCAGAGGCGGCAGACCGAACCCTTGTATCTGGCCACAGCTTGGACTCCTTAGACGCGGCGCCGCTTCGGCGGGCGGCATCCGTTGTGGGGGATGGGGGTCACGTCCCTGATGGACCTGATCTCGACCCCGGCGGCCTGGAGGGCGCGGATGGCGGACTCTCGGCCGCTGCCCGGACCCTTCACCCGGATGTCGATCGACCGCAGCCCGTGGTCGCGGGCGGCCACTGCCGCGTTGCTCGCCGCCTGCTGGGCAGCGAACGGGGTGCCCTTGCGCGACCCCTTGAAGCCCAGGCTTCCCGCGCTCGCCCACGTGACCACGTTCCCCTCGAGGTCGGTGATGGTGATCAGCGTGTTGTTGAAGGAGGCGTGAACGTGCGCAATCCCGTGCACCACGTTTCTCTTCTCCTTCTTGCTCTTCTTCCCGACGACTTTCGTAGCCATCTCAGGACCTCTTGGAGCGGATCATGGCCCGGCGCGGTCCCTTGCGGGTTCGCGCGTTGGTGTGGGTCCGCTGACCCCGCACCGGCAGGTTCCTGCGGTGCCGCATGCCGCGGTAAGAGCCGATCTCCATCAGGCGCTTGACGTTCATGGCGGTCTCCTTGCGGAGATCACCCTCCACGCCGCCCTCGGCGTCGATGGTCTTGGCAATCCGGCTCACCTCCTCCTCGGAGAGGTCCTTCACCCGGACGGTGGGCTCGATGCCCGCCTTTCCCAGGATCCGGCCGCTCCGAGTGCGTCCGATGCCGTAGATGTAGGTGAGGGCGACCTCGACCTGCTTCTGTCGAGGGAGATCGACACCTGCGATGCGAGCCATCTTCTACCCCTGCCTCTGCTTGTGCTTCTGGTTCGGGCAGATGACCCGCACCACTCCGTGGCGCCGGATCACCTTGCACTTGACGCAGATCTTCTTGACTGACGACCTTACTTTCACTTTCCTGTTCCTCTCGACGTCACCGGCGCCTCACTATCCGGCCCCGCCCCGCGTCGAAGGGGGTAATCTCCAGGACCACTCCGTCTCCGGGCCGCAGGCGCGTGGCGCCGGTGGCCCCGGCCAGGTGGGCGGTCACCGAAGGTCGAGCTTCTGTGACGAGCTCGACGCGATACAGCGCGTTGGGAAGGAGCTCTCGCACCGTTCCCTCCACCTCCAGCACCTCGCGCGGCGATGCGTCAGGCATTCGCCGCCTCCGCCCCCAGGGCCGCGTATGGATACGGCTCGGACAAGATCCAGGGACCGTGCTCCGTCACCGCCACCGCGAACTCGAAGTGCGCGGACAGCCGTCGGTCCCTCGTCACCGCCGTCCAGCCGTCGGCCAGCACCTCGACCTCGGGGCCGCCGGCGTTGACCATGGGCTCGATCGCCAGGCACATGCCCGGCACCAGCCGTTCCCGGCGCCCCGGGGGGCCGTAGTTGGGCACCTGGGGCTCCTCGTGCAGGTTGGTTCCGATCCCGTGGCCGACGAACTCCCTGACCACCGAGTACCCGCGGGCCTCGGCATGGGCCTGCACCGCGTGGCCGATGTCGCCCACGCGCCTGCCCGGTCGGCACATCTCGACACCGGCCTGCAGCGCTTCCCGCGTGGTCCTCAGCAGCTCCTCGGCCTCCGCGCTGATCTTCCCCACCGCCACGGTTCGGGCGGAGTCACCGAAGAAGCCGTCGAGGACGCAGCCGAGGTCGAGCCCTACGATGTCCCCTTCGCGCAGCTCCCGAGGGCCGGGGATCCCGTGGACCACCTCCTCGTTCACCGACGCGCACAGGGTGGCCGGGAAGCCCCGGTAGTTGAGGAACGCGGGACGGGCGCCAGCCTTTTCGATCGACTCGCGGGCGATCCGGTCGAGGTCACCGGTCGTCGCTCCCGGTACCGCCGCCGCCTCGAGAGCGTCGAGGGTACTCATGACGATCCGGGCGGCGCGGGCCATCGTCTGAAGCTCGCTCCAGGACTTCTGGATGCTCACGTCGCGACCCCCACATGCTTCTTCAGGTCCGCGAAGACCGCCTCCATCGGGCGGTTGCCGTCGATCTCGACCACGTCTGCGAGCTCACGGTAGTACCCGATGAGGGGTGCGGTTCGCTCCTCGTACTCGTGGAGGCGCCGGGCCACGACCTCCTCCCGGTCGTCCTCCCGCTGGACGAGAGTCGCCCCGTCGACGTCGCAGATACCCTCCCGCTTCGGCGGGTCACTGGTGACGTGGTACGTCGCCTGACAACGCGGGCACCACCGTCGCCCGGAAAGCCGCCGCAGGAGCTCTTCTCGCGGCACCTGGACGCTGAACACCGTCCAGTCCGAGACCTCGCCTTCGCTCATCTCCGCGAGGCCCTCGGCCTGGCGGACGGTGCGCGGGAAGCCGTCCAGGACGAAACCCCGGGCGCAGTCCTCTCGTGCTGTCCGCTCGCGGACGAGCGCGATCAGGAGATCGTCGGGCACGAGGTCGCCCCGCCCCATGAGGGGCTCCGCCTCCTTTCCCAGCGGCGTTCCCCTCGCGATGGCTTCACGCAACATGTCTCCGGTCGAGATCCGCGGGACTCCCAGGAATTCCGCCAGCCGCGCCGCCTGCGTTCCCTTTCCGGCTCCCGGCGAGCCCACGAAGATCACGCGAACGGGGCGGGCGTCGCCCACCCTGGGACTACCGCCGTCCACGAACCCTCCTGCCTCCCTTCCCGGTGAAGCCGTCGTAGTGGCGCATGACGAGCTGGGCCTCGACCTGCGACACGGTGTCCATGGCAACGCCCACGATGATCAGGAGCGACGTGCCCCCGAAGTAGAACCTGAGGTTGAGTCCCTCGGTGATCCAGCCCAGGTTGTTGTTGTTCAGGAACATGTCCAGCGGCGGCCCGATCACGGGGATGGGCGCCACCTTGAAGCCGCTGATCAGGAATTCCGGGAGGACCGCCACCAGGGCGAGGTAGATCGCGCCCCCGAAGGTGATCCGGCCCAGAATGTGGTCGAGGTACTCAGCGGTGCGCTTCCCGGGGCGAATGCCGGGGATGAAGCCCCCGTACTTCCGCATGTTCTCGGCGACGTCGTCCGGGTTGAAGACGATGGCGGTGTAGAAGTAGCAGAAGAAGATGATGAACGAGACGTAGAGCAGGTTGTAGAGCGGCATCCCCCACCGCAGCTGCTCGGCCACCGACTGCATCCACTCTCCACTTCCCTGGAAGAAGGATGCCACCGTCTGCGGGAAGGCGATGAGCGAGGACGCGAAGATGACGGGGATGACACCCGAGGTGTTGACCCGCAGGGGAAGATGCGTCGTCTGACCCCCGTATACGCGCCGTCCGACCACACGCTTGGCGTACTGGACGGGAATCCGCCGCTGCCCCCGTTCGACGAAGACGATCGCCGCGACGACGAGCACCATCCCCGTGAAGAGGATCAACGCCGTGAACAGGCTGAGCTCTCCACGCTGGATCATGCCGAACGTGTCGATCATCCCCCGCGGGAATCCGACGATGATGCCGGCGAAGATGATCAAGCTCATCCCGTTGCCGATGCCACGCTCGGTGATCTGCTCGCCGAGCCACATGATGAAAGCGGTTCCGGTGGTGAGAGTCAGGATCGTCATCAGCTTGAAGGCGATCCCCGGGTTGTCGACGATGTGGAACTGGTTGGCGAGGGTCGTCCGCTCGAGATAGACCGCGATGGCGGAGGACTGGATGACGGAGAGCAGCACCGTGCCGTAGCGCGTGTACTGCGTGATCTTCCTCCGTCCGAGCTCTCCCTCCTTGCTCAGCTTCTCGAGATAGGGCCAGACTACCGTCAGCAGCTGCAGGATGATCGATGCCGAGATGTACGGCATGATCCCGAGCGCGAAGATCGTGACCTTGGCCAGGTTCCCGCCCGAGAACATGTCCACGAGTCCGAACCAGTTGCCCCGGTTCTGCTCGAAGAAGTCCACCAGCGACTGGGCGTTGATGCCGGGGGTCGGCACGTGATTGCCCAGGCGATAGATCGCCAGCATCGCGAGGGTGAAGAGCACCCTCTTCCTGAGATCGGGTACGTTCCAGATGTTGCGGACGACGTCCAGCATGGACTTATCTCTCCAGGACCTCGACCTTGCCGCCGAGGCCCGCGATCCGCTCCTTTGCCTTCTCGCTGAACTTGTGCGCGTGCACGGTGAGGGCCTTGGTGAGATCGCCCTTGGCGAGAATCTTGACGCCGTCGCCGACCTTCTTCACGATGCCCCGCTTGACCAGGACCTCGGGCGTGACGATCGTGCCGTCCTCGAAGACCTCCAGGCGACCGATGTTCACCGCGGCAAACCGCTTGCGGAACAGAGCATTGGTGAAGCCGCGCTTCGGCACCCGGCGATGGAGCGGCATCTGCCCGCCCTCGAAGCCGACCTTGCGCGAGTAACCGCTGCGGCTCTTCTGGCCCTTCTCGCCGCGTCCCGCGGTCTTGCCGGTGCCGCTGCCGGGACCGCGGCCCACGCGCTTGCGCTTTCGAACGCTGCCCCGGGCCGGCTTCAGATTGTGAAGGCTCACTGCTTCTCTCCGCTCGTGTCTCTCTACTCGACCACCGCAACCAGGTGGGGAACCTTGCGGATCATGCCCCGCACCATGGGGGTGTCCTCGCGCTCCACCACCTGCTGCAGGCGCCTCAGACCCAGGCCCCGGACCGTGGCCCGCTGCTCTTTCGGACATCCGATGACGCTGCCGATCATCTTGATCTTGACCGTTCCCCCGGACCCGGTCGCCTTCTTCGCCTTTGCCATCCCCGCCTCCTAGGCCTCGGCCGCGCCGGCAGCAGCGGCCGCGGGGGCGGCCTCCGCCTCTGGAGTCGACGTACCCATGATCTCCTCCACCGAGCGACCACGCAGGCGCGCCACCTTCGCGGGCGCCTTCAGCCGGAGGAGCCCGTCCATCGTGGCCTTGACTACGTTGTGCGCGGTGGTGGAGCCCAGGCTCTTGGTCAGGATGTTCCCGATGCCGGCGGCGGTGATGACCGCCCGCACGGCCCCTCCGGCGATGACGCCGGTACCCTCCGAGGCGGGCTTCAGCATGACGACACCGGATCCGAACCGGCCCGTGATCGCGTGGGGAATGGTGGCCCCCTTTTCGGTGATGGGAACCCGGACCACGTTCTTCTTGGCCACCTCCACCCCCTTCTTGATGGCGGAGGAGACCTCGCGGGCCTTGCCCATTCCGTAGCCCACGTGGCCGGCGCCATCGCCCACCACCACCAGCGCGGTGAAGGAGAGGTTCTTGCCGCCCTTGACGACCTTGGTCACGCGGTTGATGGAGACCACCTGGTCCTTCAGGTCCAGGCTGGCCACGTCGATCTTCTCGAATCGTGCTTTCATCATCGGGTCCTTAGAACTTCAGTCCGCCCTCACGCGCAGCCTCGGCCAGGGCCTTGACCCGACCGTGGTACTGGAAGCCGCCGCGGTCGAAGACCACGTCTGCGATCCCCTTTTCCCGGGCGCGTCCGGCGATCAGGCCGCCGACCTCGGTGGCGGCGGCGACCGTGCTCCCCCGCTTCGCCTTCGCCTGCACGTCCTTGTCCAGCGAGGACGCCGCACAGAGTGTCTGCCCCAGATCGTCGTCGACGAGCTGAGCGTAGATGTGGCTCTGGCTGCGGAAGACTGCGAGGCGCGGCCGCTCCTGCGTGCCGCGGATCTTCTTGCGGATCCGTTGCTGGATCCGGTGCCGGACTGCCGACCTCGTCTTCACCTTCATTTCCGAACCTCGACGGCGATCAGGCGGCGCCGGTCGCCCCGGCCTTGCCCGCCTTCTTCTTCAAAATTTCCCCGACGTACCGGATGCCCTTCTGTTTGTAGGGGTCCGGCCGCCGCAGCTTGCGGATCTCGGCCGCCACCTGCCCGACCTGCTGTCGGTCGATGCCGGACACCATCACCCGCGTCTGCTTCTCGATCTTGATGTCGATCCCTTCCGGGATCGGGTACTCCACCGGGTGGGAGAAGCCCAGGGAGAACACGACCTTCCTGCCCTCGACCTGGGCCCGGTAGCCCACTCCCACGATGTCGAGGTCCTTGGTGAAGCCCTCGGACACTCCCTTGACCGCGTTGCCGGCCAGGGCCCGTGCGAGGCCGTGGAACGCCCGCTGCTGGCGGGCGTCGCTCGACCGCTTGCACCGGAGCTCTCCGTCCTCCAGCGCGAAGCTGATTCCCGGCGGCACCGGGGTGCTGAGCTTCCCCTTGGGTCCCTGCACCTCGAGCTCGGCGTCCGAGATGTTCACCTTGACCCCCGAGGGGAGGACGATCGGCTTGAGTCCGACCCGAGACATCTCTCGCTCCTTACCAGACGTTACAGAGGATCTCGCCGCCCACGCCGCTGCGTGCCGCTTCACGGCCGGTCATCACGCCGCGCGAGGTGGACAGGATGTTGATGCCGAGGCCCCCGTATACCCGGGGAATCTCGCCCTTGCCGCAGTAGATCCGACAGCCCGGGCGGCTCACCCGCTGGAGGTCGGTGATCACCCGCTCGTCACCCTGCCCGTACTTCAGGAATACCCTGATCGCGCCCTGGTGCTGATTCTCGACGACCTTGAAGTTCGCGATGTATCCCTCGTCCTTCAGGATTCGTGCGATCTCGGTCTTCAGCCGCGAGTTGGGAATGTCGACCTTCGGCAGCTTCACTCGCACTCCGTTTCGGATGCGGGTGAGCATGTCCGCGATGGGATCCGTCATGTTCATGGGACTTACCTCTCCCGGGTCCTACCAGCTCGCCTTGATCACGCCCGGGATCTCGCCAGCGAGGGCGAGCTTCCGGAAGCAGATCCGGCACATCTGAAACTTGCGCATGTAGGCGCGGGGCCGGCCGCACAGGCGGCAACGGTTGTAGGCGCGCGCCGAGAACTTCGGCTTGCGCTGGGCCTTGGCGATGAGAGACAGCTTGGCCACTCGCCTTACCTCCTCACTGGGTCCGGAACGGCATCCCGAGAGACGCGAGGAGATCCTTCGATTCCTCATCCGTCCGGGCGGTGGTCACGAATGTCACGTTCATTCCCCGCAGGTTGTCGACCTTGGCGTAGTCGACCTCGGGGAACAGGATCTGGTCCTTCAGGCCGAGGGTGTAGTTTCCGCGGCCATCGAACGAGTTGGTGGGCAATCCACGAAAGTCGCGAACGCGGGGCAGGGCCACGTTGCAGAGCCGGTCCACGAACTCGTACATCCGGTCTCCGCGCAACGTCACCGCCGCCGCGATCGGCATCCCTTCGCGCAGGCGAAAGGACGCCACCGACTTCTTGGCCCGGCGGATCGTCGGCTTCTGGCCGGTGATCTGTCCGAGCTCGGTCACGGCGGAGTCGAGGAGCTTGACGTTCTGCGTGGCTTCGCCAACTCCCATGTTCACCACGACCTTCAGCAGGCGGGGGACCGCCATCACGCTGGGATAGCTCCGCTCCTTCATCAGGCGCGGAACGATCTCCTTGTAGTAGGACTCCTTGATCCGGGGCACGGCTGTTGCGCTCACTTGTCCAACACCTCGCCGCCGCGGCGGCCAATCCTGGCCCGACGCCCGTCGGCCAGGAGCTTCGACCCGATGCGGGTCCGCTTGTCGTCGTCGGGGGAGACGATCATCAGGTTCGACACGTGGATGGACGCCTCCCGCTCGACGATGCCTCCCTTGATGTTGCGCTGGGGGTTCGGCCGGGTGTGACGCTTGATGAAGTTGACCCCCTGCACCAGCACGCGACCGGAGTCGCGCATCACCGCTATGACCTTGCCCCGCTTGCCGGAGTCGCGGCCGGCGATGACCTCGACCAGGTCGTCCTTCCTGAGGCGGATCTTCGTCCGCTTCTTCGTCGTCTGCCTCCCCATGGTCAGAGCACCTCCGGGGCCAGAGACACGATCTTCATGAACTTCTTGTCGCGCAGCTCACGAGCCACGGGTCCGAAGACGCGGGTCCCGACCGGCTCACCGTCGTCCTTGATGAGGACGGCCGCGTTCTCGTCGAAGCGGATGTAGCTTCCGTCCGGACGACGCTGCTCCTTGCGACAGCGCACCACGACCGCCTTCACCACCTTCCCCTTCCGGACGGCCTCGGGCGCCTCCGGCGTGCACTCCTTCACGTTGGCCGTGATCACGTCGCCCAGGCGCGCGTAGCGACCGGTGGAGCCACCCAGGGGGAGAATGCAGGAGATCTTCCGGGCGCCGCTGTTGTCGGCGACCTGGAGGAGTGTTTGCATCTGGATCATGTCGTCGTCTCCCCCGCCTCAGGCGCCCTTCGCTTCGAGGACGCTCTCGGCGGAGCGCTCCACGATCTCGGCCACCCGCCAGCGCTTGCGGCGCGACAAGGGGCGGGACTCCACGATGCGGACCCGGTCGCCGTTGCGAGCACCGAGCTCGTCGTGGGCCATGAAGGCGTTGGTGCGACGGATGGTCTTGCGGTAGAGGGTGTGCTGAAAGAGCCGAACCACCTGGACCACCACCGTCTTCGGGGTCTTGGCGCTCACCACGACACCGACGCGCTCCTGCCGCTTCCGGGGCCGATCCTGCGTCTCGTTCTTCTCCGTCATGGCGACACCTGCTTCTCTTTGAGAATGGTCTTGACCCGTGCGATGTCCCGGCGGGTCTCCCTGAGCTTCAGCGAGTTGTCGAGCTGGCCGAGGGAAGCCTGGACCCGGAGCCGGAACAGCTGCTCCTGCAGCTCCGCGTGCTTGTGCTCGAGCTCCTCGGTCCCCATCTCCCGAATCGCGCTGGGTTTCATCAGCTCCCCTCCGCACGGGTCACGAACCTCGTCTTGACCGACAGCTTGTGGGCGGCCAGGCGAAGGGCCTCGCGAGCCGCTTCCTCCGACACACCTTCCATCTCGTAGAGGATCCGACCCGGCTTGACCACCGCCACCCACGCCTCGGGGGCGCCCTTGCCCTTGCCCATCCGGGTCTCCTGGGGCTTCTTGGTGATCGGCTTGTCCGGGAACATCCGGATCCAGATCCGGCCGCTGCGCTTGATGAAGCGGGTGATGGCGATGCGGCCGGCCTCGATCTCACGGGCGCTGATCCAGCCGCACTCGGTGGCCTTCAGACCGTAGTCTCCGAAGGCGACGTGGCCGCCGGACCAGGCCTTTCCCTTCATTCGTCCACGCTGGATCTTGCGGAACTTGACCTTCTTGGGCATCAACATGGTGGCTCGTCTCCCGTCAGGCCAGCGGCCGTGCCGAGCGGCCGGTCTCGGTCTCGCCCTTGTAGATCCAGGTCTTCACGCCGATCTGCCCGAAGGTGGTGTCGGCCTCGGCGAATCCGTACTCCACGTCCGCTCGAAGCGTGTGCAGGGGCAGCTGCCCGTGCAGGTACCACTCGGAGCGGGCGATCTCGGCGCCGTTCAGCCGCCCGGCGACACGTATCTTGATCCCGCGCGCCCCAAAGCGCAGGGCGGCGTCGACCGCCTTCCGCATCGCGCGCCGGAAGGCGATTCGCTTGCCGAGCTGCAGCGCCACGGACTCCGAGACCAGCTGAGCGTCGAGCTCCGGCTTCAGGATCTCCTGGATGTTGATGAAGACCTCCTTGCCGGTCTTCTTCTGGATCTCCTGCTTGAGCTTGTCGACCTCCTGCCCCTTGCGGCCGATGATGATGCCGGGTCGGGAGGTGGAGATGCTGATCTTGAGCTTGTTCGCAGCCCGCTCGATGTCCACACGGCTGACGCCCGCGTGGCTGAAGCGCTTCTTGAGGTCCGTCTTCAGCTTGAGGTCCTCGTGAAGCAGGTCCGCGTACTCCTTGTCCGCGTACCAGCGGCTGCGCCAGGTCTTGTTGAACCCGAGGCGAAACCCGGTGGGGTGGACCTTCTGACCCATCTCGCTACTCCTTCTCCGCCACCCGGACGGTGATGTGCGCCGTGCGCTTGATGACCCGGTAGGCCCGGCCCATCGGCGCAGGGCGCACCCGCTTGAACGACGGCCCCTGGTTCGCGTAGCAGCCCGACACCACCAGGGACTCCTCGTCCAGGCGACGCTTCTGGTTCCGGTCCGCCACCAGCACCGCGTTGGCGATGGCCGAGCGCAGCGTCTTCTCGATGTCCCGGGCCACGGACTTCTTCGTGAAGCGGAGGATGCTCAGCGCGTCGGCCGCGTCCTTGCCGCGGATCAGGTCCAGGACGAGCCCCGCCTTCTGGGCCGACGTCCTGACGTATCGGTTCGTGGAAGTTGCCTCGAGCATGCCCGCCTCCCTATCGGCCCCCGACCTTGGCCACCTTCTCGACCTTGGAGGAGTGCCCCTTGAAGATGCGGGTCGGCGAGAACTCGCCGAGCTTGTGCCCGACCATGTTCTCGGTCACGTAGACCGGGACGAACTTCTTCCCGTTGTAGACGGCGATGGTGTGGCCCACCATGTCGGGGACGATGGTCGAGCGTCGGGACCAGGTCTTGATGACCTTCCGGTCGCCGGCCTCGTTCATCGCATCCACCTTCTTGGCCAGGTGGTCGTCCACGAATGGGCCCTTCTTCAGCGATCGCGCCATGGCTCTACTTCCGCCTCTCCCGACGCTTCACGATGAAGCTGTCGGTTCGCTTGTTGTTCCGCGTCTTGGCGCCCTTGGTGGGCTTGCCCCAGGGCGTCACCGGGTGGCGGCCACCGCTGGTGCGACCCTCGCCACCGCCGTGGGGGTGGTCGATGGGGTTCATCGACACGCCCCGGTTGTGAGGTCGACGGCCCAGCCACCGCCGGCGCCCGGCCTTGCCGAGCTTGACGTTCTTGTGGTCGATGTTGCCCACCTGGCCCACGGTCGCCCGGCACCCGACCGGAACGCGGCGCACCTCACCGGAGGGGAGCTTGACCAGCGCCCAGTCCCCCTCCTTCGCCACGAGCTGGGCGGCAGCGCCGGCGCTGCGCACGAGCTGCCCGCCCTTGCCGCGACGGAGCTCCAGGTTGTGGATCATGGTGCCGGAGGGAATGACGCTCAGGGGCAGCGCGTTGCCGGGCAGGATGTCGGCGTTCTCACCGGCCACGACCGTCTGCCCCACCTTGATCCCGTCCGGCGCCAGGATGTAGCGCTTCTCGCCATCGACGTAGTGCAGGAGCGCTATGCGGGCGGAGCGGTTCGGGTCGTACTCGACCGCCGCCACCCGGGCCGGGATGTTCTGCTTGTCCCGCTTGAAGTCGATGACCCGGTAGCGGCGCTTGTGTCCTCCGCCGCGAAACCAGATGCTCGTGCGGCCCAGGCTGTTGCGCCCGCCGCTCCTGCGCAGCGGCTTGGTCAGGCTGCGCTCCGGCTTCTTGCGGGTCAGGTCGGAGAAATCGGGCGACGACATGAACCGGCGCCCGGGAGATGTTGGCTTGTACTGCTTGAGTGGCATCGTTCTCTATCCCGTCCCTAGGCCTGGTCGAAGAACTCGATCATCTTCGCGTCCTTCTTCAGGACGACCCAGGCCTTCTTCCAGTCCGGGCGCTTTCCCTCGAAGCGGCCCTGCCGCTTCATCTTCCCGTGCATGTTGGCGACACGCACGCCCGCGACCTTGGTTCCGAACAGCGTCTCGACCGCCTTCTTGATCTCGGGCTTGGTCGCATCCCGGTGGACCTCGAAGCACAGTGTGTGCTGTCCATCCTTCAGGATCTGGGCCTTCTCGGTGACGAGCGGTCGACGGATGACCTCGTAGATGTTCTTCATGGCTCTACCCCTGGTCCCCCGGCGCCAGACGCTCCTCGAGCTGCTCGACCGCCTCCTGCGAGACCAGCAGGTGGACGCAGTCCAGGACGTCGTAGGCGGTGAGGTGGCTGTCCGCGACCACCCTCACCCCCGGCAGGTTGCGGCTGGAGAGAACCAGGGCGTCCGCAGGTTCGTGATCCACGATCACCGCCTTGCCGGCCACTCCCAGTCCGTCGAGGAGGCCGCGTAGCGTCCTGGTCTTCGGGGCGCCCATCGGGAAGCCCTCCACCACCTTCAGCGCACCCTCCTGGAGCCGCTGAGCCAGGGCGGAGCGCAGGGCCGCCGCCCGGGCCTTCTTCGGCATCTGGTAGGAGTAGTCGCGCGGCTGGGGCCCGAAGACGGTACCCCCGTGACGCCACAGCGGGTTGCGGACCTCGCCGACCCGTGCCCGGCCCGTTCCCTTCTGTCGCCAGGGCTTCCGACCGGAGCCGGAGACCAGGGCCCGGTTCTTGGTCATGTGGGTGCCGCGGCGTCCTGCCGCCCGATACTGCTTGACCGCCTCGTAGATGAGCTGCCCGTTCACCCGTCCGGCGAAGACCGTCGGAGACAGCTGGATCTCCCGCACGGCTTCGTTCTGGATGCTCAGCACCGGGACCTTCGGCGATTCCGGCCGCTTCGTCCCTGCTCCGCCCTTTTCCTTCTTCTCGGCCATGACTACTTCTTCCTGATCACGACGTACGAGCCACCCGCGCCCGGAACCGAGCCGCGCACGATCAGCAGGTTGTTGTCGGTGTCGACCCGGACCACCTCGAGGTTTCGAACGGTGACACGCTCGCTCCCCATGTGCCCCGCGGCCTTCATGCCCTTGAGCACGCGCGACGGGTACGCCGACTGACCGATCGAGCCGGGAGCGCGGTGGAACATCGAGCCGTGGGAGGCCTTGCCGCCCCCGAAGTTGTGCCGCTTCATGACGCCCTGGAAGCCGCGACCCTTGCTCGTGCCGACCACGTTGACGCTGTCGCCGGGCGCGAAGAGCTCCACCGAGACCTTGTCTCCGACCGCGACCTCGGCATCCTCGGCCATTGGCAGCTCGCGCAGCACGCGGCAGGGCGGCAGGCCGGCCTTGTCGAAATGGCCCTTCATCGGCTTCGTGATGCGCTTCGCCTTGCGCGGCTCGACGAGACCGAGCTGCACGGCGGCGTAGCCGTCCTTGTCCCGGGACTTTCGCTGCACCACGACGCACGGGCCCGCCTCGATGACGGTGACGGGAAGGGCCCGCCCGTCCTCGGCGTAGACCTGCGTCATGCCGACCTTCTTTCCAATGATTCCCTGGACCGCCATGGTCTTGATTCCTCTCTGCGATCGGTAGCGAGGTCGTTACCGCTTGTGGGGACGCCGTCGATCGGTGTTGCCCCGGGGTGTCAACCTCTGTCGCGGATTATTCCTTCATGACGCCGAATCGCCGTCCTCGGACGAGCGATTCGTCGTCTATTTCACATGCTCCTTGCCGAACGCCTTGATCTCCACGTCGACGCCCGCGGGCAGGTCGAGCTTCATCAGGGCGTCCACGGTCTGGGGGGTCGGCTCGAAGATGTCCATGAGGCGACGGTGGGTTCGCACCTCGAACTGCTCGCGGCTCTTCTTGTCGACGTGGGGCGAGCGGTTCACCGTCCATCGATTCTTGAGCGTGGGGAGCGGAATCGGACCCGCCACCCGCGCCCCGGTCCGACGCGCGGTGTCCACGATCTCGCCCGTGGACTGGTCGAGGATCCGGTAGTCGTACGCCTTGAGCCTGATCCGGATCTTCTCGTTGATCATCATTGGTTCTGCATCCTCGTTACGGTCAAGTCTTCATCAAGGCGAATCGCTCGGAGTGAATCCTCGTCGATTCGGCTGAGGAAGGGCCTCCACTGCGGAAAGCAACCGGCATGCGCCACTACTCCTCGATCTCGGTGACGGTGCCGGCCCCGACGGTACGGCCACCCTCGCGGATCGCGAACCGCAGACCCTGCTCCATCGCGATGGGCGTGATCAGCTCGATCGTCATCTGGGTGTTGTCGCCCGGCATCACCATCTCCACGCCCTCCGGAAGCGTCGCCACCCCCGTCACGTCCGTCGTGCGGAAGTAGAACTGCGGCCGGTAGCCCGTGAAGAAAGGCGTGTGACGGCCACCCTCCTCCTTCGTCAGAACGTAGACCTCGCCCTTGAACTTCGTGTGCGGCGTGATCGAGCCCGGCTTCGCCAGAACCATCCCGCGCTCCACGTCGGCCCGGTCCGTCCCCCGAAGCAGG
>JAJDNS010000178.1 GCA_022340585.1 Acidobacteriota bacterium
CTGGGGTCAGGTCTGTGGAGGGGAATGGAGTGGGGACGAGGGACGAGAGGCGGCGGTTGAATGCAGAGCGCGGGGAGGAGGCGGGGTGTGCTCACGACCTGACCCCTTCGGGGCTCGCGGACGACGTCCCTTGATCTCGGAGTGGGGACGAGGGACGAGAGGCGGTGGTTGAATGCATGGCACGCACGGGGAGGAAGGCGGGGGGTGTTCACGCCTGACCCCTTCGGGGCTCGCGGACGACGTCCCTCGATCTCGGGGGGGTGAGCGGGATGGCCGGCGGCCTGGCGGCCGTCGGCGGGAGGTCGCTTCAGTGCGAGGTGATGGCGCGCCCGGAGGGACTCGAACCCCCAACCTACGGCTTCGAAGGCCGGCGCTCTATCCAATTGAGCTACAGGCGCGCGGGGTGCGGAGCAAACCGCAACCTCCGAGGGATTGTACCTTGCGGGGAGACCTGAATCTCGAGAATGGCCCCGATGCCGTCATGTCATGTCGGAAACCCGTAGAAACGGCCGGAACCCTGTACTACCATCGGACGCTGTGACTGGCGCCGACCCCGGACGCTCTCCGGGACACCGCCGACACCGCCCACGCCCGCTCATCCGTTTCCCCCCGGACGGGTTGCGAGAGAGCCGCATCTGGGGAAGCACCCGATGACCAGAAACAGAGCGCGGAGCTTCGATGTCACCGCGTAGCTCGCCCATCCTGGTGCCGCCTCGGTACGCGACCCCCTTCGTGGTGCGCCGGAAGTTCCAGGGGATCCTCGGCAAGCGTCGCGCCGAGGAGAACCTGGAGGTCCTCACCCAGGCCCACGCCGCCTACGTGGGCCTCAAGGAGAACGCGTCCCTCATCCGGGGTCGGGGGGCCAACGTCTTCACCCAGTGGGTCGGCGACCCCGATGCCCTCGGCAGCGCGTTGCTCCTGAGGGCCGTGCTGAAGAGCCTCGGGGCAAAGGAGGTCCGGATCCTGACCGGGAGCCTCGGTCACCCGCAGAACTACAAGCTCGTGGAGCTGGCCAACCTGACCCTCCACAACCCGAACGCAGGACGCCTGCGCACCGGCCTGCACTGCATGGTCGACACCTCGCCCCCGCTGGGGATGACGAACACGACCGGTGTGGACCCGGTGTCGGAGTACTTCTTCGTGGCCGATCACCACGCCGATCCCGCCGACGTGGAGGAGAACTGCGGGCTGAAGAAGGTGAAGCGGGTGCTCCTGCCCTTCGTGGGCCTCGAGGTCGGATCAACCTCGGCCTTCATGACCGTCGTGGCGGCGGCCTTCGAGGTGCTCGAGCAGCTGACCGCGGCGGAGAAGGCAGCGGCCGCGCTGGGCATCTACACCGACACGAGCGCGCTGCTCCACGGGGCGACGCCCCTGGACTTCAAGATGTTCGAGGTGCTGACCCGGACCGAGGAGACGCAGGTGATCCTCGACGAGCTGCGCGACTACCGGGTGCCGCCGGAGTGGCACCTGTACCGTGCGGCGGCCTTCCGGAACCAGGAGGTCACCGGGGCGGTGCGCGTGGCCCCGGTGGGGTTCGTGCGCGAGGAGCACCGCGACGTGATCGCCGAGGTCGCCAACGAGCTCCTGCGCGTCGAGGGCACGTCCATCGGGATCGCGATCGGTGTGACCACTCGGGGCATCGAGGTGTCGATTCGCGCCGACAGCCGGCTGTTGGAGCAGGACCAGCAGCGCATCGTGCGGGTCATCGACTACCTGCTGGAGACGGCGTTCCCCGGCGTGTCGGGCTTCAAGCACGACCGCCAGCCCCCGCACCGGGTGGAGGGGGGGGCCTGCGTGCCCCTCACCCCGGATCAGCGCGCGGAGTGGCGGCTGGAGGCGCGCTCACGGGTGGCCGGGAACGGCCCGGTGCTGGCCCACTGCAAGGAGCTGGCGCGCATGCTGGTGGCCGCGCTCCACGATCTCGAGGCCCTGGAGCCGGTGGAGATGGACGGTCTGCTCTCGGCGGTGGGGGCGCGGGAGAAGATCCCGGTGGACGAGACGCCCGGGCGCCGGAAGCGCTCGACGGCCAGCCGGGGTCGCAAGAGAGCCAACCAGTCCTGAGCCGGGCCCCGCCCCTCGGGCCGGTTCTAGTGCTCGAAGAGGTCCTCGAAGCCGAGCAGGTCGAGCTGGGCGATGGTGGGGATGGCCCGGGCACAGTCCCGGGCCAGGTCGCTGCGTCCGGTCCGCTCCAGCATCGCCTGGAGGCGATCCATGAGGGGCAGGAGCAGGGTGACGTCCGAGATGGCGTAGCGAATCTGCTTGGGCGTGAGCTCCAGGCTCGACCAGTCGGACTGCTGGGCGGCCTTGTCCACCTCGACGTCGAGCAGCTCGAGGAGGTTGTCCTTGAGCCCGTGGCGGTCGGTGTAGGTGCGGGCGAGCTTGCTGGCGGTGCGGGTGCAGTAGAGGGGCGCGACGTCGATGCCCAGCCAGTGCCGGAGCGCGGCGACGTCGAAGCGGGCGAAGTGAAAGGCCTTGAGCACACCGGGGTCCTCGAGGAGCCGCTTGAGACGCGGGGCCCGCCCAGCCGCGGGCCGCGAGGAGGAGAGGTTCTCCGCCGGGATCTGGACGATGGCGGCCCTCATGTCCCGGTTGCAGAGCTGGACGAGGCAGAGGCGGTCTCGCACGGTTCGCAGCCCCATCGTCTCGGTGTCGACGGCGAGGTCGGGGCCCTTCAGGTAGGCGGCGAGCAGCTCCTCGCTCAGGTCTCCCTGGACGATCTCCGGGCTCACGTCGGGGGGGCGCTGCGGCATCGTGGCTCCTCGTGTTCCTCGCGGAGAGGATCGTATCACCGCGGGGCCCCGCCGTTGCCGATTGGGCTGCCCGGGGGGGCAGGGGAGATCGGCGGGGGCGGCTCCGCCGGGGCGGTGCGGCTCTGCCAGCGCCGGATGTCTTCGGCCGCGAGGCGGCGGTGGGGGTCGTCCCGGGGCGAGCCCTCGAGCCGGTCCGCGAGGTCGAGGAGGCGGTCGGTCAGGATCGCCCGGACCTGGGGCACCGGGTGTCCGGAGGCCTGCTCCCGGAGGCGCTCGAGGGTCACCCGCTGGACGACGCGCAGGACCTCGGCCTCGTGGCCCCCGTCCGGAAGAGGAGCGTCCCAGGTGGCCTCGAGGAGGCGGTCCACGACCTCGGCGACGTCGGGGACGTCTCCCCGGCTGCCGAAGTCGTTCAGCCGGGTGAGGCGGTCGGGGTGGAGGAGGGCCCGCACCGAGATGTCGGCGGCGGTCGTGGCCGCGGACAGGGGGTCGAAGAAACGCCCGGTCCGCTTCGGGAAGAGCTCGGACGGGGGGGCGTCGGGGGGCGCCGGCGCCAGGAGGGAGAGGATCCTGTCGGGGAAGGCGAGGAAGACGGGGGAGAGCGTGCGGAGGACCAGCTCGAGGGCCCGACGCTGCTTCTCCCCGGGGACGATGGTCAGGGGGACCTGGCCGTCTCCCCGGGCGGCGTAGGTGTAGTCCGCGCCCCCCAGGCTCTGGACCGCCGCGTTCAGCTGGTAGCGGTGGTGGAGGTAGAGGGGCACGAGGGAGCGCTCCAGGTCGGCCATGAGCTCTCCCGGTCGAAGAGACCCGGGGCCGAAGGCCTCGAGTCCGAGGCGTCGGACTTCGAGGGAGTGGGCGAGCCCTTCCACGAGATCGGCGCCGTTGTCCCAGACCGAAGCGTGCTCGTGGCCGGCTCCGACGAACGCGTTGTCGGTGTGGTCCATGAAGCGAAGCCCTCGCCGGAGGCCCTCATCGACGATGGCCTCGAGGGCGTGCTTCTCGTCGGTCCCGGGCGGGAACTCCCGGTAGAGCCAGTTCACGGCGTGCTTGTCGTACTCTCCGATTCCCCGGGCGTAGGCGTCGGAGAGGTCGAGCCGGCCCGAGGTGATCCGCACGAGGGGTGCGGGGTAGTCCATGACCGACGCCCTTCCGCCGTAGGTGCTCGCCATGAAGTTGTGGGGGAAGCCGAGGGTGTGACCCACCTCGTGGGCCGAGAGCTGGCGGACGCGGGCGAGCGCCAGCTCGGTCGGGTCGGCCTGGGCGGGGGCGGCCAGGTAGCCGAAGGAGGGCCCGGCGGACAGCCCGCAGGCCGAGGGGGATGAAGGGTCCGCGGGCACGAGACCGCGGCCGATGAGAGCGTCCTGACGGAGGCGCCGGCTGCCCAGGTTGACGTTTCCCTTGAGGATCTCCCCGGTCCGCGGGTCGACCACCGAGTAGCCGTACGACCAGCCGCGGGTGGAGCGGTGGGTCCAGTGGATGACGTTGTACCGAAGGTCCATGGGGTCGGCGCCTTCGGGCAGCATCTCCACGCGGAAGGCGTCGATGAAGCCGGCGGCCTCGAAGGCCTCGTTCCACCACGAGGCCCCCTCCAGGAGTGCGCTGCGGATGGGCTCCGGCGCGCCGCGGTCCAGGTAGTAGACGATGGGCTCCACGGGCGCGGACCGCTCCCGCCCCGGGTCCTTCTTCTGCAGACGGTGCCGAGT
The DNA here is from genome assembly GCA_022340585.1 of Acidobacteriota bacterium. Classification (GTDB taxonomy): domain Bacteria; phylum Acidobacteriota; class Vicinamibacteria; order Fen-336; family Fen-336; genus JAJDNS01. The sequence continues at coordinate 4,454 of JAJDNS010000178.1, forward strand.
GGCCCACTGCACCGTGATGTCGGCATCGAGGGGACGAGCGAAGTCGTCGAAGGTGAGGGGGATCGTCCCGACCCGGTGATCCACGGCTCGGGGCCGGTACCCGTCGTCGGGGAGCTCGACGAAGGAGTGGTGCTCCCGCAGGGTCACCGCTTCCGGGTTGGCGGCCACGGCGCGCAGCAGCGGGCCCGGCTTCCCGCCGGTGAAGGTGAGGATGGCCTCGATCTCGGTGTTCCTCGGGAAGGCCTTCGTGCGGGGCAGGTGGATCACGGAGCGGCTGGCGTCGAGCTCGAGCTCGCCCTGCCCCGCCTCCTCGATGCGACGGGCCGCCCCGTGCGCATCGCGCAGGAAGAACCCGGTGCCGTCCACCAGGACTCGCCCGTCGGTCTCCGCCTCGACCTCGAAGCCCCAGTACACGGAGGGCGTGAAGGCCTCCTCCACCGCCCGGACCTCGTCGGGGTTGGGGCTCAGCGCCCGGAAGCGGTGGTTGCGCTCGACGAGGAGGACGCGGGGGCCGACCCGCTCGACGTGGAGAAGGTGGGTGCCGCCGAGCTGACCCCGGTCGAGGCCGATGGGGTTGCTCCCGAGGCCCGACGCCAGCGAGACCTGGTAGAGCAGCTCGGGGCCGGACGGGTCGAACGCCAGGAAGAGGTGCCCGGTCCCATCGTCCCAATAGAGGTCGACGAAGCCCTCGAGCCGGAGCATGCCGGCGGTGTGCTCGGCGATGGAGGGGGGCGGGCCGTCGTCGGCTCGGGCCGGCGCGCCG
>JAJDNS010000183.1 GCA_022340585.1 Acidobacteriota bacterium
CGAGGCCCCAGCACTGCTCCGTGAGCTTCCCGAGGACCCGCAGGGGGTGGGGCGGCTCGAGCGAGAGCAGGCCCACGGTCAGGTAGGGCACCCCGCCGGCGCAGGCCCCGAGCTCCTTCCCCGCGGGGTCGGCGTCGTTGAGGAAGAAGTCGGAGGACAGCTCGGCGACCACGCTCGGCTCTCCGTCGGGGAGCCTCAGTGCGTGCAGGATCCACCTCTCGGCCGTCCAGTCGAAGAAGAAGAGCGTTTCGCCCCGCACGAAGCCCCCGCCAAAGCCCGGCCCCGACAGTGTGACCCTGCGGATCTCCCGGAAGTCCGGCAGGGAGAGGAACCGGAGGTCCTGCCCCGAGCCAGGGGCGAGGAGGAAGTCGGAATCGGGACCGAACGCCAGCCCGCCGCTCGCCGCGTCGGGCGGGAGGGGCAGGGCCCGGGGCGGGCCGCCGTCGTGGGGGAAGAGGAAGACCAGCACCCGGCGCTCGCCGGCGGCTCCCACCGCGAGCCAGCGACCGTCGGGGCTCATCGTGAGGCTCCCCCCGATCCCCGTCACGTCGTCCTCGAGCTGAAGCTGCTCCGCGGCGTGCTCCAGGGAGAGGATCCGGGCCACCGGCCCGCGCCACAGGACCTCGGGGACGAAGCGCCGGGCCTCGGGGGTGTCGAAGAGGTCCAGGCTGCCGCGGGCGTAGGCGAGGGCGGCGGTGGGGTCGTCGTCGAGATGCGTCCGTCCCAGGGCCAGGAGCTTGCCCGCCTCGGCGCGGCGGGCCTCGTCTCGGGCTCGATCCCAGAGGACGCCCGTGACCGCGGCCACCGCGAGGGACGCCGCGACGACGGCGGCTGCCACCGCTCGCCGGCGCCGTCTCCGGCGGGCGGCCTGGTCCGTCATCGCCTCGGCGAACTCCTCCTCGAGGGCGGTGAGCGCGCCCGGGTACCGGCCCCGCCACAGCTGGTACTCCTGGAAGGCCGTCCCCGACCACAGGAGGTCCTCGGAGCGATCCTTTTCGTCCCACAGGTGCGCCGCCTGCTTGAGCTGGTCCCGGAGGACCGCTCCCTCCTCGTCCTGGGCCTGCCACCGCACGAGACGCGGCCAGGCCTTGAGGAGCGACTCGTGGACGATCTCGATGCGGTGCGTGGTGGGGGACGACGGGGCAGCAGATCCCTCGTCGCCCGACTGGGACGGAGCTCCTCGGGATGACGGGGCGGACTCGGGCTCGTGCTCCACCTCGTAGGACGTGAGGAGCCGGGCGTCGATGAGCTGGTCCAGCACCTGGCCGCCTGCATCGCGATCCGGCAGGACGCTCAGGAGCTCCTCCCGGTCCGCTGCCGCCCGCGTCCACTGGGCCGTCACCAGGTTGCGGAACAGCTCCCGGACGACGGGCTCTCTCTCCAGGCCGATCCGCTCCAGCGTGTGCTCGGCGTGCTGGGCCAGCGCCCCCCCCACGCCCCCGATCTCCTCGTAGGCGGCCCGCGTCAGGCGCTTCGTCTCCCGGTCCCGCCTCTCCCAGAGCTGCGACACCGCGAAGGCCAGGAGGGGCAGGGCCCCGCGCGCCCCTTCCACGGAGTCGACCATCTCGTCCACGAGGGCCTCGTCCTCGAAGGCGTAGCCCTGCCTCTTCGCCGGCTCGGTGATGGCCCGGCGCAGACCGTCGCGGGTCAGGGTGTCCAGCGGCGTCAGCTCCGAGAAGACCCGGGCCAGGGGCTCGTGCTGGTGACACCGCATCAGGAAGTCGTCGCGCAGCGACAGCAGGACGTGGACGTCGGCCTCTTTCGTGAGCTGACCGAGGAGCGCGGCGAAGGCGGCCTGGGCCTCGGGGGGGCTCTGGGTGAACAGCTCCTCGAACTGGTCCACCACCACCAGCGCTTCGTCGTGGCTCCTCCTCCAGCGGGTGAGCAGGCTCAGGGCGGTCTCGGGGTCCTCGAATCCCGCCAGCTCGCCGAGGGCCTCCGTATCTCCGGTGAGCTCGGGGCCCAGGGCCTGGCCCAGGCGCCGGAAGGGGTGGCGTCCCGGGGTGCAGAGGATCGCCGCCCAGCCCTCCGGTCGAGAGGGGAGGATGCCGGCACGGACAAACGAGGACTTGCCCGCTCCCGAGGGGCCGATGACCGCCAGAAGGTTTCGGGAACGCAGCTTCCGCCAGAGGCCTTCGACCTCCCCCTCGCGGCCGAAGAAGACCGCGGCGTCCTTCTCCGTGAACGCGCTCAGTCCCGGGTAGGGGCTCCGCTCCTCCACCTCCTGGAGCGAGGCCGCCCCCCTCGGGGCCTGGAGGACCGCCTCGAGGGCCAGGGCGAGGTCGTGGGTGGTGCGGAAGCGGTCCTGCTTCTCCTTCACCAGGCAGCGATGGACGATGCTGGCGAGTGCGGGAGGGATGCCTCTTCCCGTGGAGGCGATGTCGGCCGGCGTCTCGGTCACGATCGCGGTGAGGGTCGCGGGAGCGGTGTCCCGAAGGAACGGATGCTTCCGGGCCAGCATCTCGTAGAGCACCACCCCGAACGAGAAGATGTCGGAGCGGTTGTCGAGGGGTTGGGCCTGGGCCTGCTCGGGGGACATGTAGGCCACGGTCCCGAGGACGACCCCGGGGCTCGTGGAGTGCTCCTCGGAGGCCCCCAGCGTGACGGCCGAGCGGAAGTCGGCCTCGGAGGTCGTGAGCTTGGCGAGGCCGAAGTCGAGGATCTTGACGCGGCCGTCGGTGGTGAGGAAGAGGTTCTCGGGCTTGAGGTCGCGGTGGACGATGTCCTTGTCGTGGGCGGCGGCGAGGCCCCGGGCGATCTGGACGGCGAACGTGAGGGTCTGGGTCTGGCTGGGCGTGCGGGTCTTCAGGACCTGGCGAAGGGTCTCTCCTTCCAGGAGCTCGGTGACGACGTAGGGGGTGCCATCGTGGCTCCCCACGTCGAAGACGGTGAGGATGTGGGGGTGGTTCAGGGCAGCGACGGTCTTGGCCTCACGCTCGAAGCGACGGAGGCGGTCGGGATCGGACGCGACCTCAGGACGGAGGACCTTGAGGGCCACCTCCCGCTCCAGGCGGGGATCCCGGGCGCGGTAGACCTCCCCCATTCCTCCCGCCCCGAGGGGCTCGAGGATCTCGTAGGGGCCGAGGCGTGTTCCGGCGGCAACCGCCACTGAGGCACCCTCCCGGGCTCGCCGTCTCTCGGCGGGAGCCTACACCGGTTGGCACAAGGCCACCAAGAAGGAAGGACCGGCTCTGGGGCACAGTGCTCCCGTTCATGGCGTCGAACGACAACTTAACGGCCTCCGACGACAGCTCGTCGCCACCCCGTCCTCGTGGCTCGTCGTACTGCTTGGCTCGTGAGAGGGACCCGGTCCTAGCGTGCTGGCAGCCCGCGCCCCGTCACCAGGTACACCGCGAAGGTGCCGAGCCAGTGGCCGCCCTCGTAGTGCTCACCCGTGACCGAGCCGAGCCCCGCCTCCCGGTGGACCCCGGCGGCGGCGTGGAGGGCGGGGATGCGGGCGTCCGTCTCGGGCAGCCCGGCGGCGATCCCCTCCAGCATCCAGGCCCGGCTCAGGTTCAGGCCATCCAGGTGGGCGAGCTTGGGATCGGTGGGGTCGAGGACGATCCCGGGCTCCAGCCAGTCGGCCGACCCGTCCGTGGGGAGCGAAGGGAGGAAGCCCTCGAGCCAGCCCGCGTACTCCTCCCGCCCCAGCACCCTGCGCATGAGGTCGGCCTCGGCCAGGCACGGAGAGAGGAAGTCCTGGCCCGAGGGCTCGTAGGCCAGCGGGCAGTCCCGGTCGTCCTGGTAGTAGTCGCGGCTGCGCTCGACCACGAGGCGATCCACGTCCCGCCGTCCCGCCGTGCGCGCCCAGTCCAGGACGAGGCCGAAGGCGAAGGCGGTCTGGGAGTGCTCGCCCACCCGGATGGGACGCGTGAGCTTGGGGAGCCAGTCGGCGATCCGCTCCGCGGCGAGGCCCTCCAGGGGCTCGAGGGCGCCCGACCAGGCGCGGGCCTCGGGCGTGTCGCTCTCCCGGATCTCGGCCGCGAGCTGCAGCAGCCAGGCCAGCCCGTAGGGGCGCTCGAAGGTGACCCGGCCTTCGCCCTCCAGGTAGCGCATCTCCGCCGCCACGTTCTCCGGGGAGAGGCTCCGGGCGAGGGCCTGGCGGGCCTCCGCCGCGAAGCTGGCCTCCGGGTTCGCCCGGAGCAGCCTCGCGAGGAGCCAGTGTCCGTGAACCGCGGAGTGCCAGTCGTAGCAGCCGAAGAAGGCCGGGGTGAGCTGGCGGGGAGGTCGTGCGTCGCCGTCGTCCTGCATCACGTGGGCGATCTTGTTGGGGTACTCCCGGTGGACGCAGGAGAGGGCGAGAACCGCGAAGCGCTCGGCCACCGCCGGGTCCACGGCTGGCGTGGGCGCCGACCGAGGGACCGGAGTGGCGAGGAAGACAGCGACGAGCCCGACGGCGGAGAGCGGCATGCGCCGATGCTAACCCGGTCGAGGGCGGCGACGGCTCATCGCCCGAAGCTTGGCGCCGGCGACAGGCGCCACAGGCTGTCGTCGAAGGCCAATGAGCTGTCGTTTTCGGCCAATGAGTTGTCGTTCTGCGTCATGGACGGAGGAGGTGCTCCATGGCCGCCTCGAGGGTGGGGGCCAGGAGATCGGGCGCGGCGGCGGTGAGGGCCTCTCGATTGGGGAATCCTCCGGGGATCCCCACCGCGAAGACGCCGGCCGCCCGGGCCATCGCCATGTCCTCGGGGCTGTCGCCGAGGTAGGCGGCCTCGTCCGCCACCACCCCCAGTCTCTCCAGGCCTACCACCAGGGGCTCGGGATCGGGCTTTCGGCGCTCGGTCTCGCCCCCGCAGACGACGGCGCTCCCGAAGTAGTCCTGGAGTTCGAGGGCGCGAATCTCCCGCCGGACCCGTGACGACTCACCGCTGGAGACCAGACCCTGGGCGAGGCCGCGGGCGGCGGCCCGCTCCAGGGCCTCGCGGGCTCCCGGGAGGAGCGTGCTCGGCTCACCCTCGTAGCAGCGCGTCCAGAGCCGGTCGGCCTCCTCCCACCGCTCGCGTTGAAGGCCCACGGCCTCGTAGGTGCGGTACCAGTCCGGGGTGTAGGTCCTTTGGTACTGCTCGTGGGAGAAGTCGATCCCGTACTCCGAGAAGACACGCACGTAGCAGCGGTAGCTCTTCTCGGCGGAATCGACGAGGGTGCCGTCCCAGTCGTAGAGAACTGCTCGCAGTCCGTTGTCCGGCCTCGGCACGGCGCCGATGGTAACTCGAAACCCGCCGGCGTCTCCCGGGACGTAGAATGCGCCACCGTGCTCGCTGGACTGCCTCCGGAGGCTGCCGGCCTCCTGGCCCTCGTCGCTCTCTCCCTGCTTCCCGGGGTGCTCCTCGTGCGCGCTCCCTGGACGACGGTGCCGGCCTTCTCGGTGGCGTTCTGGACCCTCGGCTGGTGGTGGCTGCCCCTGGGGTCTCGCTCCCGCCTCCTCGGCGCGTCGCTCGTGCTGTTCGGGGTCCTGGCCCTCCTGCGCTTCCTGCCGAAGCACGCCGTGCCCCCACCGCCCGGCTACGACGGGCCTGCGCCCTCACCGCTGGTCACGGGGCCCCTCACGGGTGACGTCCCGCGGCTCCGGAGCCGGTCCTCCCTGCTGGTGTTGGGCGTCGCCCTGGCCCTGCTCGTGCCCGCGC
>JAJDNS010000015.1 GCA_022340585.1 Acidobacteriota bacterium
ACGCTCCCGTCGTGGTCACGGTCGAGGGCCCCGGCGAGCGAGTCGAGCCCGCCGGGGTTGGAGGTCTGACGCTGCAGGGCGCCGAGGATCAGGGGCACCGCGGCCTGGATGGCGGTGCCGGCCTGGGCCTCGTCGATGCCGAGCTGGCGGGAGACTTGCTGGGTCGTGCCGCCCTCGAGGAGCGGTCCCAGTGCTTCGAGGAGGGAGGAGGACATGTCCTCAGCCCCGGTTCGGGATGGTCAGCTTCTGACCGACCTTGATCATGTCGGGGTTGTCCAGGATGTCCTTGTTGGCCTCGAAGATCTTGGGGTAGAGGCTGGCGTTGCCCAGGCAGTTCTTGGCGATGGTGGAGAGGGTGTCGCCGGGCTGGACGGTGTGGTAACCATAGACATCGGTCTTCTCGACCCGAATGTCGGCCATCAGGTCGGTCTTGTAGTCGGGGTAGGTCTTGATCTTGTCCCAGAGGAGGTCCTTCTCCATCTGGTACTCGGTCGTGCCCTTGACGATGAGCTTGCCTTCCTTCTCGTAGACCTCGGGGTTCTTGACGTTGAGCGACTCGCCGAGCTTCAGCAGGTCGGCGTACTTGTCCTTGACGGTCATTAAGTCTCCTTACTTGCTGGTGAGATGTAGGACCCCTGAGTGCATCAGGGGGGTAAAGAATGACCTCGGGGCCCGACAGGAGTCAAGGATTTCCGGCCGCCTGGCGCGGATCCTGTAACAACTGACAGTGTTCAGCGAATTGAATGCCAACTTTGGAGAACTCGACGGGAGCCCCGTGCGTAAAAGCGTGTGAAGAGGCCGGGCGCAGGCCGGGCCCACACGGAGGCATAATCATGAAGAAGCTCATTCTTGCCGGCGTCGGCCTGGCCATGCTGCTCGCGTTCCCAGCCCTCGCCGCCGCCGAAACCCCCTGGATCCACGTCCGGGTCGAGGAGCCCGAGAAGCAGAGCAAGGTGGCGGTCAACCTGCCACTCAGCGTGGTCGAGGTGGCCCTCGAGGCCGCTCCCGAGCTGATCGAGTCCCACGGCGACCTTCATCTCGGCGAGGACCACAAGCTCCACATCGAGACGGCGCGGAAGATGTGGCGGGAGCTGTCCGCGGTCGGGGACGCCGAGCTGGTCAGCGTCGAGTCCGAAGGCGAGAACGTGAAGGTGATGCGCAAGGGCGACCTCGTCCAGGTCTTCGTCGACAGCGCTGGCAAGGACGGCGAGAGCGGCGAGGAGGTCCGGGTCGAGGTCCCGGTGAGCCTGGTGGACGCGATCCTGTCCGGCGAGGGCGAGGAGATCAATCTCAAGGCCGCAGTCGCCGAGCTCCAGAAGCAGCGCGGCAACATCGTGACCGTCCGGGAGAAGGACACCAGCGTCCGCATCTGGATCGACGAGCAGAACGTCGCGGCCGAGTAGGAGAAAGTCATGGTGAAGCTGGCAGCAGTCCTCGCCGTTCCCCTCGCGCTCCTGGCCACCGTGGCCAGCCTCGGGGTGGTGGTCGTGGACGTGCAGGAAGGCGGTCCCGACGGTCACCGGATCGTGGTGCCCGCCCCGCTGGTGCTCGCCCAGGCGGGTCTCGCCGTCGCTCCCAACTTCCTCGAAGACGAGATGCGCATCCCGGACGAGGCCCTCGAGCACATGCCGATCGCCCGGGATCTTCTCGAGGCCCTCATCGCCGCGCCGGACGGCGAGCTGGTGCGGGTGGAAGAGCCCGACGAGCAGGTCGTGATCCGGAAGGAAGGCGACAAGCTCGTGGTGCGGGTGCACGGGAAGAAGGGCGAGGACGTCTCGGTGAACGTGCCCCTCACGCTGGCCATGAGCGCGCTCCCCGACTCACAGGGCCGGCTCGACTCGCTGGCCATGGCCGGGTCGCTCAGCACCCTGCGGTTCACCGACCTCGTGGAGGTGACCGAGGGCGACACCCACGTGAAGATCTGGGTCTGGTAGACCGGACCCGCCCGCGCTCTTTTCAGTCGTTCGGGAGGCGGCCGGCGGCCTCGTTGAAGGTCCGCCAGGCCGCCTCCGTTTCTTTTGCCAGCGCGAAGACCGTGGCCCGGATGCGCGTCTCGTACTTCTTGACCGCGCGGCGGATGGCGCGCTGCCGGTCCTTGTCGGGACTGCGGTCGGGTCGCTTGGGGTGGGCGCGCCCCAGCTGCAGCCCGGCGTCGTAGGCGATGTCCTTCAGATCGTCGGGAGTGCGGAGCACGTCCGCGATCGAGGCCTCCTGGTAGTCGTCGGTCCAGTCGTGGATCCAGAAGAACTTGTCCCCGCGAGGGACCACCGCGCTGTAGCGGAAAGGCTCGTAGGCGATCAGCTCCTCCCCGGAAAGGATCCTCGACGCGCCCACGTCCGTTCGCAGGCACGGGTTGCCGGAGAGATCGCGGATCTGCTTGGCCTCGACGATGAGATCGTCGTCGTCGGCCTCCGTCGGACCCTCGAAGAGGAGGAGGTACTTCTCGTCGAGGGCGCTGCCCACTCCCATCCTGAGGGCCCCGACCTTCTTCACGTCGAAGAAGTGGGGGGGGAGATCGTCGCGCCGGAAGCGGATGAGGACGCTGAACTCGGCGGCGGTCTGGGCGAAGCTGTCGGGAGGCAGGGGGGCCCCGTCGATGATCTCGTGGGCCTGTCGCAGCGCGGCCGCGTGGTCCCAGCCGAAGCCCTTGCGGATCTCCCAGCCCAGGTCGGGCCTCGTGGTGAGGCGGTTCGGGTTCTTGAGGGCGTCCTCGTAGCCCTTGAGAAACTTCGACAGGATCGCCCGCTCCTCGTCGCCCCAGCCCCGCTCCCGGGCGGCGAGCACGAGAGAGGTCCCAAAACGGACGAGATCGATGATCGGCTTGCCCTCGGTGCAGTCGTCGAAGTCGCTGAGACCCTGCCCCAGGTTCGTCACCGTGTACTGCTCGACGTGGGCGTCGCCGTGGAGGTTCACGTCGGGGAACTCGTCGACGACGTCGGCGAACGCCTCGCACGTCTCGAGGGCGAAGGCGGTGTTGACGAAGCGGAAGTACCCGTGAGCGCTCGCGGCAATCCTGGCCTTGAGCTCCGGTCGCGCCGCGAGGCGGGGGTCCGCGGGGTCGACGGCGAGCCCGTTCCCGCTCCTCGCCGGGCTGCCGGCCAGCAGTGCGGCGAGGAGGGTCGCGACCGGTAGCACTCGCGGCATCCCAACCATGGATTCTCGATATTAGCAGGCCGGCTCGGCCTCACCGACCCGAATGGACCTGTCGTGGTCGGGCCCCGCGCTAGACTTCCCCCCATCATGACGAGCCGCGAGCCCCGCATCCGTCTCGACCCCTGGGCGGCGGAGTACGAGGGCGCGATCCAGATCGGCGACGAGGGGCAGGAGCCGGCCCGCGTCGACACCGGCGTCGAGACGGCCACCTGGGCCGGGGTCCGCCCGGCCGCGGCCCCGCCTCCCCGGCGGATGGCCTTCGTCGACGGCGTCCGGCGCATCGAGCACCGATTGCTGGTCGACAGCGGGGGGAGCACCGTCTTCGGCCTCCTCGGGTCCTACGGCGTGGGGGCGGCGGTGGTGGCGGGGGTGGCCCGCGTGGCCCACGAGACGATCGGGCGGGTCGCCGTCACCGGCGGCGGCCTCCGCCTCGACCCCTTCTCGGCCTCGGTGGGTGACGGCCGCGCGGGGGTCGTCTTCGACCCCGTAGCGGAGGCGGAGAACACGCCGGCGGCCCCGGTCGAGGGGCTGCAGAGATCGATGAGGGCGGGGGAGGCGGGTCTGGCCGAGAGGCTCGCCGCCGAGGTGGACGTGGTCTTCCTCGACGGGCCCCTCAGCTACGTGACCGCGGCGGCACGCGGTCCGGTGGTGGGTTTCATCAAGCGGCTCCTGCGGACCTACCTCGACCCGGACCGGGCGGCACTGCTCCCCCGCCTCGGGGTCGGGGAGCGCACGCCGCTGTTCCTCGTCGAGGCCGCCCGCGAGCCCCGCTACTCCTGGTACCTGAGGATCGGGGCTGGTCGGGCCATCGATTCCACTCTCACCGGCGTCGTGCGTCTCGAGGCCCCGTCCGGGCCCGGGCTCGAGGCGGCCCGGGACCTCGCCGACCTCTCGGCCGCCCAGCTTCCCCGCTTCGCGTCCGACGCCTCCCGGGACCCCCGGGCGCCGCAGAATCTCCTGCCCATCGGGGCGCTCGAGGCGCGCCTCAAGCACCTGCTCGGCGACCACGCGGTGGTCCGCCGGGCGATCGAGGCCCGGCTCCACGAGGAGGTGGCGGCATGAGCGACCCCATCGGCCGCGTCCTGGGCACCCTGGACGCCATGCCTCTCGAGTTCTGGGTGGGCGTCGAGGAGCTCCAGTACCTCCAGCTCGACGACGTGGTCGAGGTGGCGACGCCGCTTCCCGACGGGACCGAGGTGCGCCTCTACGGCGTGGTCGACCTGGTGCGGGCGCGCCACGAAGGGGCGACGTTCGACTCGGACGTCTTTCTCGTCGAGAAGGGCGTCCTTCCCGTCACCGTGGCCCAGGCGGCCCACGTCAAGGTCACCCGCGTCGAGCCCGAGATCTTCGTCCCGCCCCGGCCGGGACAGGCGGTGCGGCGGGCGGTGGGGGAGCGGCGGGACCAGGCCCTCTTCTTCGACGGCATGGAGAGAAGGCTCCCCATAGGCCTCTCTCGCGACGGCGAGCCGGTGTACGCCAACCTGGACTTCCTCGACGGCTCCCGGGGCGCCCACGTGAACATCTCGGGCATCTCCGGGGTGGCGACCAAGACGAGCTACGCCACCTTTCTTCTTCACAGCCTCTTTCGTTCGGGGGCTCTCGGCGGCGAGGCGGCCAACACCCACGCCATCGTCTTCAACGTCAAGGGCGAAGACCTGCTGTTCCTCGACCAGCCCAACGCCCGCCTCGAGGCGAAGTCGCGGGAGGACTACGCCCGTCTCGATCTGCCCGTCGAGGCCTTTGATTCGGTGCAGGTCCTGGCCCCGGTGCGACCGGGGTCCCGCGAGCGGATGCCGGCCACCGGGAGCCGGCAGAAGGGGATCACGTCCTTCTTCTGGACCGTCCGGGAGGTCGTGACCGAACGCCTCCTCCGCTTCCTCTTCGCCGAGGCCGGGGACGCGGCGAGCCAGCTCAGCTTCGTCGTGGACCGGATCGAGGCCCGGCTGCTGGCCGCGGCCAGGGAGAAGGGAGAGCCGACGGACCCCTGGGTCGAGGTCGAAGGGCGCCGGATCGCCTCCTTCGAGGCCCTCGTCGACACGCTCACCGAGCGTGACCCCGATGCCGACGAGCGCTCTCTCGCCGAGCGGTGGGCCTCGCCGGCGGCAACGGGGACGGTGGCCGCCTTCGAGCGGCGGCTGCACGCGGCGGCTCGCCACATGGGCCACCTCGTTCGGGGCGGGGACGTGGGCCGGCGCGAAGATCACGTCCTGGACTGGAGAAGGCGTCAGGTGAGCGTCGTCGACATCCACTCGCTCCACGACCGGGCCAAGCGATTCGTGGTGGGGGCGGTGCTCAAGACGATGTTCGAGGAGAAGGAGTCCCTCGGAACCGCCCGTCCTCTCGTCTTCGTGGTCCTCGACGAGCTCAACAAGTACGCGCCCCGGGAGGGCTCCGGCCCGATCAAGGAGGTGCTCCTCGACATCTCCGAGCGGGGGCGCAGCCTGGGTATCGTCCTCGTGGGGGCCCAGCAGACGGCCAGCGAGGTCGAGGGTCGCATCGTCGCCAACGCCGCCCTCCGGGTCGTGGGTCGCCTCGACACCGCCGAGGCGGAGCGGTCCGAGTACGGCTTCCTGTCCGCGGCCGCCCGCGGGAGGGCGGGCATCCTCAAGCCGGGCACGATGATCGTGCAGCAGCCCGAGATCCCGACGCCGCTGCTCCTCCGGTTCCCGTTTCCGGCCTGGGCCACGCGCAAGAGCGAGGTCGGGGCCGCGGTGGCCGAGGCCGATCTCTTCAAGGGCTTCACGGACGAGGACTAGTGCGCTTCCTCCACACCGCCGATTGGCACGTGGGCAAGCCGCTGCGGGGCCGCTCCCGGATGGACGAGTACGCCGCTGCCCTCGACGAGGTGGGACGGATCGCCGTCGAGATGAAGGTCGACGCCGTCCTCGTAGCCGGCGACATCTTCGACTCCCCGGCGCCACCCCCCGAGGCCGAGAAGCTCGTCTACGATTTCCTGGCCCGGCTCCTGCCGGAGGGAATCGCCGCCGTCCTGATCGCCGGGAACCACGATCACCCGAAGAAGCTCGGGGCCCTGGCGTCGCTCCTGGAGGGCCTGCGGATCCACGTTCGGCCCGAGGTCCGGCCTCCGGCGAGGGGTGGGGTCGTCGCCGTGCCCTCGCGCGACGGCGCCGAGGAGGCGCGGGTCGCCGTCCTGCCCTTCGTCCCCGAGCGCAAGGTGGTGGACGCGTGCGCGGTGATGGACCCGGAGCACACGTGGTTCGAGACGTACTCGGAGCGCCTGGAGCAGATCCTCGGCGCCCTCGTCGGCGGCCTCGACGCCTCCACCGTCAACCTGGCCATCGGCCACCTCCTGGTGGCGGGATCGCTCTTCGGCACCGGCGAGCGGCGGCTGCACCTCGGCGACATCTACGGCCTCAACCCCCAGCAGCTCCCGTCCTCTCTCCAGTACATCGGCCTCGGCCACCTGCACCGTCCCCAGGACGTCCCGGCTCCCTCGAAGACGGTCTACTCGGGATCGCTCATCGAGCTGGACTTCGGCGAGAAGGAGCAGGAGAAGCGGGTCGTCGTCGTGGAGGCGAGCCCGGGGAAGGCGGCCTCGGTCGAGTCGGTCGCCCTCTCCGCCGGCCGCCGCCTGCGGGACGTGAGCGGGTCCTTCGAGGAGCTGCGGGGAATGGCGAAGGGCCTCGGGGACGCCTTCCTTCGCGTCAGGCTCAAGACGGTGGTGCCGGTGCCGGGCCTGGCGGACCAGGTGAAAGAGCTTCTCCCCAACGCTCTCGACGTGAGCGTCGACCACCCTCGCGACGCCGCCGAGATCCAGAGGGAGCGGGAGGACCCGCGGACGCGCCTCGAGCCCGGCGAGCTGTTCGTGAAGTACTACGAGCGGAAGAACGGGGCGTCCCCGTCGCCGGAGCTCCGGAAGCTCTTCCGGGCGCTCTACGAGGAGGCCCAGCTTTGAGGCCGCTCCGTCTCGAGGTCGAGGGCTTCACCTCCTTCGTGGAGAGGCAGAGCGTCGACTTCTCCGGCCTGGACCTGTTTGCCGTCACGGGCCCGACCGGGGCCGGGAAGTCCTCGCTGATCGATGCCCTGGTCTTCGCCCTCTACGGGCAGGTCCCCCGCGTGGGCGACGACTACAAGCAGCTTATCAGCCACGGGGCCGACCGGCTCAGCGTCCTGCTCGAATTCGAGGTTGGCGGAGAGAGCTATCGGATCGCCCGCACCGCCCGCCGGGCCGGGGCCTCGAAACAGCGGCTGGAGCGCCTCGAGGGCGACGAAGCGCGAGCGCTGGCCGACAAGGCCCGGGACATCCGCGCGCGGATCGAGACGATCCTCGGCCTCGACTACGACGGCTTCACTCGCGCCGTGGTGCTGCCCCAGGGGCAGTTCGACGAGTTCCTCAAGGGCGAGCCGAAGGAGCGCCGGAAGATCCTGGTCTCGCTCCTCAGCCTCGGCATCTACGACGCGATGCAAAAGCTGGCCAACCAGAGGAGCCGCGACGCCCGCCGGGAGGTCGGCTTCCTCACGGAGCAGCTCGAGCGGGACTTCGCCGAGGCCACCCCCGGGACCCTGGAGGCCCGGAAGGCCGACCTGGCCCGGGCCGAGGAAGGGGCGGCCGCCGTCGGTCAGGCGCTGGCGGCGCTCGAGGAGGGGCTGACCCTGGCCGGGAAGGCCCGCACGGCCCGCCGGCAGGCGGAGGCACTGGAGCGGGATGTCGCCCAGGAGGAGAAGCGGCTTCGAGAAGCCGAAGAGACCCAGGCCCGGGGCGACGAGGCGCGTGCCGATCTCGAGACCGAGGTGAAGGCGCTGGCCGAGCGGATGGACGGCCTGGGCTTCGACCCGGAGCGGCACACCGCGCTCGTGGCGGCGAGGCCGAGGGCGGAGCAGCTGGCCCGACTGCGAGGGCAGGGTGAGCGCCTCGAGCAGGACCGGACCCGGAAGCAAGAGGCCTCGGAGACGGGGCGGAAGTCAGTGGCGGTGGCGGCGGCGGCGGTGCCTTCGGCCGAAGAGGAGCGGGCCGGTGCCGAGGCCGTACTCGAGGCGGCCCGGGAGGCCCGTGAGGAGGCCCACCGGCAGCACGCGGCGGTGGCTCTGCGCCGCGAGCTGCGGGTGGGAGAGCCGTGCCCGGTGTGCGAGCAGAGGGTGCCCGCGGTGCCGAAGGGCGGGGCGCCTGCCCTCGACGCCGTGAAGGAGAAGGTGGAGTCCGCGGAGAAGGCGGCCCGCGCCGCCGCCGTCGCGGCCGAGAGGGCGCGGCTCACCCTCCAGAAGGCCGAGGGAGAGGTGGCGGGCCTCGAGAAGGACCTCGCGCGGCTCGAGGAGCAGGCGGGGGAGCTCGCGCCGCAGGTCGGCACGCTGGAGAGGGCCCTGGGCGAGGCCGGCTACGGCGACGACGACCTGCGGGACCCGGCTGCGCTGGTGGCTCGTATCGCGTCCGATCTCGAGGGCCTCGAGCGGGCCCGGAAGGAGCGGTCCGAGCTCGAGTCCGCCCGGTCGGGGCTCGAGAAGAAGCGCGTCGCCCTGGAGAAGGACCTGGCCCGAGCCTCCGCCCAGCGGGACGCCGCCCGTGCCCGGCTCGAAGAGATCGGCGGTCGCCGTGCGGAAGCGCTGGGTCTCGTCGAGGAGAGCCTCCCGCTCCTCGCGAGGCTGGCCGCGTCCGGGGGCTGGGAGGGGCTCGCCGCGCCCGGAGACGGCCGCGACGAGGTCGACGTCCTCGAGGGGCTCCGGGTGGCCCGGCACGACGAGTCGCGCGATCTCGCGGCCCGCGTCGGGGCCCTGAAGGCCGAGGTCGAGCGCATCGGTCGCAAGATCGAGCGGGCGGTAGAGCTGCGGGAGAAGAAGGAGAGGCTCGACGCCGACGCCGCCCTCCTCAAGACGCTTGCCGACCACCTGCGGGCGGACGAGCTCGTGGCGTGGGTCCAGGAGGAGGCGCTGGCGCGCCTGGCCGAGGACGGCTCCCGCCACCTGGGGACCCTGTCTCAGGGCCGATACGCGCTGCGTCTGGGCTCGGGAGAGGCGGCCGCGGCCGGATCGAGGGCCGAGCAGGACTTCTTCGTCGTCGACCGCTGGAACGCCGACGGCGTGCGCTCGGTCAAGACCCTGTCCGGGGGGGAGACGTTCCTGGCCTCGCTGGCCCTGGCCCTGGCCCTGGCCGAGAGCCTCGCGCGGCTCTCGGCGGGGGGGCGGGCCGCGGACGCCCTGGACAGCCTGTTCCTCGACGAGGGGTTCGGCGCTCTCGACGGGGAGACCCTCGACACCGTGGTCTCGGCCCTCGATGCCCTCCACGGCGGCCAGCGACTGGTGGGCGTCGTCACCCACGTGCGCGATCTCGCGGAGCGGATGCCCGCCCGCCTCGAGGTGCGCCGGAGCGGTCGCACCGCCCACGCCGTCGTCGTGTGAGCCGACGGCGCCACCGGGGCGGGCCGGCTCGGTCCGAGGTGGGCTAGGATTGGCGCCATGCCCTCCACGGTCTTCGACTCGTTCTACCTCAAGGACCGGTTCGGGACCGCGGCGATGCGGGCCCTCTGGGACGATCGGGTCACGCTCCAGCGCTGGCTCGACGTGGAGGCGGCGCTGGCCGAGGTGGAGGCCGAGCTCGGGCTGGTGCCGAAGGGTGTGGCCCGGGAGATCTCCCGCCGGGCCCGCATCGAGGATCTGGACCTCCAGGCGCTGAAGCGTGGGTTCGACCGCACGTGGAATCCCGTGGTGCCCCTCGTGGACGCCCTGAGGACCCGGCTGTCCCCGCGGGCGGCGGGCTACGTGCACTGGGGGGCGACGAGCAAGAACATCTTCGACACCGGCCTCGCCCTGCAGGTGAAGGACAGCTACGCGGTCATCCTCGACAACGTGGTCGCGGTCACCGAGCTGCTGGCCGGTCTCGCGGAAGCGCACCGCGACACCATCATGGCCGGTCGCACCCACGGCCAGCACGCCCTTCCCATCACCTTCGGCTTCAAGGTCGCGGCCTGGCTCGACGAGGTGCTCCGGGCCGAGGAACGGCTGCGGGAGGGCCGCCGCCGTGTGCTCGTGGGGGAGTTCGGGGGCGCGGTTGGGACCCTGGCCTCTCTCGGGCGGCACGGGCGCCGCGTCCAGGCGGGCCTGATGAAGCGCCTCGGCCTTGGCGTGGCCCCGATCCCGGTGAAGACCGCGGGGGACCGGCTGGCCGAGTTCGTTGTGCACCTGGGTATGCTCTCGGCCACGCTCGGCAAGATCGCCCAGAACATCTACAACCTCCAGCAGACCGACATCGACGAGGTGACCGAGTCCACCGAGGGCAAGGTGGGCAGCTCGGCCATGCCCCACAAGCAGAACCCGGTGGCCTCCGGCTCCGTCGTTTTTCTCGGGCGGCTCCTGCGCTCCAACGTCCCCCCGGCCCTCGATTACATCCAGGCCGAGTGGGAGGACGACCATCGTCAGGGTGAGACGGCGTGGAAGTTCGTTCCCGAGGCCTGCCTGCTGGTGGACGCGCAGCTCGAGCTCATGCGGCGCCTGCTGGGGGGCCTGGTGGTCAAGCCCGGGAACATGCAGCGCAACCTCGAGCGCGCGGGAGGTTTCGTTTGCTCGGAAGCGCTCCTGATGAAGCTGGCCCTCGCCATCGGGCGGGGGCGGGCCCACGCCGTGATCAAGGAGCTGTCCGACCGGGCTCGGCGGACCGAGGAGCCATTCTCCGAGGCGGCACGGGCCCATCCCGTGGTTCGGAAGCACCTCAGCGCGGCCGAGATCGAGGAGTGCGTCAGCTACCGGGCCTACCTGGGCCAGACGAAAGCGCTCATCAACCGGGTCCTGGCGGACCATCGGCGGACCCGGAAACGCCACCCCCGGCCCCCCCAAGGGGCCGCGGGACGCCGCTGAATCGGCTGAGTCCTCGGGACCATGGACGAGTGACGGCTCCGAGTGGTAGCTTTCACCGGTGCGACGTGGCACCGTGATGTCCTCACCTGGAGGCTTCGCCTCTTCATCGACCCTGCAGAAGCGGGAGCCCCGATGTGTCCGGGGCATTGTCATCATCACTAGGGCTTAGGAGGAATCCATGTCGAACCTGAAGGAGAAGCTGCGGGAGAAGATCGAAGGCTGGCGCCCGCGGACAACGGCCCTGCTCAAGAAGCACGGGGACGTGAAGGTCGGCGAAGTGACCATCGCCCAGGCCATCGGAGGCGCGCGCGGTGTCAAGAGCCTCGTCACCGACATCTCGTACCTCGACCCCAACGAGGGGATCCGCTTCCGTGGATACACGATCCCCGAGACCCTCGAGGCACTGCCCAAGGTGCCGGGTGGCGAGATGCCCTACGTGGAGGGCTTCCTCTACCTGCTTCTCACCGGCGACCTCCCCACGAAGTCGGACGCCGAGGGTGTCTTCGAGGAGTTCAAGGCCCGGGCCCGGGTCCCCCAGTACGTCTTCGACGTCCTGCGCGCCATGCCGCGGGACACCCACCCCATGACCATGTTCTCCGCCGGGATCCTGGCCATGCAGCGGGACTCGAAGTTCGTCAAGGCCTACAACTCGGGCCTTTCGAAAATGGACTTCTGGGATCCCACCTATGAAGACGCGATGGATCTGCTGGCCCGGCTGCCCACGATCGCCGCCTACATCTTCCGCATGAAGTACCGCGGCGACATGCACATCGCACCGGACCCCGAGGCGGACCTGGGTGGGAACTTCGCCCACATGATGGGCATCGGCAAGCCCTACGACGACGTGGCGCGCCTCTACTTCCTCCTGCACAGCGACCACGAGAGCGGTAACGTCAGTGCCCACACCGGCCACCTCGTGGCCAGCGCCCTCTCCGACCCCTACTACGCCGCCTCGGCGATGATCAACGGCCTCGCCGGGCCGCTCCACGGCCTGGCCAACCAGGAGGTCCTGCGCTGGATCCAGGGCGTGATGGAGCAGATGGGTGGCAAGATCCCCACCGAAGAGGAGATGAAGAAGTTCGTGTGGGACACCCTGAACTCCGGACAGGTCATCCCCGGCTTCGGCCACGCCGTCCTGCGCAAGACTGATCCGCGCTACATGGAGCAGCGCAACTTCTGCCTGAAGCACCTGCCGGACGATCCCATCTTCAAGTACGTCGACGTGCTCTACAAGGTGACGCCGCCCATCCTCGAGGAGCAGGGGAAGGCCAAGAACCCCTGGCCCAACGTCGACGCCCAGTCCGGCGTCATCCAGTGGTACTACGGGGTCAAGGAGTACGACTTCTACACCGTCATGTTCGGCGTCGGCCGCGCCCTCGGCGTCATGTGCAACATCGTCTGGGACCGGGCCCTCGGCTACCCGATCGAGCGGCCGAAGTCGGTGACCACGGCGATGCTGGAGGAGATCGCCGGCATGAAGAAGTAGGGCCGGAGACCGTCGTGCCTCCTTCGGGCCGGGCCTCGGGCCCGGCCCGAGGTGTGTCGGCCCCCCCGAGAGGGCCGCGGGACCCGCTACTTCCCGGTCAGCTTCTGCCGCGCGAGAACCTCGAGGGAGAAGGGCTCCTTTTCGAGGAGCTCGGGGTGGCCCGAGAAGAGCTTCGGGACGTCGGTGACGTAGACGTCGGTGGCCGCTTCCATGCCCGAGGCCATGAGCTTGCGTGCGACCCGGATGAACTCGTCGTGGACCATCCGCACGTAGGCCTCGGCGCTGCGCTCCTCCTCCGGAAGCTCCTTGAACTCGAAGAACTCGCGCATGTTCAGGGGGGCCTTGAGGATCAGGACCGGCTGGCCCTCCTCGTCCTGCTCCAGCCTCCCTCTCACGGTGGCCTCGAAGAACATCGGCGAGAGGTCCTCGTGGGTGATGTTCCAGAGGCGCTCGTAGGGACGGTGGGTGAAGTAGTCGACCTCACCCTCCTCGGTCACGCCGATGGCGAAGATGCAGCCGGGGTGGGGCGCGTCGGAGGTCCGGTAGTCGGCGAGGATCATCTTGCCCCAGGCCGCGTCCTCCTCGGTGTCGGGTCGGGGAGGCCGCTCGCGGGCCCCGGCCCGCTGGAGTCGCAACCCGGGCTCGCTGCTCTCCTGGAGCAGGTCCAGCTTCTCGCATTCGGACGGCTTGCGGGGAGTCGGCGTGGCGTCGGGGAGGTGGGGGAGCCGCACCGTGATCGTCGTCCCCTTGCCGACCTCGCTCTCGACCTCGATGGTGCCGCCGAACTCGGCGACGGTCTGTCGCACGAAGACGAAGCCCAGCGAGTGGAGCTCCCCGTCGAGGCTCTCCTTGTCGGCCAGAAGCTGCTCGATCTTCTCCGGGGGCATGCCCGAGGCGTTGTCGGCGACCCGCAGGGCGACACGGTCTCCCTCGACCACATCGGAGATGTTGATCATGCCCACCTTGCGGCCGGCCATGGCGTCCACCGCGTTCATGATCAGGCTGAAGAACATCCGCCGGAAGCGGTGCCGCCGGCCGCTGAGGATGGCGCGATCCAGCCGGTCGAGCCGGAGCTCCACCCGGGCCGCACTTCTCTCCACCGCGTAGCCGTAGGCCACGTTTCGGGTGAACTCCTGGAGGTCCTCGGCGATGTCGAACTCCTCGTTGATCTCCTCACCCCCCTGCTCGGCCCGGAAGTGCTCGAGGCGGGAGGAGACCCCGCAGATCCACCGGATGCAGTTGCGGTAGTGGGAGCGCGTCCGCACCGAGCGGGAGTCGGGGGGGAGGAAGGCCAGGACGCGGTCGATCCGACCCCAGAGGGGGTTCAGGATCAGCTCGCACATATCGGCGATGGCCTGAATCAGGGCCCGGCCGGTGCGGAGGACGGTCTTGTCCGGGGAGAAGTTCTCGACGGCGCTGGAGTACTCCCGGTGGCGCTTGCGGACCTCCCGCGCTTTGTCCTTCAGCTCGTCCAGGTCCGCGCCGTGCAGGGCCTGGGCCTGTTCGACACCGTGGATCTCCAGGTCGGTGTCGAGGGTGACGTGGTAGTGGATCACCTCGTTGAAGAACCACTTCACCCTCAGGTCGTGGATCAGGAACTTGATCTCGGCAACGTCTCTCTTGATGCCCTCTGCGTAGTCGACCATGTCCGGTCTGCTCTCCGATGATTGGGCGATTCTATGTGGATCGAGAACCCCGCCGCAACGCCGGGGCGTCTGCGGCCTTGGACTCCGGACCGTCACCCGCGGAAGCGCCGGTCGGCAATCACGGGGGGCCTCTCGCCCGGGCCCGGTGCAAGTGTGATAAGTGTCTGGCTCGGCACCGCCAGGCGTCGACAAGCCAGGTGACACGACCATGGTGACCTTCGAAGATGTGGTCCGGGCCGCCCAGCGGCTTGAGGGTGTCGCGCACCGGACCCCGGTTGTGACCTCCCGCACGCTGGACGAGCGGCTGGGGGCGAGCGTGTTCCTGAAGTGTGAGAACCTCCAGCGGGTCGGGGCCTTCAAGTTCCGCGGTGCCTACAACGCCATCGCCAGGCTCTCGCCGGAGGAGCGCGCCCGCGGCGTGCTCACGTACTCGTCGGGGAACCACGCCCAGGCCATCGCCCTTGCCAGCCGCCTCCTCGGCGTCTCGGCCACCATCGTGATGCCCGGGAACGCGCCGGTGGCCAAGCGTCGGGCCACCGAGGGGTACGGGGCGAGCATAGTCTCCTACGACCCGGCGAAGGAGAAGCGCGAGGACATCGCGGAGCGCATGGTGGGGGAGAGCGGCCTCGCTCTGATTCCGCCCTACGACCACGCCGACGTCATCGCGGGGCAGGGGACGGCGGCCCGGGAGCTCCTCGAGGACGTTGGGAAGCTCGACCTCCTCGTTGTGCCGTGCGGCGGAGGGGGGCTGCTGTCCGGGTCGGCGCTCTCGGCCCGGGATCTGAGCCCGGGCTGTCGGGTTGTCGGGGTCGAGCCCGAGGCCGGCGACGACGCCACGCGCTCCTTCAAAACGGGCGTTCTCCACACCGTCCACAACCCCTCGACCATCGCCGACGGAGCCCGGACACCCTACCTGGGGAAGCTGACGTTCCCCCTCATCCTGGAGAACGTCGACGACATGGTGACGGTCGCCGACGACGACCTCGTCCGATCGATGCGCTTCGTCTGGGAGCGGATGAAGCTGGTGGTGGAGCCCACCGGCGTCCTGGCCCTCGCCGCCGCCATGCACGGGAAGGTCGAAGTCGCCGGCCGCCGCGTCGGCATCATCCTCTCCGGCGGCAACGTCGACCTCGCCTACGCCCTCGAGCTGTTCAAAGGGGTCAGGTCGTGAATGTTGAGTCCTGTCCTCTCTGGAGGACGAGATTCAACGTTCACGACCTGACCCCCTAGTGGATCTCGAGGGCGCCGGCCTTCACCGCGGAGTCCAGGACCGCTTGAACGCGGGCCGGTGTGACCGTTCCGTAGTACCAATCCCCGGCCGAGAGGGCCTCCGCCGCAACCGCCTCGTAGATCTCCCAGGCCGTGCGCTGGCCGTCGGCGAAGTTCAGGATCTCGAACTCCATGAGCGGGTGAAGGCCGCTCGGTGCCTCGATCTTCCTCAAGCTCCGGCCCAGCTCCGTGGCGTCACCTGACGGCGCGTAGACCGTTCGGGTCATGGCCCGCGCGGTCTCGTCGGGCTCCGGGGCCGGCGGGGGCGCGCCGGTCAGGGCTACATAGGCCTGCTCGAGGCCCAGGGCCTCGGCGCGCCGGGATTCCTGGAGCTGCCGCCGCGCGGCGGCGACGATCTCCGCCGTCCGGCCCGCGGGGTCGAGGGGACCCAGGGACGCGAGGGCCCGCTCCTCCCGGGCGTGCGTCTCGCGAACGAGGGCGGCGGCCTCGGGCCAGGCCCTCGCCCGGTCCTCGCCCCTGGCCCGGGCCAGGTGGGCCACCGCGGTCGCGGCGTCCCCGGCGACCCGCGCCCTTCCCCGCGCCGCCATGTAGGCGGCCAGCGCGGGCACGTCGTCGTTCTCGAGCGCGGCGAAGTAGTGGGCCACCGCCGCCACCACGACCGCGTTTCTCTCGAGCTGCGTGGGGTCCACGTTCTCGAGGTCGTCGGCGGAGGAGTGGATCCACTGGTCGGGCCAGTTGGTGAGGCTCGCCCCCGGCACCCCGATGTGGCGCGGCGTGAAGGAGTGGTGGTCGGTGGAGTCGAAGTAGGGGACCATACGCGCGTGGAAGGGCTCGCGCGAGCCCTTGACCGCCCGAACCTCCTTCAGGAACGGCTGGGGCTGTCCGGTGCCGCGGTTGGCGAGGTACGACGTGTTGCCGTCGCGGATCGTCCCCAGGACGCTCTCCAGCACGTCGTCGAGGGCGTGGGGCAGGCTCCAGGGCAGCCGGGAGGCGTACTGCACGCGTCCGCCCCAGCTCTGGCGCGCGCCCACCATGTCCTGGTTCAGGGCGATGAGCATCTTCCCCGGGGTCTCGGGGTGGTCGCGGAAGTACTGGGGCTGGCTGGAGAGCTCGTTGACCCACCAGAAGCGGATGTCGCGGCGGGGGCGGGGGATCTTCCCCTCGCGCACCAGCCGAGCGAGGGCCCGCCCGATCTCGAGCATGTTGGCGCACCCGCTGCCGTTGTCGTTGGCCGAGGTCTTCTCCTCCTGGATGTGCGAGAGGAGGACGATCTGCTGGTCGTGGATCTCCCGGCCGCGGATCCAGGCCTCGACCATGCCCTGCTCCCGTGGTCCGCCGTGCTCGGCCTCGATGTCCACCTGAATCTCGATGGGCTCGCCGGCGGCGGCGAGGCGCTCCTGGAGCCAGCGTCCCCGCCGGGGCGACACCATGATCCCGAAGGTCCCCGGGGTCCCGTCCTCGACGCCGCTCACGCCCTTCGCCTCGTACGGGATCCGGGTCCAGGCAACCTGGTCGGGAGCGTCGAACGGCTGCAGCCGGTTGGAGGCGTAGGACACGACCCCGAGGGCTCCTCGTTGCCAGACGGCCTCGCGCATCACCGCTGCCGGGCCGCCCGCGGCGAGGACGACGCGACCCTCTACCTCGATCCCTTCATAGTCGCCGGCAGTGGTTCCGGACCCGACGTCGACGAGACCGGCTCTCACGTGGGTGGTGCGGCTGTGGTCGGCGATGGAGACCGCGACCTCGTCGAAGTCGGCGAGCTTCACCGGCTCCGGCCCGAGCAGCCACGCCTCCCCGAAGGCGCAGCTCCACGGGCGGCCGTCCCAGGCCTGGCGGATCACCTTCACGTCCTCGAGCCCGGCGTCCTCCGCGGAGGAGCGGATGTACTCGACGGCGGCCCAGAAGTCTCGGCCTGGCCCGGTGCGGTGGTAGCGGGTGAGCTGCCGAAGGTGCTCGAAGGAGCGGTCCCCGGAGATCTCGTTGACCAGCGTGCGCTGGAGATCGTCGGTCAGGAAGGGCGAGGTCTGGGCGAGGCCCGTCGCCGGCAGCAGCATGGCGAGGAGCAGGGCAAGAGGTGGGGTCTTCGTCAAGCGTTCCTCCGTTCGAGTGGTCGCGGCTCGAAACCGGGCGAGCATGGGGCGTCAGCGGACCCGGAGATCGAGCACGGTCCCGGGGTCGAGGGGAAGCGAGCGCACCGTCCCCCCGATTGCGCGAGCGATGGCGGAGGCGATCGCAACGATCGCGGCGCGTCCCGCCGCCTCGCCCACCGCAACCGCCCCGAAGCGCGTGGAGGGCTCGCCGTTGGCGAGGAAGGTCACCGACGTCGGGGGGACATCGCCGGCCGCGACCAGCGGCCAGCCGCGGAGCGACGGGGTGACGGGAACGCCGTGCGCGTCGAAGGGAACTCCGGCCGCGAGGGCTCGCTCGAGGGCCACCGCGAGGGCCCCCTCCACCTGGCCCTCGGCCGGTCGCGGATCCTCGAAGGGCCCGCCGGCGAGGACCGCGGTGAGGCCGAGCACCCGGACCACCCCGGTTTCGCTGTCGACCTCGACCTCCGCGAACACCGCGGCGTCGGACGCCGGCGTCGACGCGGCGGAAGGCGCGGCGGTGGCGACGAGCGGTTGTCCCGCGCGCAGGGCGGAGGTGCCGATCTCGGCGAAGCTGACCGCTCGCCCGGTGGCGCTCCGCACCGCCCCATCCGTGACCTCGACCGTGTCCGGGGCCACCTGGAGCAGCCGGGCGCCCACCTCGCGGATCTTCTCCCGGGCGAGCTCGGCGGCCCGCTCCACCGCACGGCCGGCGGCGAAGAACGCCGGCGCGTGCTCCCCGATCTCGAAGGGCGCCGAGTCGGTGTCGACGGCGGCCGGCACCACGCGCCGCGTCGAGACGCCGAGGATGGTGGCGGCGGCCCCGGCGAACGCGCCCTCGTCGGCGCCCCCGGCCGAGGAAGGTGCCGCCGCGAGGGTGAAGGAGCCGTCCTCGAGGAGGCGCAGGGAGGCCGCCCCTCCGGTCCCCCCCGTGGTTGCCGCCGAGCGCCGTGCGAGCCCCACGCCGAGCCCGAGGCGGAGGGGACCCGGCCGGTCGGAGGCGCGGCTCCGCCCACTCCAGCCCACCCTGTCCGCTCCCGCCTGGAGCACCTCGCCGAGAGAGCGCGCATCCTCGGCCCCCGCCGTCTCCTCCAGCTCGGCGAACACGCCGGGGCCACTCTTGCCCGGGCGGCGGAGGTGGCGGCGACGGAAGGCCACCGGGTCCTGGCCGAGAGCGGCTGCCGCCTCGTCGAGAGCACACTCGAGGGCGAAGGCGGCTTCGTCGTCGGCCCCCCGGGGGGAGCTGGTGGGCGGCCGGTTGGTCCGCACCGCCACCGCCTCGAGGCGCACGCTGGGTGCCCCGTAGAGCGCCAGGACCTGGCGGCCGGCCGAACGAAGCAGTCCGCCGGCGCCATCCGTCCCCCCTCCGACGTCGACGAGGAGGCGCAGGGCGAGACCGCTCACGCGACCGTTTCGCAGCGCCAGCTGGATGTGGACCCGCTGGGGGGGCCGGCCGGGCGTGGACGTGAGCTCCTCCTCTGCGGTGAGAGCGAGGCGGGCGGGCCGACCGGTGCGGAGGGTGAGGACGGCGCACAGATCCTCGATGAGCACGTCCGGGCTGCCCCCGCCGCCGCCGGCCACGAGGGGGCGCACCACGCGGATGCGGGCCGCGGGAATGCTCAGTCGGTCGGCCAGCAGGCCCCGCACGCGGAACGGCGACTCCGCCGACGTACGCACCACGAGGCGCCGGTCCTCGTCGAGCCAGGTGAGCGCGACCGGGGGCTCGAGCGGAACCGCGGGGGCGAAGGGGAACGTCCACGTACCCTCCACCACCCGATCGGCCCCCGCGAGCGCTGCGTCGACGTCGCCGATGTCGACCTCGACGCGGGCGGCGACGTTCTCGGGGTCACCGAGGGCCGCTTCCGGGTCGAGCACCGTCGGCAGCGGCTCCAGGTCGAGACGGACCAGGTCGGCGGCCCGGCGAGCGAGCTCAGGATCTTCGGCGGCGACGACCGCCGCCCGGTCGCCGACGTAGCGGAGGACGGGCTGCAGGAGACCGCCGGGGTCGTCGGCCGTCAGTGCCGCCACGACCCCGGGCAGGGCCTCGGCGTCGCTGAGGTCGCAACCGGTCACGCGAGCGTGGGCGTGGGGTGAGCGTCGGATGGCCAGGTGAAGGGTGTCGGGGCGCGTGAGGTCCGCGGCGAAGGCGGCCTCACCGGTGGCGCGCCGGAGTGTCATCGGCCCCTCCGCGACGCGGCTTCGATGACCGCCGCGGTGGGCTTGGCGTAGCCCGTGCACCGGCACAAGCCGGTCAACGCCTCGCGCACCTCCTCCTCGGTCGGGTCGGGCACCGCGTCGAGGAGCGCTCGGGCCCCGAGGACCAGGGCCGGTGTGCAGAACCCGCACTGGACGGCCCCGGCGTCGGCGAACACCTTCTGGAGGAGGTGGGGCCGCTCGCTCGTCCCCAGCCCCTCGATGGTCAGAACGGTCTGGCCCTGGGCGCGTACGGCCAGCGTCATGCACGACGCCACCGGACGGCCGTCCAGAAGCACCGTGCAGGCGCCACAGCGCCCGGCGCCGCAGCCGGACTTGGCCCCGAAGATTCCCGTGCCCCGGAGCAGGTCGAGGAGGGTCGTGCGGGCCTCGGCCTCGGCCCGCAGCTTGCGGCCGTTGACCTTCAGTTCGAGCCGCCCCGACGTGAAGTAGGGAAGGGGAGCGGCCGCGCGACGCGAGGTAGGTGAGCGAAGGCGAGGAACCTGGGCCGGCTCACGCCGCTTCCCGCGCTCGACCGCGGACCGCAGCGCCCGGAGCGTGAGCACCGTCGCCAGCTTCCGTCGTTGGTCCGCCGAGGCCCGGGCGTCCTCCCGAAAGCGGCCCTCCCGGGCCACGCACTCGGCCGCCTCCCGCAGGACCTCGTCGTCTCCGGCCGTGCGCTCGACGTGCGCCTCGGCCTCGATGATGCGGGCCGGGCGCCCCTCGAGACCGGTCACCGCCAGGCGCACCCGGCTGAGGCGCTCCCCGGAGAAGGTGGTGGTGACCGCGACCGACATCAGTGGCGGGAGGGAGGGCAGCGCCGCCGCTCGCTCCAGGGCCGCGCCGTGGGGGGCTCCGGGGATCATCACCGTCTGCACCACGCCCCCACCCTCGAGGTCGGCGGACGGGTCCCGGAGGAATCGGAGCGCCGGGCTCTCCCGCGGCTCCTGTGGGTGCGCGACCACGAAGACCGCGTTCAGGACGAGGAGCGCGGCGGCCACCTCGCCGTCCGGGTCCCCCTGGACCGCCTCGCCGGCCAGCGTGGCCATTCCCCGGATCGTCCGCGAGGCCGCGGCGGTGCGGCAGGCCAGGGGCAGGAGACCGGCGGTGGCGGGGTACACCAGCGGAGACTCCACGAGGTCCTGGAGGGTGGTGGTGGCCCCGATGACGAGGTCCTCGTCCTCGACCTGCACCGTCGAGAGGCCGAGGCCCACCAGGTCGAGGAGGTTGGGCACCTCCCGGGCCGAGGCGAGCAGACGCGTCCCGCCGCCGAGGGGCACCACCCCCTGCGCCGCAAGTTCCACCGCCTCCTCGAGGCGGGTCGGTCGATGGTAGCTGTGGATTCCGCGCGCGAGCAGTGTTCCCCGTTCCCCTCAGTTGGCCGGCACGAGGATTCTAGCAAAGGGGTCAGGTCTTGAATGTTGCATCGTGTCCTCCCTGGAGGTCATTTTCGGGTCCCAATGCAGCATCCCGGGCCTGACCCCTCAGACCAGGAGGCGGGCGCCGGGCATGGGGCGGCAGGGGTAGAGGGCGGCGGGCAGGTCGATCTTGGCCTTGTAGGCGGTGAGGACGGTGTCGCAGAAGGAGTCGGTGGCGTCGGCCTTCACCAGGGCCACCGCGCAGCCGCCGAAGCCGGCCCCGGTCATGCGGGCGCCGAAGCACGAAGGCTGCTCCCGGGCGATCTCGGTGATCAGGTCCAGCTCCTCGCAGGACACCTCGTAGAGATCGCGGAGGCTGAAGTGGGAGTCGTTCATGAGCTCGCCAGCCTCCTCGAGATTGCTCGCCTGGAGCGCATCGGCCATCTGGACCGGCCGGGTGTTCTCCGGCACGACGTGCCGGGCCCGCTTGAGGTCCACCGGGTCCAGCCGTTCCTGCTCCCTCTCGAGGAGCTCGAGGGTGACGTCGCGGAGCGCCTTCACCGAAGGGTTGCCCTTCTGCAGGCGGGCCACGACCCGCTCACACGCTGCCCGGCGATCGTTGTAGGCGCTCCCCGCGAGGGACCGCCGGGCGCCGGTGTCCATGACCACCACCTCGGCGTCGTCGGGCACCGGGACCGGCCGCGTCTCGAGCGACCGGCAGTCGAGGAGAAGAGCGTGGCCGGCTCGGGAGACCGCCGAGGCGAACTGGTCCATGATCCCGCAGTTCATCCCCACGTACTGGTTCTCCGCCTTCTGGCCGAGCAGAGCCATGCGCACCGGGTCCCACTCCAGGTCCCCGGCCGCGGCCAGGGCCCGCGCCGTGGCCATCTCCAGCGCCGCCGACGAGGACAGCCCGGCCCCCAGGGGCACGTCGCCGTCCACCACCGCGTCGAGCCCCGGGGCCACGAGACCCTCGGACGCGAAGGCCCAGGCTACCCCGGCAACGTAGGAGTACCACTCGTCCCCGCCCGGCGCGGTGAGGGCGTCGAGAGCCAGCTCCTTGGTCTCGTCGAAGGCCACCGCGTGGAGGCGCAGCGTCCGGTCATTGCGAGGCCGGAAGACGACCACGGCGGCGCGCCCGATGGCCATGGGCAGCACGAAGCCGTCGTTGTAGTCGGTGTGCTCGCCGATGAGGTTGACGCGCCCGGGGGCGACGGCCACCGTCGGGGGGGCGTCACCGAAGCGCTCAGCGAAGCGCGCGGTGGCACGTTCGAGGAGGGCGGGGTCGATCCCGAGGGAGTCGGTCATGTCTGTCTCGCTTGACGGTAGTGGGTCTCGCTCTGCTCGCGGAGCCGGGCGGCGGCGTCCTCGGCGGTCAGGTCGCGCTGGGGCTCGGCGGTCAGCTCGAAGCCCACCAGGAACTTGCGCACGGTGGCGGAGCGGAGAAGGGGCGGGTAGTAGACGGCGTGGAGCCGCCACCAGGGGTGATCCTCGCCGTCCGTCGGGCGGCCGTGGAACCCCATGGAGTAGGGAAACGAGGTCCGGAAGAGGTTGTCGTAGCGCACGCTCACCCGCTGGAGGATCTCGGCGAGGGCGTCGCGCTCCTCGCCGACGAGCGACGGAATGTCGGCGACGCGGCGCACCGGGACGAGCATGACCTCGAAGGGCCACACCGCCCACCAGGGCACCAGGGCGACCCAGTGCTCGTTGCGGCAGACGATCCGCTCGCTGGCTCCCAGCTCCCGTTCCAGGTAGTCGCCCACCAGGTCCCGGCCGTGCCGCTCGAACCAGGCCCTCTGGCTCGCGAGCTTCCGGGCGGGAAGGAGGGGGACGTGGCCGGTGGCCCACACCTGGCAGTGGGGGTGGGGGTTCGAGCACCCCATCATGGCGCCTTTGTTCTCGAACAGCTGGACGTACTCGATGGCCGGGTCGCTGCCGAGGGCCTCGGTCTCCTCGGCCCAGGTGTCCACAACCGGCCGGATCTCGGCGGGCGGCATCTCGGCCAGGGTCACGTCGTGGCGGGGAGAGAAGCAGATGACCCGGCAGCGGCCGGTGGCCGGCTCCGAGACCAGCAGTCCCCCTTCCCCGGTGGCCGGGGCGGCGCTCTCGGGCAGCAGGGCCGGGAAGTCGTTGTCGAAGACGAACGTCGTGGCGTAGTCGGGGTTCTTCTGTCCCCCCGCTCGGGCATTTCCCGGGCACAGATAGCACGAGGGATCGAACCGGAGCCGCGACTCGGGGACCGCGTCCTCGACCTGGCCCTGCCAGGGCCGCTGGAGACGGTGGGAGGAGCAGAGGACCCACTCGTCGAGCAGGGGGTTGTAGCGGCGGTGGGAGCTCTTCGGGATCTCGGCCATGGGGGGCGGTGACTCGACCGGCAAGCTTAGACGGTTCGGCGCCTTCGTGCCATAGGCCACAAGGCCCGTTGCGCGCTGAATCCTTTTCGGGGCAAACTGGCTCCCATGAGATGAACGGGTCCTCCAAATGGGCCCGAGGAGGGTCGTCCGTGCCGCTCTACGAATACCACTGCGCCGGGTGTGGAAGCCGTTTCGAGGTGCTCCAGCGGGTGGGGCAGGGCTCCGAGGGGCTGGAATGCCCGGCCTGCGGGACCACCGACGTCGAGAAGGAGTTCTCCACCTTTGCCGGCTCGGTGGGGGGCGGCGTGAGCTTCGGCGGCGGCGGCGGGTGCCCCCCCCGCGGCGGCTTCACCTGAGGCTAGGTCCCCGGGCCGCCCGTCGGGCGGCCGCATTCAGCACGAAAGCCGGCCCCAGTGGCCGGCTTTCGTGCGTGACAGCCTCCCCAGGAACTGCCGACCCTGTCCGAACAGGAAGCCGAGGAGCACCACGACACGTCGGTACTTCACGTCCAGCTCGGTGTCGACACCTCTGCCGACCAGCTTCTCGGGGGGGCTGACGAGAGAGGTCGAAGGGCGTCGATCCCCCCCGAAGGTGACGGTAGCGCCCAGGGTGAAACGGCTCCCCGCGACGGCGAACCTCACCCCGCTGGTCAGGTGATAGAGGTCCCAGGTCGTGACCGTGGCGTTCACCCTGGGATCGCCGGGCGCCGCCGAGTAGTCGGTCAGGGCCGCCCCATAGAGCACGAGCTCGTCGCCGAGGTCGTGCTCCACCCCCAGACCGACGTTCAAGACGCCCCTGAGCTCCTGCGTGAGATTGCCCTGGAAGCGGCCCCCTTCGACCGGCACGTCGATGACGGTGAAGCGATCGACGGGCGCGAACCACTCGGCGCTCGCCTGCCAGCGCGTGTCCCCCCTCTTCCAGGCGAATCCGCCCCCAATCGCCCACGAGGACCTGTAGTACGCGTCCACGTCCTCCGCCGCGTCGCTCACCAGCACCGGGGGATCGGGAATCCCATTCCCGTCGGCATCCACTCCCACCTGGGACGCGGTGTATCCGGCATCGCCGCGGCCGAAGAGCGCGAGGCTGGGGGTGGTGACACTGAGACCCAGATGCACGTTTCCCCGTTGCCAGGCCACGCCCAGCTTGGCCAGGGTGCGGAAGTGAGAGTAGCTGCAGTCGGTGATGCTGAGACCGCTGAGGGCCCCCTCCTCGGCGGACAGTGCCTGGAAGCTCAGCTCGTTTCGGCTGAACTGCCCGCGGTACACCCCATACAGGCTCGCTCCGACCCCGAGAGTCTCGGACAGCTCGTACGCCAGGGTGAGGCCCCCCCAGCCCTCGGTCACCTGCTGGTCCACGTACTGCTCCGCCGCACTGCTCCCTCCCGGCATCTCGAAGGGATCCTCGAGCCGTTCCCCCAGCCGCATGTCCAGCTTCTGTCAGGTCAGGAACGACCACGCCATCCGGGTGCGCTGGCCGAGCCAGCTTCGGGGTAGCCCCCCGGCCACCAGGGTCGGGAAGGTGCCGAAGCGGAGGGAGGACACGTCGAAGGCCTCCACGTCCGGCGAGGTCGGCGTCGAGGAAACGTACTCGGCCTGAAAGGACTCGGTGGAGAGCAGGAAGGGCCTTCCCTTCTCTGCCGCGCCGACGGGCGACTCGATCCGCCCAACTGCGAAGAGCCTCTGTCTCGGGCCTCTTCTTGTTCGTGGCCACACGCCACGCTGCTTCCACCAGCAGCCAGCGTATCCTCGCGTTGCCCGCCTTGGTGATCCGTCCTCGCCGCTGCGTCTCACCCGAGCTCCACTCCCGTGGCACCAGTCCCAGGTACGCCTCCACCTGGTGCGCCCCACGGAATCGCCCGGCATCGTCCAGTGTCGCCACGAACGA
>JAJDNS010000020.1 GCA_022340585.1 Acidobacteriota bacterium
GCGCTCCCCCATCAGCCTGTCCCGGCTGCGCTTCACCCGCGGCGCCAAAGAGGTGGTCTACGCCCGCAAGGGCGGACATGACGCTCGGGAGCCAGGCGAAGAGGAGAGGGTCGACGCCGACGAGTTCGTGGCCCGGGTCCTGGTCCAGATCTCGAAGCACAAGTGGGACCTGGGCATCGCCCGGTACGAGGAGGTCCGCGACAGCGGCAACAGCTTCTTCTTCGAGCAGCTCCCGGCCTGTGAGTACACCTTCAAGTACCGCCTCCGGGCGGCCGTGGCCGTGGCCGTAAGCGTCCGCGTCGGCCCCGCCACGGCGCAGTCCATGTACGCCCGGAGTTCCCCGCTGACTCGGCCGGGGCGGTGTTGGCGGTGGCGTCGGCCCACTAGCCCGCCACGAGCTGTCGTCGAAGGCACATGAGCTGTCGTTGTCGGCCAATGAGCTGTCGTTCTGCGTCCTGAACAGCTCCAGCAGCCCGCCCTCGGACCCGGGCCGGCACGTCATCGATCCAGACCGGGCGTGCGCAGGCGGAGGGTCTGCCTGGGAGACGGCGGTCAGAGACCGAGGCCCGCCCTGACGTAGAACGCAATGTTGCCCTCGGAGCGCGCCACCACGAAGCTCACCAGGTGCCGCCGACCGGGTGTGGTCAGAAAGACTCCGCCACCGATTCCGTGGTGCCACCGGCGGGAGACTTCGCCATCGAGGAAGACGCGGCCGATGTCGTAGAAGCCGACGAGGCCGAACTGCCCCGGCACGAGCGGGAGCGACTTCGTCAGCGGCAGGTAGAGATCGGCGCCGCCGTAGAGGCTCGCGTCGCCCGCATAGCGCTGCGGAGGCAGGCCCCTCACCGACGAGCCGCCACCCGGCTCGAGCAGGCTGAGGGGAGTCTTGCCCCCGATGAAGGCCGACTCGAAGAAGGGGTGCGTGCCGAAAACCCTCTGTCCGCCTGCCTTGAGCACGAGGGTGATGCTCTTCTCGTTCGGGGTGGAGAGGTATGCGAGGACCTGGCCCCGGATGTCGCCGAAGGGTTCCGCGATCTTGCCCAGGGCCGGATAGGCGGTGCCTCCGGCGGTGACGAACAGACCGCCTCGTGGCAGGCCGAGGCGGTCGGTGCCGTCGAAGCGGAAGTGGGTGGAGAGGCCGAGCTGGGCCAGCTTGCCCACGCCGTAGTACGTCTCGTCCTCGAACACGGGGTCGTCCAGGGGCTCCGTGATGTTGTGCTTGGCCAGGACCCCGAGTGACAGATCCGTCCTCGGGCCCGCCGCCCAGACGAGGGCGGTCTCGATCGCGACCCGGTCCTGCTCGATCCTGTAGACCTTCTCGTTGCCGGAGAAGATCGTTTCGTTGCCCAGGCCGAAGAACCGCGAGACCTCGATGCCGGAGCCGAGGGCGGCCATCCCGAGTCGGAACGGCGAGTTCTCGAAACGAAACTGTCCGATATAGGTCCCGCGCACACCTGCGTTCGCGGTCGAGTAGAGGAGGCGGAGGCTCTGCTGGCTGGACCACGGGTCGCAGCGGAAACCGTAGCCCGTCCGCTCGAGAGAGGCTCCGGCGAGCAGCCCGTAGTCGGAGCCGTAGGTGAGCCGCGGGACGAGCACCCTGGTCCGCCCCCAGTCCCGGGGGGGCATCCAGTCGGCGCGCGGGTTGGGCGGCGGAGGGGCGTAGGGCCGTCGGTCCCAATGGGTACCAGGTCCGGCGATGACCTGGTCGTCCGGGGAGGAGCCCGAGAATCGCGTGCCACCTCCCCGCGAATCGTCCAGCACGTCCGTGCCGTCACCCGCGACGACGCGCAGGAGCACTCCTTCCCGTCGAGCGCCGCCGGTGACCACGACCCGATCGTCCCCGCCCCTCAGGTAGACCCGGACCTCACGGGTGACGCTCTTCTCGAAGCGGCGACGGAGGTACGGCTCGATCTTTGCGTCTCCCGGCGCGATGGGCGTCCCCACACTCAACGCGAGATCCCCATTCTCGAGCCGGCGCACCTCGACGCGCTCGGAGACGTCGGTGCAGAAGACGTCGACCTCTCGGTTGATGTAGGTGTAGAAGCGCCGCGCCTGCTGGACCAGACCGTCGCGTCTGGCCTCCAGGGCCGAGGTCAATCGGTTCCCGTCCAGGGCCACGTACTCGGACGGCAGGCGCTGAGCCGCGGCCTCGATCGAGGCGTCGGTCAGCGCCGCCTGCAGCTCCCTGGCCACGGATTCCCACTCCGGCCACGCCAGTCCGGCCAATATCCGCTTGTCGACGTCCCAGCCGTCATAGGTCAGGCCGTCGAGGCTTGAGTACTCGGAACCGAACTTCACGAGCAGGGGAAGTCGGGGACGCATGAAGGCGTTGAACACACCTTCGAACCGTGAGAAGGCCTGGTCGCGGTCTTCCGGGATCGGCTGCCAGAGAGCCTCGCCGGGCAGCCGCGCCCAGCGCCATTGCCCCCGGTGGCGATCCCAGTCGCCCATGAGCTGATCGACCAGGCGCGCACGCAGGTAGGCCGCCGCGTCCGGTCGCACCTCGGGACCCTTGCGTAGCCTCCTCCACATCTCAGCACCGTCGATCGTCTCCGTGCTTCCAGCAAACCCCGAGCTGCCACTCCACTCCTCGATCTGGCCCACCACGTCCGCAAAGGCGGGCCGGAACTCGCCCAGGAGGGGATCGTCCGGCATCACGACGAGACGCGGCGTGTTGTGGAGGACGCCGGCGGCTTCGAGCAGGCCGGCCGCCACAACGGGGCCCGCAGGGTGGGTCGCCGGCATCTGGTCGATGAGCAGACGGCGGGTCAGGGTCTCGTGGAGGTCGACCGGAACCAGCTCCTTGCTCTCCTTGACCACGGGCCGAAAGGTGTAGTCGTGACCATCGTTTCCCTTCAGGGCCAGGGCCCCGGTTTCCCCCGCCCCGACCCGGGCGATCGGCGTCAGGCCGCTCGCGAAGGTCCGCAGGTTCAAAACGGGCAGCGTGACGCGAGTGGTGTAGAGGTCCCGGTAGCCGTTGCCCCAGAGCCACCGGCGGACGGAGCCCGCCCCGTAGCGGGGGCCCACGGCAACGGTGTGTGGCGGGGCGGATCCGACAACGGCGTCCGCCCTCGCCAGGGAGGACAGGGACGGGAGGACGAGAAGGATGAGAA
>JAJDNS010000025.1 GCA_022340585.1 Acidobacteriota bacterium
TCGCCGGCGCCTTCGGCCGGCAACTCTGTGCGCACAGAGGCCGAACCCGGTTGACGCACCGGGACTACCCCGGCAGCTCCCCCTCGGGAATGACCTTGAGCGTTCCGCCCTCGTGGCGGCTCTCCTCGGCGGTGAAGCCGATGAGGTGGCTCTCCATCGAGGCCGCGAGGTTGGAGGTGAGGAGGCTTTCGTCGCGCCGTGACACCGCCTGGACCCAGTCGCGGACGAGGGCGAAGTCTCCCCCGCCGTGGCCCGAGAGGTCCTCGGCGTGCTCGGCGGTGACCCACTCGTGCCGCTCCCGCCTGGAGAAGTCGTAGACGTCCATCCTCTTCTCGTCGCCCACGAGGTCGCCCCGGGTGCCCATGATCCGGGTGCGCCGGCCACCGTACGAGGTCAGGCCCTCCATGGAGAATGCCGCGGTGATCCCCCCGTCGAACTCCATGTTGACGGTCTGGTGGTCGAGCACGTCGTTGTCGAGCTGGTAGACACACCGGCCGTAGTTCGTCCGGGAGAGCCACTCGAGGATGGAGGCCTCGTCGTGCCCCGGGGTGTCCTTGTGGTGCAACCAGCGGTCGCCTCCCCGGACGTAGATTCGCAGGGCGGAGAACGGGCACCCGGGCTCGACGGCACAGCCGTCGGCACAACGGAGGGTGGCCCCGGCCGGCTTCATCTCGCTCCGGAAGACACTCAGCGATCCGAACGACTGCACGCGGCGGCACGGCCGCCCCAGGATCCAGCGGAGGATGTCGAGGTCGTGGCAGCTCTTGGAGAGGAGGATGGGGTTGGACTCAGCGGTGTTCCGCCAGTTGCCCCGGACGAAGGAGTGGCTCATGTGGATGTGCTCGACCGGCTCGAGGTGCTGCACGCTCACGACGTCCCCGAGGCGGCCGGAGTCGACGACGTGCTTCAGCATCCTGAAGTACGGCGAGTAGCGCATGACGTGGCACACGCCGACGATCGCGCCCCTCTCCTGGCTCCGCACGAAGATGTCCCGGCACTGCGCCCAGGACTGGGCGATGGCCTTCTCGAGCAGGAGGTCGTACCCGCGCTCGAGGGCGGCCATGGCCGGGCCGTAGTGGAGGTGGTCCGGGGTCGTGATGATGATCGCGTCGCAGAAGCGCGGGCCGTCGAAGGCCCGCTCCCACGTGTCCCAGCGCTGCTCGGCCGGGATTCCGTGGGCGACCGCCATCGTCTCGTTCCGGTGCGGAATCGGCTCGGCGACCCCGACGATCTTGAGCTCCTCGGGGTACTTCGCCGCGTAGGAGGCGTAGCCGTTTCCCCGGGACCCGGCCCCCATGATGGCGGCAGTGACTGGACTCGCGGGTCTCCTCCACTCGTAGGTCTCCGGCGCGCCCAGCGGATGGGCCTGCCCCTCCTCGGCCCGCACCAGCGGCAGGGCGACGAGCGATCCGGCGACGGCACCGAGAGTCGTCAGCGCTTCGCGACGATCGATTGGGTCTGGCATGGCCCCAAGCCTACCGCTTCGGAAGCGGAAAGAGGCCCCCGGAATCGGGCTCGAGCTCACCCAGGGTCCCGTCGGTTCCCCCCGCGCATGGTACGATTCGTCCGCCGGGTCCGCGCGGCCCTCGCCGAAGCCGTAAACGGAGACGCATGAAGGGGATGCAGTTCGAGCAGATAGGGAAGTACCGGGTCCTGGGGAAGGTCGGCCATGGCGCCATGGGCGAGGTCTACCGGGCCCACGACGCGACCCTCGATCGCGAGGTCGCGATCAAGGTCATCACCGGCAAGCTGAGCGCCAACGAGGACGCCCGGAAGCGCTTCATCCGTGAAGCCAAGGCCGTGGCCGCCCTCAACCACCCGAACATCATCACCGTCTACGACTTCGGCGAGCACCAGGGCATGGCCTTCATGGTCATGGAGATGCTCGACGAGGGCTCGGACCTCAAGGACCTGATCGAGAAGAAGCAGCTGCCCCCCGTCGAGATCCGCATCGCGATCATGGAGCAGATCTGCGACGGCCTCGCCTTCGCCCATCGCAAGGGCGTCGTCCACCAGGACATCAAGCCCGGCAACATCCGCATCCTGGAGAACGGGGGCGTCAAGGTCCTGGACTTCGGCCTCGCGCTGCGGCAGGACGACACCGGCTCCGGTCCGGTCATGGGCACGCCGTACTACATGGCCCCGGAGCAGATCCGGGGCGAGCGCCCGTCCGCTCGATCCGACATCTTCTCCCTCGGGGCGGTCTTCTACGAGTTCCTCTCGGGACACCGCCCCTTCACCGGCTCCGACGTCAAGGCGATCCTCACCGCGGTCGTCCAGAAGAACGCGGTGCCGCTGACGAAGCTCGTCCCGGACATCAACCCCGCGGTGTCGGCGTTCGTGGACCTGGCGCTGGTCAAGGACCCCGCCGGGCGGTACGCCGACGCGGACCAGATGCTCGAGGCGCTGCGCGCGGCCTGGCTGGACGGCCAGCTCCCCGAGGTCGCGCTGGTGCCGAAGGACACCTCGCCGGCCCGGGCGCTGGGCCAGGCACTCTCGGCCTCCAGCGACACGAAGCGGGAGCTCCTGGCCGCTCTCGAGGAGGTCGACCAGTACCTCGCCGACATCGTGCCGCCGCTCTTCGTCACCGACGCCGTCGACGAGCTCCAGGGAGCGCCCGTGGAGGGGACGGCCGCCGAGCTCTGGAGCTGGGCCCAGCGCCAGATCCTGGCGCACCCGGAATACGACATCGTCAACTTGCTCTTCTACGCCCTCGACAAGCTGATGGCCGTGGGCATGCTCAACCTTCTGCCCCGCGATCCGCTCCTCGCCTTCCTGAAGCAGGTGGGCGAGGCCCTGGCCCAGGCCTGCCCGCCGCCCGAGAGGGAGCGCCTGCGCCGCGCCCTCCAGCACCTGGGCAAGGAGGACTCCGCGCCCCAGGTCCTGATGCTCGGCCAGGGCGACGAGGCGGAGGGCCCGTCCACCCCGCAGTCGCGTCGTCTCTCGATCCTCGAGCAGCGCCTCCGCCGGGAGGGGCTGGCCAAGGCGCCCGCCAACGACCCCGTGCGCCGACGGGTGATCGCCCAGGCCCTGGCCGCCGCTGCCACCGGGGCCCGCGACGAGAAGGACTTCGCGCGCGACCTGCGGAGGCTCAAGGCGGCGGGCGTGGGCGGCGGTGCGGGCGCCGCCTTCAAGAACCTCGGCAACGGCCTGGCCAACTGGGTGCTTCCTCGCGACGTGGGCCGGGACACCGCGGACATGGGCCCACCGCTCGAGGTGCAGGCGATGGAGAGGATCGTCTCCCTCTCCGAGGACCCGGTCGAGGCCGGGCGCCGCTACCACCACCTGGTGACCGCCGCCACCGAGCAGTTCAACGCGGGCAACCTCGGGGGCGCGGTGCAGATGTTCGACCTCGCCAGCAAGCTCGCCACCGACGAGATGATCGAGCCGGGCTACGTGGCGCCCATCCGCGGCCGCGGGCACGAGGAGCTGGACAGCGAGAAGCTCCGGGAGTACATGGACAGGGCCGAGCGCCACTCCCAGCTCCGGCAGGTGATGGTGTTCTTCGAGCCCGGCCTGGGCGTCAAGACTCTCCTCGACCAGATCGAGACGGAGGAGCGCCGCGACCGTCGCCGGCTGCTCCTCGACCTCCTCGTCGTGCACGGTGAGGCCGCCCGGGCCGAGGCCATGGACCGGCTGCGGGCGTCCGTCGAGAACGAGGTGAGCGACTTTGGCCGGCGGAACTGGATCTACCTCCTTCGGCTCATTCCCGGTGCCACCGGCGCGGAGACCGAGGCGGAGGTCGAGGTGGTCTCCCGCTTCGCCGGACCGGGCATGCCCATCTTCCTCGTGAAGGAAGCGGTGACCCACCTCGGCCTCATCCGGCACCCCAGCGCGGGCCGGGCCCTCGTCGCCCTGCTGGAGCGGTGGGAGTCGTACATGGTCCGGAGCGACCTCCAGCCGGAGAGCCGGGAGAACGGCGTGGCGGCCCTCGACCGCCTGGCCGCCGCCCTGGCATCCCAGCGGAATTCCCTCCCCTGGGACGCGCTCATCGACCACGCCCTCTCCGGTGAGCCAGGGTTCGGGACGACGAGCAGGCGACTCGAAGAGCTGGGGAACCACGACCTGTCGTCGGCCCCCAAGGTGGTGGAGCGACTCATCGCGGAGATCGAGGACAGCCTGCCGCGCGGGGTCCTCGGACGCCTGATCAAGCGGAAGGACAAGGACCTGCCCTTCCTCGTCACCGCGCTGTCCGGCACCCGATCGCCGGAGGTCGACGAGATCCTCGAAGAGGTGGCGGATCTCTACGAGGGCCAGGATGCGGGCCGGGCGGCCACGCGGGTCCTGAAGGCTCCGCCGCCGGCCGGCCCCCTGGCCGGGCTCTCCGGGAAGCTCGACACGTACGGTGTGCCCGCGCTGCTGGATCATCTGGCCACTGAGAAGGCCACCGGCACCCTGACCCTGCGGCCCCCGGCGGTGGGGGCCGCCCTGGCCACGGTGGCCTTCGTGCAAGGGCGCCCGGTGTCCGCGGCGTGGCCCCCCCGCCAGGGCCTGACCGCCCTCTACCAGCTCTTCCAGCGGCCGCTCGACGCCAGCTACTCCTTCGACACCGCCCGGCCTCGCAGGGCGGCCGGCGCACCGGCCCTGCCGGAGGTGACGGATCTCATCCGCGAGGGCATCCGTCGAGCCCGGGAGCTGGAGCGGACGAGCGCGCTTCTTCCCGACGAAACCCCCCTCGCGGCCACGGGCTCCCCACCCAGCACCGTGCCCGACGAGCCTGACTACGAGCTCGTGGTGTCGCTGTGGGAGAAGGCGTGCGCAGGGGTCCCGGTCAAGCAGCTCGAGGAGAGCACGACGCTCGACGCGTACCGCGTCCACCACGCCCTCGGGCACTGGCTCGAGGAGGGCGCGTTGCGGGTCAACGCTCCGGACGAACCGGCGAACCCGGAGCCGGCGAACCCCGATCCAGGCACATGAGCGTCATGTCGTCGTGGGGGCGGGCGGTGTGGCAGAAGCGCAGAACGTCGGCGACGATGCCGTCGAGCAGCTGACGACCGGATTCGCTCCGACGGTCGCGGACGTAGGCCTCCAGGCGGACGTCCCCGTACTCCTCTTCGGCGGGGTTCGCGGCCTCGGTGACGCCGTCGGTGTAGAGCACCAGTCGGTCGCCGGACTCGAGGGTGACCTCCATCGTCTGGTAGGAGCTGCTGGGAACGACCCCCAGCACCACCCCGGTGGGACCGAGGCGCGCGGTGGGCTGCCCGCTCGCGAGAAGCAGGGGCGGGTTGTGGCCGGCGTTGACGTATCGTAGCCGGCCGGTGGCGGTGTCCAGCTCACCGTAGAAGAAGGTGACCAGACGGTTCGACGGGATGTTGGCGTGGAGGTGGGCGTTGAGCTTCCCGATCAGCTCCTCACCGCGGAAGCCGGCGCTCAGGAGCGTGCGCAGGCTGCCCTGGAGGAGCGCCATCAGGAGCGCTGCGGGCATGGCCTTTCCCGCGACGTCGCCCACCGCGAGAGCCAGGCAGCCCTCGCCGATGTCGATGACGTCGAAGTAGTCTCCGCCCACGGTGTTGGCCGGGCGCATGGAGGTCACGATGGCGACGCCGTTGCGCTCGATGGGCTCGAAGGGCAGGAGGCCGAACTGGATCTGTCGCGCCACCTCCAGGTCGCCCTTGAGGCCCAGCTTGTCGCGCAGCTCGAGGACGAGAACGAAGAAGAGCGCCGTCGCCGCGGCCAGGAGCCAGGTCTGGGTCGTGAAGACCGGCTCCAGCGAGAAGGGCCCCACCTGGAGCACGTGCATGAGAAAGCCCAGCCAGCCCCCGGCGAGGAAGAGAACCGAGGCCGCGAAGAGCACGCGACGCCAGGGGCTCAGACGATAGGAGACGGCCAGGAACAGGCGCCACAGCGCGCGGGGATGGCGCCGGTAGCCGGGCAGCCCCGAGAGGTCCTCGAGGTCCACCTCCCGGGCCAGGAAGCGGAAGGTGTCCTGCGCTTCTCGCTGGAGGAGGCTCCGCAGGCCCTCGGGAGTGACGTCGCGGGTGAACAGCTGGCGCAGGGACTCCCAGTAGTCCTCGGTGAGAGCGGGCCGGTCCGGACGCCGCGTCCGGGGGCCGAGCATCTGGGCGAAGCCCTCGAACCGCTCCCGCGACTTCTCCGCCAGGGACGTGAGGTCCGCGAGGGGAGCGCGTGTCATGGGAGCACGAGAGACTTCTCGAGCGCCTTTCCGGAAAGCTCCTGAAGACGCGCCCTCTGCTCCGGGGGCAGCGCCACCACGCCGGCCTTCACCACCTCCCGGAGCGCGCCCACGTCGGCCGCGGACACCGGGCGGTCGGCCTTGATCCGCTCGAGGACCAGGGCCAGCCGGCGGCGCTCGACGAGGGAGACCGGGGCCCAGACGTTTCCGTAGATCTCACCCATCTCCCCGGCCTCCGCCGCGCTTAGAGCCTCCAGGCCGCGACTCACCCGTCGCAGGGCATCCACCGGCACGCCCTCGAGATCCTCGCCCTGGCTCATGCGCTCTCCTATCAGGAGACGCAGCGCCTTCGGAGAAAGTTCCGGCACCTCGACGGCGAGACGCTCGGCCGCATCATCCACCTGCGCCGCGAGCGCCCCGGTGGGAGCCAGCGCTCGCATCAGGTCCTGGAACGCGGTCAGGAAGTCCTCCCCGGCGGAGGCGGGCGCCCAGGCGTGAAGCCAGTAGTACTCGTACCCGTCCACCCACGCCGCGGTCGCGCCCTGCACCGGCTCCGTCCCGTCCACCCACGAGGTCCGGACGAGACGTCCACGCCCCCGTCCCAGCTGGATGTCGGACCGGCCCTGCTCGGTGAGGGAGGGCTGCTGGGGCCGCAGCTCCTGGAGAACAGCGTCGAGGTGGCGATCGAGGTCGCCCATGAGCTCGGGGTGAGCCTCGACCCGTACCGCGCCGAAGGCGGCGAGGGCGGGATGGGCCACGCGGAGCCGGGCTCCACGCGTGATCACGAAAGGATTGTCCTCGCGCAAGGCCACCCAGCCCTGGGGCAGGTCGACGACGAAACCGAGGCTCTGGTCCCCCACGCGTCGGTCGGCGAGGGCGTATCGCTCGATGGCGGCGATGGCGCTTCGGTGGGCGAGGGTGGGACGCAGGACGGACACGAGCCCGCCGAGCAGGACCACCACGAGGACCACGCCCCCGCCGAGAAGGAGGAAGGCCCGCGTGCGACCGGACACTCGGACTCGCGGGGGCTCATCGCGAGGCCGGGCCCGAGCGCGCGGCTGGGTGTTGGGCCCCTCGTGCTCCGGGTCGGGCCCGGGCTCCGCCGGAGGAGGCGGGCTCTCGGGCCTCTCGTCGGCGGGTCCCGCGGGCGCCCGGGGTGCCTCGGGGGCCACCAGATCCTCGAGCGGCAGCGGGCTCTCCTGTGAGTGGGGCACGGCCTGGGCGAGGGGCTCGCCCTCGGAGGGCGGACCTGCCCCGGCGGGGGCTCCAGGAGGACCCAGCGCGCGCGTGGGCCGCTCGTCCTCGGCGGGCGGCGGACCGCCGTCACTCGTCGGGGTCGACACCTCCGCGCCCCCTACCCGGGGACGCGCCTGGGAGAGCACGTCCTCCACCGGCACCCACTCTGGAGCGCCGTCGGGCCACACCAGGGCGTCGGGGGGGATCCTCCCCTCCCGATGCCACTCGTCCAGCGTGGCCCGGTCGATCGGGCCGTACTGACTCCCGTCGGAGAAATGCAGAAGGTACTGATCAGCCATATCAGCTCAGTAGACCCAGACGAGGTCCTGGCGAAGCACCTTGACCCCGCCGCGGGCGGGAGAGAGGGTCTCCTCCTGGAGTCGCCTGGGATCGATCTCGACGATGTCGTTCAGTTGCTGCTCCAGTTCCGCCACCTGCCCACGGGCGGCCGCCAGGCGGGCTTCGGCCTTGTCCTCGAGCCGATCCTTGGTGAGGACCGCATCCACGCCGCTCGCGCTCCGCCTCCGGCCGCCGAGGCCGGTCATCCTCAGCACCGCCTTGCCGATGGCGAACCACTTCTCCTGGCGTCGGCCCTCCACCTCCTCCCGGCGCTCCGCGAGCATCGCCTTCTTCTTCTCGAGCCGGGTACGGAGCGTCTCGGCGGCCTTCCCGCCCCCGCCCGTGCGGAGCCGCTCGACGAACGCCTCGGGCGTCTCCCCCGGCTCGGACCGCTCGCCGGTGACCGGATCCACCAGGACGGTGACGCCCAGCTTGTCCGGGAGCCGCTGGCGCAGCGCCTTCTCGATGGCCCTCTCCGCGTCCGACGCCAGCCACTCGGGGAGCGCCCCGTACCGGAGGCCGGGAGGCGGATCGGTCCCCACCGCGTCCTCGGCCACCTCGAAGGGCTCGACCTCCAGGGCCTCGGCCGCGGTCGTTCCCTCCAGGGGCCAGGCGCTCACCCCCACGGTCTCGCCGCCACCCTTGTACCGGGCCGCGTGCTTGACGAGCAGGTGCAGATCGGCGCGCTGGCTGCCGTGCCTCGACAGATAGAGGTTCTCGAAGGGAGGGGGCAGGACCGGCGGACCGCTGGGGGCTGCCGCCTCCTCCGGGGCGGCAGTTTCGGTCTTTCCCTCCATCAGCCGGGTGATCTCGTCGCGGGTGAGTGGACCCCGCAGGTACGACAGGGCCCAGCGCGAGTGGAGGAGGCAGGGCGCAGGACGGTGAATGTCGTGCAGGAGGAACACCCGCTTGCGCGTGGCGTCGAGGAGAAGATCCACCGACGCCTTCTCGAGCCCGGCGCGGGCCAGGCCGTCGTCGAGCCGGTCCCGGTCCTGCTCGGTCTGCAGCGTGCCCACCATCCAGGCCCCCATGTTGGCGAGTCCCTTGTAGTCCAGGTCGACCGGGTTCTGGGTAGCAAGGACCACGCCCACGCCCTGGGCCCGCGCCTGCTTGAGCAGGGTCAGAAGCGGCCGCTTGGTGGGCGGGTTCCCGGGGTGGGGCGGGAAGTAGCCGAAGACCTCGTCCATGTACACGAGCGCCCGGAGCTCGCTCGTCCCTCCCTGTCGGCGCATCCACGTCTTGACCTTGTCGAGGAGGAGGGCGGTCACGAACATGCGCTCTTCGTCTCGTAGGTGGGCGGTGTACACGACGGACAGCCGCGGCCTCCCGTCCGGGGTGCGCAGGAGACGATCGACATCGAGGGGCTCACCCTCCCGCCAGGAGGCGAAGGAGGGGGCGGCGAGGAGGTTGTTGAGGGCGAGCATGAGACCCTCGCGGTCCTTCCGGGGAAAGACCGTTTCCACCGGCAGCGCGCCCAGCTTGTCGAAGGGCGGGTCGGCGACGGCGGCGATCAGGCCCTCGAGGCCAAAGCCCCTTCCGGCCCGCCAGCCGTCCTCGATGAGGTTGGAGAGAAAGATGGCCTCCCGCGACTGGAGGGGGTCGGCGTCGATGCGGAGCAGGCCCAGGAGGCCGGCCACGATGCCCCCGATCTCGTCGCGCAGGTCCTCCTCCGCCGAGTCGAAGGGAACCGCGGGCGCGT
The DNA here is from genome assembly GCA_022340585.1 of Acidobacteriota bacterium. GTDB lineage: Bacteria > Acidobacteriota > Vicinamibacteria > Fen-336 > Fen-336 > JAJDNS01. The sequence goes on from JAJDNS010000025.1 coordinate 9,408, forward strand.
CGAGAGACTGGAGCACGTTGAGGGGGACGCCCGCCTCCGAGCCCGGGGTGAAGATGACCGCGTCGTGGATCTTCTTCAGCCTCCCGATGGCGTCGGACCCGAGCCCCCACTCCCCGAGCCCCTCCTTCCACCTCGCGGCCGTGTCCCGGGCCGCGGTGGCCACGTCCTTCCCGTCGCGGCGGGCGGCCTCGGCGTCGATCCAGGGCTCGAAGGACGCGGCGTCCAGGTCCTCGAAGAGGAGCAGCAGGTTGCCAAGATCGCCCTTGGGGTCGATGGCGAGGACGGGGACACCCTGACCGAGGAGCTCCTCCAGCAGCACGATGGCGAGACCGGTCTTGCCGGACCCGGTCATCCCCACGATCAAGCCGTGGGTCAGGAGGTCGGCCGGGTCGAGGTCGAGGCGATCCCCGAGGTCCCCGCTGGCGGGGTCCACCTGCCGGCCGAGGTACAGCCCGTCACTCATCGGTACCGCTCCCTTCCTCTGGGCGGCGCCAGTATAGCTCCCGCCCGCTCCCGACCGGAGGATCAGGTCATTCGATCACTCCAGGCGCCTGCGGGCTTCCGCCTCCTCGACCCACCCCCGTCTCAGCTTGTCGGGGGGCACACCGGAGAGGTAGGGCTTGATGTCGAGAATGGGGGTGCCGTCGAGCATGTCCACGCCGCGGACCCGCAGCCGGGGCCCGTCGCGTTGGAGAAGCTCGACCACGGTGAGCCCGATGGGGTTCGGCCGGCGCGGTGAGCGCGTGGAGAAGACACCGTGGGGCCGCCGGTCGTCCAGGGGCACCTTCGCCACGAGGTCGTGGCCCTCCGACTCGTGAAACACCCACAGCACGAAGAGATGGGAGAAGCCCTCGATGTCCGCGAGACCGTCCTCGAGCTCGGGACGCACCTCGAGAGCGCCTTCGGCCCGGTGCTTCGCCCCGGGCCCCTTCGGGATGTCCGAGGTCTGTCGGTGCGGGCTCCGCACGAACCCGATTGGCCTCATCTCGAAGACCCGTTCGACCTCCGTCCCTTGACTCATGTCCGGCCCTCCTCGCTTCTTTCGCAGGACCGAACCGGCCTGCGGCCGGCTGCCCTGGCCAAGGACACGAGCTACTGGCGGCGATCGTGTCCCTGGCGGCCCGCCGTCGGCGGCCCTGTCGGGTCCGTCACTTCGCGGTGACGCCGAGCTCCTCGAGAAGCGCGTCCGCCTTCTCGATCTCGTCGAGAAGCCACAGAAGGTAGCGAACGTCGGCGGTCACGTTGCGCGCGATCTCCGGGTTGTAGCCGAAGTCGTTGGCGACGTTTTCCCAGACCCGGTCGAAGTTGACTCCGACCAGGCGTCCCCGGCTGTCGATGGAGGGGCTCCCCGAGTTGCCCCCGGTCGTGTCGCAGTCCGAGAGGTAGTTGACCGGGACGTCCCCGAGACCGAGATCGACCCAGCGCCCGAGCCGCTTCTGCTCCCAGGCCTCGCGGATGCGCCCGGGAACGTCGAAGGGCTTCTCGCCGGTGTGCTTGGCGATCATCCCCGCGAGCGTGGTCTGGGGGAGCATGACGACGGCGTCCCGGGGCGAGTAGCCGGCCACCCGGCCGACGGTGACGCGGAGGGTGCGGTTCCCGTCGGCGGCCACCGGGCGCCCGGCCTCGCCGATCACCGCCCGACGCCAGGCCGGGCGCAGCCGCAGGACCGCACCCTGTCGGGCGTCGCGGCGCTGCTTGAGGGAGAGGCGTTCGGCGTCGAGGGCGAGGCCCAGGTCCAGCAGGGGATCGTGCCGCGCCCGGAGCTGGTCCGGGGTCTCCTCGAACATGGCGCGTCGCTCCACCGGGTCGAAGACCCGGGTGCCCTCGTACAGCTCTCCCACCCGACGCTCCAGGGGGGCCGCGTCGGCTCCGGCGAAGAGCGCGGCGACCGGCGTCACCCGCTGGTCGATGGGCAGCGCGAGCACGTGCTCCACCCAGGAGCGGAAGAGTCGCCGGTCGGCGGGCTCGGCGTAGCGCTTCTGGTCGCGGGTCAGCTTCTCGCGGAGGAGGGGGAGGTCGCGCTCCATGTAGCCGGGCTCGCGGTCGGCGTCAGGCTTCACCCTCTCGGTGGCCCGGCGGGCGATCTGGAGGGGCCACCGCAGACCCCAGGCGCCCCGCTGCGCCTCGTCGAGGAGGAAGTCCCGGTCCCAGGTGGCGAGCCGCTGCTGGTTGAGGCGGACGAGCTCCGCGTGGGCCTCGAGCGCGGCCCTTCCGCCCGGGCTCTCGGCGGCCCAGGCCTTCACCCGCTCTTCGGCCTGCCGCTGCTTCTCGAGGATGCGGCCCCGGCGCAGGCCGGCGATCTGCCCCGCCGCGTTCTTCCGGCGGTTCTCCAGGGTCCGAAGACCGTCGGAGACGGCGATCTGGACGTCGAGCGAACGTGCTCCCTCTTCCTGCAGGATCTCGATCCACTCCTCGTAGAGCTTCTGCCGGGTGGGAAAGTAGAGCCGCGCGCGCTCGGCCATCTCGTCCGCGAGCCAGGACCGGTAGGTTCGCCCCGGGTAGCCGAGCACGGCCACGGTGTCCCCCTCCCGCACGCCGTCGGTGGAGACCGGGAACCAGTACTCGGGGCGGTAGGGCTCGCCCGTGTCGTCGTAGACCCGCAGCAGGCCGAAGTCGCCGGAGTGGCGGGGCCACATCCAGTTGTCGATCTCCCCCCCGTAGTTCCCCACGGCCTCTGGCGGTGCGTAGACCAGTCGCGCGTCGTCGAGCTCATGGAACTCCGTCAGCGTGAAGAACAGCCCTCCGTCGAAGGTAGCGAAGGTGCAGTGCGTCGAGGGCCTCTCCTCGCACTCGGCGACGAGGGCCTTTCCCGTGGCCTCGACGGCACGGAAACGCTCGATGTCGTCCGCGCCTTCGGGGACCTCCCGCCAGACCTCGGCGGTCACGTCGTGGAAGGCGGTGGGCACCCGGATCGGGTAGGCGGTCGCCTTCAGCTCGTCGGCGCGGGTGCGGGCCAGGTAGCCGTCGCGCACGAGGTTGGCCTCGGGGGTGGCGTGCTCGACCAGAATGTCGACGATGCAGTGGTGGTTGGTGATGAGCAGGCCTTCGGGAGACACGAAGCCCGCCGAGCACCCCGGGATGTCGATGGCATTGGCGAGAAGACCTCCACCTTCGTCGGCGTTCCAGAGCTCGTCGAGGGGAATCTCGAAGCCCTGCTCTCGGACCCAGTCCGGCCCCAGCTCGAGGACCTGCTGCGGAGTCCATTTCCCCTCTCCTGCGAGGGCGGGAGCGGCGACGAAGGCGAGGAGAAGGAGAGCGGTGACGGTGCGGGTCATCATGGTGTCTCCCGGCGCGACGGGACGGGGCGGGGGCTCAGCCGCCCTGCCATTGTCGGAGCACGGCTTCGGCGGGCTTGCCCCAGGGGCTGTAGCCGGTGTCGCCGGCCTGGGGCGCCGGCACGTCCCACGACCACCAGAACAGGCCGCGCATCCAGGCCGTCTCACCGCTCCAGACCTCGTAGGCGGCCTGGTAGCAGTCGGCCTGCTCGCCCGGGTCGGAGCCCATGGAGGCGGCCCAGTCCCAGGGCGCCCGGTTCGTGCCGTCGGCGCTCCGGTAGCCGATCTCGGTGAAGATGAGGGGCATACCGCGAGCGCTCTGGAAGTTGCGGTAGGCCGCGACCATGTCGTGCCCGGCGCTGTTCCTCCTCCAGGCGTTCACCAGGTCCTGGCGGCTGGGGTTGGTCCCGTTGGTCAGCGGCACGTAGACGTCGAGGCCGAGAAGGTCGAGCTGCGGCCAGAAGGACACGCTGGTGAACTCGTCGGCGGGTCGGTTGGCGTTGGCGGCGTAGGTCAGAAGGCCGGAGTACCGGGCCCGAACGCGGTTGATGACGTTGGCCCAGCTCGAGGCGAACCGCCCGCCGCTCATGGTGGCGAACTCGGTGCCCACGCAGAGCATCTCCACCTCCGTCTCGGCGGCCAGGACCGCATAGTGGTCCATCATCTCCGCGTAGCTGGCGAACCACGCCCCGGGATCGGAGGGGGCGATCTGTCCGCGCCACGTCCCGTCCAGGGGATCCACGTGGGGCTTGAGCATGACCCGCAGCCCCAGGGAGTGCATGTGCTGGATCGCGCGGCGCACCGCCTGGTCGGTGGGGCTCCGCGTCGCGTGGGGAGCGATCGTGTTGGAGTGGCGACCCTCCATGTACCAGCTGGCGAGCACCCCGCCCCAGTTGCTTCCGGTCGCGGCAAGGGCGCTGCGGGAAGCGGTGGCCTCGCCGTAGCCATACTGGTCGTGCCACCAGGAGACGTGGGTGATCCCGTTGTAGTCGAACGCCCCGCCGGGGGGAGGAGCCGGCGTCGGGTCCGGCGTCGAGGGGCCGTCGGACGAGGAGCCTCCGCAGGCCATCAGCAGGGCCAGCAGCGCCAGGGCGGCACTGGCGTGAGTGGCGACCCGAGCACGCCCACTCACCGGAGCCCCGTGTCGGTGAGACACGACGTCGGGACCCACACCGTGTCCCCGGCGGCGAGCCCCCCGGGGCCCACGGGTTGGCCGCCGGAGCAGGCGGCATCGGCCTCGCAGGCCGACGTGCACCCCACGACCTCGGTGACCCGCAGGCGGTGGCGCGTGCCGTCACGGTCCTCGACCACGCCACAGAAGCCGTCGCCCGCCCAGCTGCGCACGCACACGGTGTCCCCCACGGACGTGCCCGAGCCCCGCGCGCCGTGCTCGCGCAGGAGGCGCGCGACCTGGTCGTGGTCGGTCTGCTCCGCCACGTCCAGCGGAGTCCCTCGCACGCGATCGCGCAGATCGGGATCGGCGTCGGCCTCGAGAAGAGCGAGGGCAATGTCGAGGGCCCCGGCCTCGGCCGCGCCGTGGAGGGGGGTCCAACCGGAGCGGGTCGCGGCGCTGGGAGCAGCGCCGCCCTTCAAGAGCGCGCGAACCGCGCCCACCTGCCCGGAGCCCACCGCCAGGAGCAGGGCCGGACGACCCGCCCGATCCCGGGTGTCGGGGTCGGCCCCGGTGGCGAGAAGGGCGCTCAGACGGGCCCGGTCACCGCGGCCGGCGGCATCCAGCAGGGCCCGAGAGGAATCCTCCGCTCTGCCCCACGCCGAGGAAGCGAGGAGCAGGCCAAGGGCCAGCCCGGCTCGTGTCAGCATCCGCATCACCGTCTCCATCGGTCCTCGAGTCTATCAGCCCGGCCACGACGAAGGGCCCCCGTGCCGGCGGTGCCGGGGGCCCCGAGGTCCTCCGTCGAGCGGCGTGCTAGCCCAGATTCTCGGCCGCGAACTCCCAGTTGATCAGGTTGTCGATCACCGCGGTGACGTAGGCCGGTCGCTTGTTCTGGTGATCCAGGTAGTACGCGTGCTCCCACACGTCGATCGTCAGGAGTGGCGTGGCGCTGGTCGCCAGCGGCGTGTCGGCGTTGGCGGTCTGCACGACCTTGAGGGCGCCGCCGTCGAGGACGAGCCAGGCCCAGCCGCTGCCGAACTGGGTCACCGCGGCCTTGGACAGCGCGTCCTTCAGCTTCGAGAGCTCGCCGAAGTCGGTGTTGATCCTGTCGAGCAGCTTCCCGCTGGGAGCGCCGCCCTTCGGGGTCAGGCTCTTCCAGTAGAAGGAGTGGTTCCAGGCCTGGGCGGCGTTGTTGAACAGCGCCTTCTGGTCGGCCTTGCCGTAGGTAGCCTTGACGATGTCCTCGAGCTCGGCATCGGCGAAATCGGTCCCCTTGACCATGTCGGTTGCCTTCTCGACGTAGGTCTTGTGGTGTTTGCCGTAGTGGAAGGAGATCGTGTTCGCGGAGATGTGGGGGGCGAGGTCGGTGTCGCCGTAGGGAAGGGGGGGCAGTTCGATCTTCATGTCACCTCTTTGGTCTGCGTGCCTTGGGAAACGCCTTCCAGACTACCCCGACTTCGTCGTCAGCCCAAGCGGAAAGGCCCATGCGCTCCGGGGGCCAGCGCTGCCCGGGAGCGGGCGCGGCCCGGGCCGGGGAAGGACCGGTGACACCGCACCACGGCTCCGGCGCCGGGCGGCGAGGTACCATAGCTGTTCCCTGTGATGCCCGACTTCCCCGCGACCGGCTCGAGCCGCCTCCATCGAGCGACCCTGGTGGCGCTCCTCCGTCTCGCCGCACTCCTGGGGGTCAGCCTCCTGGTCCCCTCCGCCGCGTGCACCCGCCCGCGACGCCCCCCGGCGCCGGCCGTCGTCTTCGTGTCGATCGACACCCTGCGGCCCGATCACCTCGGGTGCTACGGCTACCCCCGGCCCACCTCTCCCGAGATCGACCTCTTCCGCGAGGAGGCCGTCCTCTTCGAGCAGGCCGTGGCTCACGCCCCCTCCACCCTGTCATCGCACGCCTCGATGTTCACGTCGCTCCTGCCGCCGCACCATGGGGCCTCAGTCCTCAAGCATTCGGCCGTCGTCCCGACCGTGCCCCTCCTCGCCGAGGTCCTGGGGGACGCGGGCTTCGCCACCGCCTCGTTCAACGGGGGGGGCCAGCTCCACCCCGCCTGGCGTCTCGACCGGGGCTTCGACGTGTACGAGAGCTTCGCGGCATCTGATGGCAGCCACCTCGGCGAGGACACCTTCCGCGAGCGTCTGTCGGCGGCGAGAGGCTGGATCCAGAGCGTGAGGGACAAACCCTTCTTCCTGTTCCTCCACACCTACGAGGTCCATCACCCCTACACGCCCGAGCCCGAGCGTCTGGCGCTCATGGAGACCGGGTACGACGGGCGACTTCCCGGGCGGATCTCGATCCGCATCCTCGAGAAGATCAACGCCGGGATCAAGCCTCTCCGACCCGGGGACCTGGATCACATCGTCGCCGCCTACGACGCCGAGATCTCCTCGGCGGACGCCGCCTTTGCCGAGCTACTCGCGCTGCTCCGTGAGCTCGGCAGATACGACTCGTCCCTGATCGTCCTGACCTCCGACCACGGCGAGGCCTTCGGCGAGCGCGGGCGGGTCGGCTGGCACGGGGACTCCCTCTACGACGAGCAGCTCCGCATCCCCCTCGTGGTCCGGCTTCCGGGAGGACGGCTCGCGGGCAAGACGGTGGAGAGCCAGGTGAGAGGGGTGGATCTCGCCCCCACCATCCTCTCGGTGCTCGGCCTTCCCGTCCCGGAGGGTTTCAGCGGCATCACGATCGACTTCGCCGGAGAGGGGGCCCGCGAACCCCGGTGGAGCCTGGCCGAGGTCGACGGCTCGCCCAACGAGCTTGCCGTCCGGACACCGCGCTGGAAGTGGTACCGGGGGCAGCTCTACGACCTCGCCGCCGACCCGGGTGAGCGCACCGACGTGGCCCCTCGACACCCGGAGGTCGAGCGGGATCTCGCCGGGCGGCTGGCCGACCTCATGCGGTCGCGAGAGCCGGCCGGCGAGACCCCCATCGAGGTCGACGAGGACCTGCACGAGCGGCTGAAGGCCCTCGGGTACGTCCAGTGAGCCTCAGGCCGTCGGCGGGGTGATCGATGCCCCGGCGTCACATCGAGGTCGTCCACGCCCGTCAGAACAACCTGAAGGGCGTGAGCGTGCGCATCCCCCTCGGCGCAGTCACCGCGGTGACCGGGGTCGCGGGGGCGGGCAAATCGTCCCTGGCGTTCGACGTGCTCTATGCCGAGGGACACCGGCGGTACGCGGAGACCTTCAGCCCCTACGCTCGCCAGTTCCTGGAGCGGCTCGACCGGCCGCGGGCGGAGAAGATCGAGGGCGTCCTCCCGGCGGTGGCCGTCGACCGCACCGCCCCGGTGCGGACCTCGCGCTCCACCGTGGGCACCATGACCTCGGTGGCCGACTACCTGCGGGCGCTCTACGCCCGGGCGGCCACGCTCCACTGCCGGAGCTGCGGCGAGGCCGTGCGCCGCGATTCGCCCTCGTCCATCTTCGAGGCCCTCGTCGCCGCCGGCGAGGGCCGCACCGCACTCGTCTGCTTCCCGCACCGCGTCGGGAAGAAGGTGAGCGCGGGGGTGGTGCGCGAGGCCTTCGAGAAGGCAGGCTTCCGTCGCGTGCTGGAGGGTGGGGAGCCCGTCCGTATCGAAGACGCGCACCTCCACCCCGAGGGAGGGCGGATCACCGTCGTCCTCGACCGGATCACCGTCGAGCGCGCGAAGCGTCAGCGGACCATCGACTCGCTCGAGGGGGCGCTCCGGCACGGTGAGGGTCACGTCGAGTTTCGTGTCGAGGGCGTGGACGAGCCGCTCCGCTTCAGCGAGGCGCTCCACTGCGCGCGCTGCGACATCGACTACGTCGACCCCTTTCCCGCGCTGTTCTCCTTCAACAACCCCGTGGGGGCCTGCGAGACCTGCAAGGGCTTTGGCCGGACGATGGCCATCGATCCCGACCTCGTGGTCCCCGATCCCCGCAAGACGATCCACCAGGGCTGCGTGAAGCCCTTCCAGACGACCTTCTACTCCGACTGCCAGGACGATCTCGAGCGCTTCTTCCGGCGGGCGAAGCTCCCGGCCGACGTGCCCTGGGCCGACCTGCCCGGGGAGGTGAAGCAGCTCGTCTGGGACGGCGAGCCCGGGGGGCGGGGAGACTGGCAGCACAAGTGGTACGGCATCCGCGGGTTCTTCGACTGGCTCGAGTCGCGCACCTACCGCATGCACGTGCGCGTCTACCTCTCGCGCTTCCGCAGCTACGGCACCTGCGCCGACTGCGGCGGCGCGCGGCTCAAGCCGGAGGCGCGTCTGTACCGCATCGCGGAGCGGACCCTGCCCGAGGTCGAGGCGCTGCCGGTGGCCGAGGCCGAGCGCCTCTTCCGCGAGTGGTCGGTGCCGGGGAAGGACCCGGCGTCCGAGCAGCTTCTCCACGAGATCCGGGGGCGGCTGCGCTTCCTCGTCGACACCGGCCTCGGCTACCTCACCCTCGGGCGCCAGTCGCGCACGCTCTCCGGGGGCGAGGCCCAGCGCGTCACCCTGGCCACCGCCCTCGGCGGGTCGCTGACCAGCACTCTCTACGTCCTGGACGAGCCCTCGGTGGGCCTCCACCCGCGCGACGCGGGCCGGCTCGCCGGCGTCCTGAGGCGCCTGGCTGCGGCCGGCAACGCGGTCGTGGTGGTCGAGCACGACCCCGCGCTGATCGCCGGCGCCGACCACGTGATCGACCTCGGGCCCGGGCCCGGCCACGAGGGCGGCGAGGTCGTGTACGAGGGGCCGGTGGCCGGCCTGTTGAAGGAGCCACGGTCGAAGACCGGGGCGCACCTCGCCGGGCGCCTCGACGCCCCAGGTCCGCCCGAGCGACGGACGCCTGTGGCCCGGCAACGCCTGCGCCTCCGCGGCGCACGCGAGAACAACCTCCAGGACGTCACCGTCGACGTCCCCCTCGGCGTCCTCGTCTGTGTGACCGGCGTCTCGGGCTCGGGCAAGTCCTCCCTCGTCGACCAGGTCCTGTACCGGAACCTGCGTCGCCACTTCGGGCTCGGCGAGTCCGAGCCGGGCGCGTGCGACGGGATCGACGGCGCCGCGGCGCTCACCGGGGTCACCCTCGTGGACCAGGCGCCCCTCGGGGCGAGCTCCCGGGTCAACGCCGCGACCTACATGAAGGTGCTCGAGCCCCTCCGGAAGGCCTTCGCGGCCACGCCCGAGGCGAAGGCCCGGAGAATGAAGCCCACCGCCTTCTCGTTCAACTCGGCGGCCGGGGCCTGCCCGGTGTGCGAGGGGGCGGGCTACGAGAAGGTGGAGATGCAGTTCCTGCCCGACGCCTTCGTGCGCTGCGGGGCCTGCGACGGGCGGCGCTTCCGGCCCGAGGTGCTCGAGATCCGCTGCAAGGGCCTCTCGATCGCGGAGGCCCTCGATCTCCCCGCGGCCGAGGTGGCCCGCCTCTTTGCCGACGCACGGGGCCTGTCCGCGACCCTCCAGCCGCTCCTCGACCTGGGCCTGGGCTATCTCTCGCTCTCGCAGCCGGCCCCGACCCTCTCCGGCGGCGAGGCGCAGCGCCTGAAGCTGGCCCGGGCCCTGACCGAGGCGGGCGAAGGCCGGGACCGGCTCTACCTGCTCGACGAGCCCACCACCGGGCTCCACGCCGCCGACGTGGCCGTCCTCGTCACCGCGCTCCACCGCCTGGTCGACGCCGGCCACTCCGTCGTCGTCGTCGAGCACGACATGGAGGTGGCGAAGGCCGCGGACTGGGTCCTGGACCTCGGCCCCGGCGCCGGCCACGAGGGCGGACGTGTCGTGGGCGAGGGGCCACCGGAGAAGGTGGCGCGGTGCCCCACCCCCACGGGACACGCACTCGCCGCCGCCCTGAAGCCGAAGCGGAAGCCGCCGGCCCCCTCGAGCAGGAAGGGGCCGCCGACGGTGGCGTCGACGCGCATCCCGCGAGCCGCCCGTCGGTCACGTCCGGGGCCAGCGAAGGCCACCGACGTCATCCGCATCCTCGGCGCCCGGGAGCACAACCTCCAGAGGGTCGCCGTGGACATCCCGCGCGACCGCCTGGTGGCCGTCACCGGGGTCTCCGGCTCGGGCAAGTCCACCCTCGCCTTCGACGTCCTCTTCGCCGAGGGCCAGCGGCGCTTCCTGGACTGCCTCTCGACCTACGTCCGCCAGTTCATCCGGCCCATGGCCCGCCCCGAGGTCGACCGCCTCGAGGGTGTCCCCCCCACCGTCGCCCTCGAGCAGAAGCTCTCCCGGGGAACGCCGCTCTCGACCGTGGGCACGAGCTCGGAGGTCTACCACCATCTCCGCCTCCTCTGGGCGCGCCTCGGGGAGGTCCACTGCCCGAAGTGCGGCGTGCCCGGACAGGTGGTCGATGCCGCCGGTCTCGCCCGCCGCGTGGCCGAGGACTTCCCCACCGGCGACCTCGACTTGCTCGCTCCCCTCGTGCGGAGACGGAAGGGCTTCCATCTCGACGCCATCGAGGCCGCACACCGCAAGGGCGTGGCCGAGGTGCGCATCGACGGCACGTCCTACGACGCGGCGAATCCGCCCCGGGTCGACCGCTTCCAGATCCACGACGTCGAGGCCATGGTCGGACACGTGGCCCGCGGCCGGAGACGCCGGGAGCGGTTGCAGACGGCGATCGCAGAGGCCCTCGAGATCAGCGGCGGGACGCTGCTGGTCGCCGGCAGGGGCGGCGAGCGCTTCTATTCGACACGTCGGGCGTGCCCGAGCTGCGGCTCGGGGCTGCCCGCCCCCGACCCGCGTCTCTTCTCCTGGAGCCAGAAGTACGGGGCCTGCCCTGCGTGCGACGGATTCGGCGCGCCACGCGTCGAGGACGGGGAGGGAGGGCGACGCCGGACCGGGGTCCCCTGCCGATCCTGTGGCGGTACCCGGCTGAGGCCCGAGGCGCGAGCGGTGAAGATCGCCGGCCGTCACATCGGCGAGATCGCGGCTCTCACGGTCCAGGAGTGCCGGGCCTGGCTCGGCACCCTGGAAGGCGTGCTTCCACCCGAGGTTCGTGACCGCGTGTGGCCGGAGCTCACGCTGCGTCTCGACCTCCTCGTCCAGCTCGGCCTGGGCTATCTCACCCTCGAGCGTGGCGCCGACACGCTCTCCACCGGCGAGGCCCAGAGGATCCGCATCGTCGCCGCCCTCGCCTCGAACCTGCGCGGCGTCTGCTACGTTCTCGACGAGCCCACGGTGGGCTTGCACCCCCGCGACGACGAGGCGCTCACGAAGGCCCTCCTCGGCCTGCGCGATCGCGGCAACACCGTCATCGTGGTCGAGCACGAGGACAGCGTCATCCGCGCCGCCGATCACGTGATCGACCTGGGCCCGGGGGCGGGTCCGCATGGTGGTCGCATCGTTGCCACCGGCTCGCCGAGGAAGCTGGCGCGAGCCCGGGAGTCGGTCACCGGACGGTGGCTCCGGGGCGAGGGCGAGCACCCGCCCTGGCCACGGCGGAGCCTGAAAGAGGCGGACAAGCTCACGGTGGTCGGCGCGCGCCTGCACAACCTCCGCGACCTCACCGTCGAGATCCCTTTGGCGCGACTCACCGTGGTGACGGGCGTCTCGGGCTCGGGCAAGTCGACGCTCGTCCGTGACGTCGTCTACCGTGCCACGAAGGCCCGCCTCGCCGGCAAGCGCCTTCCGCCGGTGCTCGAGACGCTGGAGGGGACGCGCGGGATCGCCCGGGCCCTGGAGGTCGACGAGTCCCCCATCGGCCGCACGCCGCGCTCGGTGCCCGCGACCTACGTCGGGATCATGGACACCATCCGGACCCTCTTCGCCGCCGTTCCCGACGCCCGGGCCCTCGGCTACTCGCGCAGCCGCTTCTCCTTCAACGTCAGGGGCGGCCGCTGCGAGCGCTGCGAGGGCCAGGGCCGGCTCCGCGTGACCATGTCGCTCCTCCCCGACGTGTACATCCCCTGCGAGACCTGCCGCGGGCGGCGTTACAACGCCGACACCCAGGCCGTTCTCTTCAAGGAGAAGTCGATCGCCGACGTCCTGGAGATGACGATCGACGAGGCGAAGGACCTCTTCTCCGCGATCGGGGCCATCCGCCGCCCTCTGGAGTTCCTCTCAGAGATCGGCCTCGGGTACCTCCAGCTCGGCCAGCCCTCCCCCACCCTCTCCGGGGGCGAGGCCCAGCGCATCAAGCTCGCGGCGGAGCTGACCTCACCCGGCTTCGGCCCGTCGCTCTACGTCCTCGACGAGCCCACGACCGGCCTCCACATGGCCGACGTGGCGAAGCTCGTCTCCGCCCTCCAGCGCCTCGTGGACCGGGGTGACACCGTTGTGGTCATCGAGCACAACCTCGATCTCATCGCCGCTGCCGACTGCGTGATCGACCTGGGCCCCGAGGGGGGCGAGGACGGCGGCCGGGTCGTGGCCCGGGGCACCCCCGAGCAGGTGGCCCGGTCGAGGAGGTCGCGAACCGCGCCCTACCTGCGGGCGTTGCTGGAACGCGGCGTCGGGCCTCCATCCTGAGGACCGAACCGGCGGGCGGCCGGCGGCCTTGGCCAGGGGACTCGAGCCCCCTCTTAGATTCTTCTTGGATTTGGGCCCGGATTCGGCCCTCTGGCGCCTGCCGAGGCGCCGAAGAAGATCTCAACTATATCAATCTTGGCCATTTACGTGACTCAGGAAAGCCTTCGGGCGCCCGAAGGGGCCCTCTGACACCACCGAACAAAACGACCTCAATACTCGTATGATGTCTCTCAATACACCGATTATCGTGAATCCAAAGTAGCGGACGAAAAGCACTCACCTGAGAGACGAACGGGGTCGCGGTCGCTCTCGCGGTGTTCAGGGGGGGAAGTCGCCGCAGCGGAAACGGAGCGGTGATGGTGGAAGCCAGCCGGGAGCCCGGCCCTCGACGGAGGGCTCGGACAACGCCGACACCGTCACAGGGTCCGCACCAGGACCGCCCACGGAAGACTCCCGCCCAGGAGCTGCCGGCGACGACCGATCGCCTCCGGCTGCTCGAAGCGGCCATGCAGCAGGTCGCCGAGGGCGTGGTCGTCGTCAACCTCGAGGGCCACGTCCTCTTCGCCAACCGGGCCGCCCAGAGGATCGTGGGAAAGGGGGCCATGGACGCCGCGCCGGCCGATTGGTCCTCGCTCTACGGGTGCTTCCTTCCCGACAAGGTCACGCCCTACCCCGCCGAGCAGCTTCCCCTGGCCCGGGCCCTGAGGGGTGAGCCCGTGGACGAGGAGGAGATCTTCATCCGGAACTCCCACACGCCGGAAGGGGCCTGGATCAGCGTCGACAGCACTCCGCTGCGAGACGGCGAGGGCCAGCTCGCCGGCGGGGTGATCCTGTTCCGGGACGTGACCGCCCACCGGCGCTCCCGGGAGGTGGTGCACCAGCTCTCCAAGGCCATCGAGAAGACCACCGACGCCGTGTTCATCACCGATGTCGAAGCCGCCATCGAGTACGTGAACCCCGCCTTCGAGACGACAACCGGATACTCCCGGGACGAGGTGATCGGGAAGACGCCGAGCATCCTCAAGTCGGGGCAGCACGAGCCGGGCTTCTTCCTGGAGCTCTGGAGGAGCATCCTGGCCGGCGAGGTGCACAGCGGAACGCTCGTCAACCGGAGGAAGAACGGCGAGCTGTTCCACGCGGAGCAGACCATCACCCCCGTGCGGGACCGGGCTGGCAACCTCAGCAACTTCGTCTCGGTGATGAGGGACGTAACCGAGCTGAAGAGGGGCCAGGAGCGGGAGATCGAGATCCGCCTGGCCCGGACGGTGCAGGAGAAGCTCTACCCTGCGGGGCCACTGGAGCTCGCCGGGTTCGACCTGGTCGGAGCCGCCGTCGCCGCGGACCACACCTGCGGCGACTACTACGACTTCGTCCCCCTGGAGGACGGTCGCGTCGCCATCGCCGTGGGCGACGTCAGCGGCCACGGGCTCTCGGCGGCGCTGCTCATGGCGGAGACGCGCGCCTACCTCCGCTCGTTGCTGAGGAGCAGCACGGACCTCGACGAGATCCTGCGACAGCTCAACGTGTTCCTCTGCGACGACACCGAAGACGAGCGCTTCGTCACCCTGATGCTGGCGATCCTCGATCCCGCCCGTCAGAGCCTCGTCTTCTCCAGCGCCGGCCACATCCCCGGGTATGTGCTCGATCCCTCCGGCGCCACGCGGCGCGCGCTCGAGTCGACGGGCATGCCCCTGGGCCTCTTCACCGACGCCGAGTTCCCGGCGAGCCCGGGGATTCCCCTCGCCGAGGGAGATCTCCTGTTGCTGCTGACCGACGGCGCCACCGAGGCCCAGAACGCCGCCGGCGATTTCTTTGACGCCGAAGGCGTCCTTCGAACGGTGGCGAAAGCGCGGCATGGCGACTCGGACGCGATCATCCGGGAGCTCCACTCGGCCATCGAGGACTTCGGCTCTCACAGCCCCCGACGCGACGACATCACCGCCGTGGTCTGCAAGGTGGGCCCGCGTCCCTGACGGCGCCCCGCGAGAGCGCCGCGGCCCGATCCCGGCCGGCCAGAGACGCAACGTGGGCTTGCGTTCGCGCCGGGTCTGTCGCTAGCATGAGGCTCCTGTTGAGGCCATGACCATTCGCTTCGGTGCTTTCGAGTTCGACCCGGACGCGCAGCAGGTGCGGCGCGACGGCGAGAAGCTCCGTCTGGAGCCAAAGGCGTTCAACCTGCTCGGGATCCTGCTGTCGCGTCGCCCGGCGGTGGTCCCCCGGAAGGAGCTCCACGAGCGCCTCTGGCCCCACACGTTCGTCACCGGTGCCAATCTCGGTGCCGTCGTCTCCCAGCTCCGCGAAGCGCTGGGCGACGAGGCGGAGGGCGGCCTCATCCGAACGGTCCAGGGCTTCGGCTACGCCTTCGGAGCCGAAGCCATCGACGACACCGAGCCCCCCAGGACCACCAGCCCCGGGCCGACGGTGGTCTGGCAGGGAGTGACGTTCTCTCTCGGACAGGGCGAGAACCTGCTGGGACGCGTCGAGGACGGGGCGGTCTTCGTAGACGAAGCCTCGGTCTCGCGCCGTCACGCGCGGATCGTGGTGACGGGTGAGCAGGCGACCCTGGAGGATCTGGGCAGTCGGAACGGAACCTGGCTCGGGACGATGCGGCTCACCGCCGCCGCCGCTCTCGGAGACGGTGACTCCTTCCGTCTCGGCTCGGCGCTCCTCGAGTTCCGCAACCCGGCACGGCCCCGGTCGGACCGGCCGGTGCCCGACTCGGCGTCGAAGCAAGCCTGAGGCGCGCCGCCTCAGGGCGGCGCGCGGGAGTAAGGAGGGCGGAGACACGGTGCGGCGCCTGGGTTCGGTCGTTCTGGCCGCGATCCTCCTGGGGGTGCCCCGCGGGCTGGATTCCCGGACGTTCGGGGCCCAGCGGTCCGTGTACCTGGACGTGGCGCCCCTGGCTCCAGAGCTCGCCGACTTCGTGGCGGAGCTGGAGAGAGCGATCGGTAGCGCTGCGTACTCGCTCGCGGCCCGGGCTTCGGAAGCCACGATGGTGATCGAGGTCCAGAACGTCGCGACCGCCGAGACCACGGACGGACGGCCCATGGAGGCGATCGCCCTCGTGGTCCGGGAGGGGGCTGCGACCCGTCCGCTGATCCTGCACTACTCCCCGCCGCGTCGGGCCAGGGCGGCGGCCCGGCTGATCGAGACCCTGAGCGCGTGAGCCTGGAGCCAACGGGCAACACGACCTCGAGGTCGGTGGAGCCGACCTGATCTCGTCTCGATCGTGACACCCTGACTGGCGTACACTTCCCGGGTTCGGCTTCGGGGCGAGCGTTTCACCACAGCGATGGCGAGCACGACAAGACGGTGGGCAACAGGCTGCGGCTGTGGCTGCGGCCTCCTGGCGCTCGTGCTGGGACTCCTGGGATGGGGCGGGTACGTCTTCGTCAGGGGAATCGTCGGTGAGGCCGAGAAGGGCGAGGCCGTGATGGCCGAGGTCCGGGAGCGGCACGGCGCCTTCTCCGATTTCCAGCCGGACCCGACCGGGGCCCTGCCCCCGGAGCGCGTCGAGACCTTCCTGCGGGTCCGTGAGCTGATGGCGGAGACACGGGGGGAGACCGAGGCCTCGCTCGCGCTCCTCTCCTCGAATGCCCCGGACGGCGCGACAGAGGTCCCGGGAATCCTCGGTCAGCTCCTGCGGTGGGGCCTCGGCGTGGCGAAGATCGAGGGGGCGACGAGCCTGCCCCCCCAGGTCATCGGCTTCGTCTCGGCGAAGGGCAACGCGCTCCTCGAGGCCGGCATGGGGCCCGGCGAGTATCAGTACCTCTACGCGATCGCCTACTTCTCATGGCTCGGAAAGTCCCCCGCGGACGGTCCCGCCTTCACCCTGGTCGGCGACGACGAGGAGGGGAACCAGGGCGGCCGGGGCCAGGACGCGTTCGACGTGCGCGAGCAGCGGCGGGAGCTGGTCCTTGCCCGCCTGAACGAGCAGCTGCTGCCGATGCTGCGCCGCCAGCTCACGGCCCTCGAGGAGAGTGACGCGCCGTCCGCCGGTTGGCGTGAGGCACTGGCCGCGGAGATCACGGCCATGGAGAACGACCGGTTCCGCATTCCGTGGAGGGACGGGGTGCCCGAACGAATGGCCGCGTCGCTGGAGCCATATCGGAGGCAGCTTCGATCCAGCTACAGCGCCATGTGCAACCCGCTGGAGATCATTCCCGGGTCCGGGGAGTGACTGCTCTCGCATCCGGCGGTGGAGTCAGGAGGTCGTGACATGACCACCGGTCAGAGGTGGCTCGCGGGCTGCGGCGTCGGGTGCGGCGTGCTGCTTCTCGCGGGGATCGGGGCCTGCGTGGCCGGGGCCCTGTTCATGAAGCACACCTTCCGCGGCATCGAGAAGGCGGCCAGGAGCCACGAGGAGCTGGTGGGCGAGCTCGGCGACGTCGACGGCTACACGCCCCCCGCCGACGGGGTCCCGGCCACCGACCGTCTCGAGGCCTTCGTCGAGGTCAGGGAGGTCACGGCGGACGCCCGACGGGAAGTGGAGACGGCGGCGGCCCGGCTCCCGACCCCCGGGTTCTCCGAGGAGGAAGCGGTGATCGGAAAGATCCGCGTGGGTCTCGACGTCCTCGGCGACCTCATCGACGCCATCGGCAGCTACGTGGAGGCCCGCAACCACGCGCTCATCGAGCGCCGCATGGGCGTGGGCGAGTACGTGTACCTCTACACGCTCACCTACCACTCCTGGCTCGGGCACTCCCCCGGGGAGGCCCCGGAGATCCGTCAGGGGCCGGACGGGGTCCGGGTCGGTGTCTTCGACGACAAGGGCGCCCTCTTCAGTGAGCAGGCGGTGCGGCGTCGGTACCGCCGCTACGTCCTCGGGATGGTCCGTGCCCAGATAGGATCCATCGCCGCGGAGGCGGAAACCGAGGAGGGCCCGGCGTGGCGGGCCCGGCTCGAGCGCGAGATCCAACGCCTGGAGGTGGATCCGGGACACGTGCTCTGGCAGGATGGCCTGCCCGAGGACATCGAGGCGGCCCTCGAGCCCTTGCGACCGCGCCTGGAGGCCACCTGGAGCGCGACCACGAACCGCGCCGAGCTGCCCCTGGCCGAGCACGAGACCCCGTGGGAGTGGAGGTGAACGGCCGTCGCCGGGGCGTGCGCCAGAAATCGCTGGACGCCGCGACCGCCGCGAGCGAGGATGAGGGCATCGAGCGACAGACTCGGAGGTCCACCTAATGGCGCTGCATGAGAGGGCCGGGCAGCCGGCTCCACGGTCCTGTCTGGTCAACGTACCGCGCCTGGTCTCGGCGTACTACACGCTCACCCCCGACGTCTCCAAGCCCGCCCAGAGGGTCTCCTTCGGCACCTCCGGTCACCGCGGCTCGTCGTTCAAGGGCAGCTTCAACGAGGGGCACATTCTCGCCACGAGCCAGGCCATCTGCGAGCACCGGCGGGCCGCGGGCATCGACGGACCGCTCTTTCTGGGCATGGACACCCACGCCCTCTCCGAGTCCGCTCTCGGGACCGCTCTCGAGGTCTTCGCCGCCAACGGTCTCGAGGTCATGATCCAGAAGGGTCGCCGCTACACGCCGACCCCCGCCATCTCCCACGCCATCCTCACCTGGAACCGGGGCCGCAAGCGACAGCGGGCCGATGGCGTGGTGGTCACGCCGTCCCACAACCCGCCGCAGGACGGCGGCTTCAAGTACAACCCTCCGGAAGGGGGCCCCGCCGACGCCGCCCTCACGAGGGCGGTGCAGGCCCGCGCCAACGAGATCCTCCGCGAGGGACTCGCCGATGTCCGGCGGATGTCGATGGCGAAGGCACTCCAGGCCGGGACCACTCACGAGCACGACTTCGTCCAGCCCTACGTCGAGGACCTCGCCAACGTCCTCGACATGGACGCCATCGCAAACGCCGGACTCAAGATTGGCGCCGACCCCCTCGGTGGCTCGTCCGTCGACTACTGGGCTCCCATCGCCGAGCGGTACGGCCTCTCGATCGAGGTGGTGAACGCCGACGTGGACCCCACCTTCTCGTTCATGACTCTCGACCACGACGGGAAGATCCGCATGGACTGCTCGTCACCGTACGCCATGGCCGGCCTCATCGGGATGAAGGACCGGTTCGACATCGCCTTCGGGAACGACGCCGACACCGACCGCCACGGGATCGTCACCCGGGGAGCGGGGCTGCTGAACCCGAATCACTACCTCGCGGTGGCCGTCTTCTACCTCTTCCAGAACCGTCCGGGTTGGAGCGAGGACGCGGCGGTGGGCAAGACCCTCGTCTCCAGCTCGATGATCGACCGCGTCGCTGCGAGCCTCGGCCGGCGCCTGGCCGAGGTGCCGGTGGGTTTCAAGTGGTTCGTCGACGGTCTGCTGGACGGCCGCTACGGCTTTGGGGGCGAGGAGAGCGCGGGAGCGTCCTTCCTGCGAAGAGACGGCACGGTCTGGACGACCGACAAGGACGGGATCCTCCTCGACCTCCTCGCCTGCGAGATCCTGGCCCGCACCGGCAAGGACCCCGGAGAGATCTACCGGGAGCTGGAGAGCCGCTTCGGCAGCCCCGTCTACGAGAGGATCGACGCCCCGGCCACGCGCGATCAGAAGGCCGCTCTCGCAAAGCTGTCCCCCGAGATCGTGACCATGGAGACACTGGCCGGCGATCGGATCGCCGCGACGCTCACCCGCGCGCCCGAAAACGACGCGCCCATCGGCGGGCTGAAGGTCGTCACCGAGAACGGCTGGTTCGCGGCCCGACCCTCGGGAACGGAGGACGTCTACAAGCTCTACGCCGAGAGCTTCCGCGATCGGGATCACCTGGAGCAGATCCAGGACGAGGCCCAGGCGATCGTGAGCGCCGCGCTCGGACAGCGATAGGCGAATCTTCGGAACCGGACCTCTCCATCCACCGCCCGGGGCCATAATGGTCTCCTGGTGATCGGTGAGACGATCGGGCGCTACCGCATCCTGGAGCGGCTCGGAAGCGGCGGGATGGGCGAGGTCTACCTCGCCGAGGATGTGCGCCTGCACCGCTGCGTCGCCCTCAAGACCCTGAGGGACGACGGGCCGGCGGACGAGGCGGCGCGGGCCCGCCTCCTGCGCGAGGCCCGGGCGGCGGCGGCCCTCACCCACCCCGGTATCGCCGTGGTCTACGAGATCGACGAGGTCGACCGGGAAGCCGGCCCGGTCCGTTTCATCGCCATGGAGTACGTCGCGGGCGAGACCCTCGCCGAGCACGTGCGACGGCAGCCGCCGTCTCTCGACTCGGCCCTCGACGTGGTGGACCGCCTCGCCGAGGCCCTCGGGGAGGCCCATGCCCGAGGCATCATCCATCGGGACGTGAAGCCCTCGAACGTCATGGTGACCCCGGACGGGCGGCTCAAGATACTGGACTTCGGCCTCGCCAAGCAGCACGTGTTCGGGAGCCCCGACGGGACGACCTGGAGCCGCGACGCCGCCCGCTCGGGGGCGGGGGCGCTGCTGGGGACGCTGGCGTACATGGCCCCGGAGCAGGCTCGCGGCCGGGAAGTCGACGCCCGGGCCGACGTGTACTCGCTCGGGGCGCTCCTCCACGAGCTGGTCACCGGTGAGCCGGCGTTCGCGGGAGAGAACGCGGTACAGGTTCTCGACGCGGTTCTGCACCGCCCCCCTCCACCCCTCGCGGCCCGGGAAGACGACGCCCGCCTGCCCCTGGTCGAGGCTCTGGTTCAGGGCATGCTCGCCAAGGAGGCGGGCCTCCGACCGGGCTCCATGAAGGAGGTCCGGGAGCAGATTGCCGCACTCCGCCGCGGGGCGCCGCCCACGCCCGGACCCGAGCCCTCGCGCACCGTGGCCGTCCTCGGCTTCGCCAACATCTCCGGCCACGGCGACGACGACTGGGTGGGAACGGGCATCACGGAGACGGTGATGTCCGATCTGCGCGGGCTGCCCGGCCTCGCGGTGATCGCCCCGGCCCCGGTGCGCGAGGCCATGCGCCGGGCGGGGGCGGAGGGGCGCGAAGCCGACGAGGCCCTCGCCGTGCGCGTGGGGCGCGAGCTGGGGGCGCGCTGGGTGCTCTCCGGTGGCTTCCAGCGGTCGGGGGAGGCGATTCGCGTGACCGCACGGCTGGCCGACGTCGAGGGCCACCGCGTGCTGCGAACGGTCAAGCTCGACGGGCGCCTCGACGAGATCTTCTCGCTGCAGGACCAGGTCGTCCGGGAGCTGGCGTCCAGCCTGCGGCTGGGGATGCCGACGCTGGCCGAGGACGAGGACACGCACGTGGTGGAGGCCTACGAAGCCTACTCGCGCGGTGTGATCAACATGCAGCTCGAGAGCTACGAGTCGCTGGACCGGGCGATCCTCTTCTTCGAGAGGGCGGTGGCCCTCGACCCGACCTACGCTCGGGCGCACGTCGAGCTGGGGCACGCCTACGCCACGAAGGCCGACTATCTCGTCCTGCCCGAGCTTCACGAGCGCGCCCTCTCCGCCTTCCGCCGCGCCCTCGAGCTCCAGCCGGGCTCGGCCCGCGCGTGGCGCCAGATGGGCAGCACGCTCCTGGGCCTCGGGCGAGACGACGAGGCCCTGGCCGCCATCCGTCGGGCCCTGGAGCTCGCCCCCGAGGACCCGGGCGTGCTCGCCACCATGGGCCGTGCCCTCTTCATCGCCCAGGGCCGCTTTCGCGAGGCCGCCTCGTACTTCGAGAGGGCCCTGGCCCGCGAACCCCGGGCCGGGTGGTTCGCGCTCCAGCTCGCCCACTGCCTCGCCCTCATCGGGGACCTCGGCCCCGCGGAGGAGGCGGCGCGTCGGGCCGCTCACCTGCAGGAGGCGCTGCTCTCGGGTCAGGAGGGCTTCGTGATCGTGGGCTCGCACATGCGTCTCGGGCACGTGGCCGCCCTCCAGGGGAGGAACGCGGAGGCGGTGGAGCTGTTCCAGCGGGAGCTGGCCTTTCTCCAGCGGGTGGACCACGCTCTCCGGGGCCGCATCTCGATCGAGCTCCACCTGCGCCTCGGTACTGCCCACCGGAGGCTCGGCCAGGTGGAACCGGCCCGGGCCGCCCTGGAGACCGCGCGGTCGGCCTTCGAGACGCGCCTCCGACTGGGCGC
>JAJDNS010000026.1 GCA_022340585.1 Acidobacteriota bacterium
ACCCGGGCTCAGACCCGGCCCAGGGCCAGGCGGAGCAGGGCGGGATCGAAGTCCGCGAGGGCGCGGCCGAGCAGGAGGAGGCGCAGCCCCACCTGGTCGAGGAGGCCGTTGTGCTTCCGGTAGTAGAGGAGGTGGCTGCGCTGGTAGGCCAGCCGGGCGCGCCCCGGCGTGTGCGCCATGCTCCGCCCGAGCTGGTGGCGGACGGCGGCGGCCGGGGTGAACAGGACGCGCCAGCCCGCCTGGCGGATACGCCGACAGAGGTCTGCGTCCTCCTCGTAGAGGAAGAAGGCCTCGTCGAACCCACCGACGGCCTCGAAGGCCTTCCGCCGGGCGAGCAGGCACGCGCCCGACACCCAGTCCGGCTCCCGCTCGCGCGCGTGCCGTGCCGCGGCCTCGGCCACCGCCCGCGGCTCGCGACGACGGACGCCTCGCACGAGGCGTCGCTGGCGGCGCTCCGCTCCCAGGGTCAGGTCCGGGCCAGTGGAGACCTGCACGGTGCCGTCGGGGTCGCGGGTGAGGGGGCCGGCCACGCCGACGTCAGGGGAGGACTCGACGGCGGCGACCAGGGTCTCGACGGCGCCCGGGGTGACCTCGGCGTCCGGGTTGAGAAAGAGGATCAAGGGGGCGGTCGTGGCCCCCGCCCCCCGGTTGCAGGCGCGCGCGAAGCCCACGTTCGTCGGGCTGGCGAGGACCCGTGGACGCGCGGGGTGCTCCCGGGCGGCGTCGGCCGAGCCGTCCTCACTCGCGTTGTCGACGACCACGATCTCGAGGGGGATCTCCACGTGGCCGGCCAGGGAGTCCAGGCAGGCTCCGAGCGTCTCTCGCGAGTGGAACGACACCACCACCACGGCCAGCGCCGGGGGGGACGGCGTGCTCACCGCCCCGCCGCCTGGAGGAGGACTTCGCGGGTGAGGGTGGCGGCGCGGTCCCAGGAGTACTCTCCCGCGAGAGCGCGCCCGGCGGTCCTCAGGCGCTCGCGGAGCAGCGGGTCAGTGAGGATGTCGTCGAGGGCCCTGGCCACCACGGATTCGTCCCGGGGGGGGACGAGGAGCGCGGCGGGAGCGAAGATCTCGCCGAGCGACGGGGCTTCGCCGACGACCAGGGGGACCCCTCTCGCCGCCGCCTCGAGGGCCGGCAGCCCGAAGCCCTCGTACTCGGAGAGGGAGACCGCGGCGTCGGCGGCCGCGTAGCGGTCGGCAAGACCCGCCTCGTCCACGAACCCCGACAGCCGCACCCGGTCGCCGAGACCGAGGGACGCGACGAGACCCGGCAAGTCGAGGCGAGGGTGAGTGCGGTTCTCGCCCACCAGGTCGAGGACGAGCCCGGGGTGGCGCGGGGCGAGCCGGGCGACCGCGCGCAGCAGCTCCGGGGCGCACCGACGGTTCAGCACGGCCCCCACGCTGATGACCAGGGGGCCCGAGAGCCCGAGGCGGCGCCGGGCCTCCTCGCGGGGGGGCGAGGGGGGCAGGTCGTCGTCGGGGCCTTCCGGGACGTGATGGGCCCGCTCGGCGGCGGCCGGGAAGCGGTGAACCACCTCTCGGCGAGTGAACTCGGAGGGCACCAGAAGGGCGCGGGAGGCTCGGACGCTCAGGGAGGTGAGCAGGCGGCGGCGTATGGCGTGCCGGAGCGGGAAGTCCTGGGGATGGGAGAAGAAGGACAGGTCGTGGACCGTGGTCACGCGGGGGACGCCCAGGGAGAGCGGGCAGGCGTAGGCGGGGGAGAAGAACACGTCGAGGGGATCGCCGGCGGCGGCCGCGGGAAGCCGGCGCTCCTGCCAGACGAGTCCGTGGGCGCTCCCATCGCCCACCGGGCGGCAGGTGATCGCGGAGTGCTCGAGGACCGGGTCTTTGGGGGCGGGGCCGGAGAAGTAGACGACGAGCTGGTCGCCCGTCCCGCACCAGCGGCGGAGGAGGTTTCGCAGGTAGCGTCCGACCCCGGTGGGCCGGCCCTGGAGCTCCCGACCGTCGATGCCGACGACGAGAGGGCTATTGACCAAGGACCTTCCGGTAGAAGGCCAGCGTTCGGGCGGCGGTGTCGTGCCAGTCGAAGAGCTGGCTGCGCTCCAGCCCCCGGCGCCTCAGGCCGTCTGCGGCGTCGGGGTCGTCCAGGAGTCTCTCGATCGCCCGGGCGAGGGCGCTGGCGTCTCCCGGGTCGACGAGCGCGGCGGCGTCCCCCGCGACCTCTTCGAGGGCAGATCCCCGGGTGCAGATGACGGGCAGGCCGGCGGCCATGGCCTCGACCACGGGCAGGCCGAAGCCCTCCTCGAGGGACGGCAGCACCAGCACCGAGGACGCCGCCATGAGGGCGCGGACGTCGCTGCGGGGCAGGTAGCCGGTGGCCCGGATCTGGGGCCCCACCCGGCGGCCCCCCTGGGACCACGACGAGCCGGGCCCGGCCAGGATGAGCGGGGGCACCTCCCGGCGCCGACGGGACAGGTTCAGGTAGGCCATCACCAGGGAGACGAGGTTCTTTCGTTTCTCGTCGCTGCCGACGTAGAGGATCCCGCCCCGGGGGAGACGGAGCCGACTCAGGCTCCGGTCGACCACCTCGTCGGACACGGGCTCCTGGAAGTCGCGGTCGACTCCGAGGGGGGTCACGGCGATCTTCTCCGGGGGCACGTCGAGGAGGCGTCGGGCCTCCGACGCGGTGTGCTCGGAGACGCAGAGGATTCCGTCGGCCTGGCGCGCGTGCTTGCGGACGAGGTCCACGTAGTCGCGGCGGATCTCGGCATCCGACAGCTCCGGGTGCTTCAGGAAGAAGAGGTCGTGGATGGTGACGATCCGTCGCGCGTGTCGGGCGGGGACGAGGAGGGGATGGGGGGAGTGGACGAGGTCGAGGGGAGCTCCCACGAGCCGGTCGAGAGGAGGCCAGCCCAGGCGGTTCCACGCGAGGTTCAACGCCTTCACCGGCAACCGCCGATCCACGAGGTGCACGTTGTAGGGCCAGCTGCGGGAGGGGTAGCGGTCCTTGATGGAGGCCGAGAAGAAATGGAACCGGTCGTCCGGCGCCATGGCCGGCAGCCGCTCCGCGAGGCCGAGGACGTAGGTCCCCACCCCGGTGGGCTGCGAGAGCGAGGGCCGCAGGTCGAGGCCGAAGTGCATGGGTTTCTAGATGATAGCAGGAGCCCGAGGACAGTTGTGCTACTCTCAACGGTCGTTCGGACCGGCATCGGAGGACCAAGGGATTGGACATCGGAGTCGTCGGAACCGGCTACGTGGGGCTGGTCGTGGGAGCGTGCCTGGCCGAGACCGGCAACACGGTCCGGTGTGTCGACGCCGACGGCGAGAAGGTCGCCCGCCTGCGGGCCGGTGAGATCCCCATCTACGAGCCGGGGCTCGAGGAGATGGTCCCCCGCAACGTGGCCGAGGAGCGCCTCGACTTCACCACCGACCTCGAGTCGGCGGTCCAGGCCAGCGAGGTGATCTTCATCGCCGTGGGCACCCCCCAGGACGAGGACGGGTCGGCCGACCTGAGGCACGTCCTGGAGGTGGCGGGAGGAATCGGCCGGGCGATGAACGGCGACAAGATCGTGGTCAACAAGTCGACGGTGCCGGTGGGCACGGCGGCGAAGGTCCGGGAGGTCGTGGCCGCCCTCACCACCCACCGCGTGTCGGTGGTGTCGAACCCCGAGTTCCTCAAGGAGGGCACCGCGGTCGACGACTTCCTGCGGCCGGACCGGGTGGTCATCGGGACCGACGACCCGGACGTCGAAGCGGTGATGCGGCGTCTCTACCAGCCCTTCGTCCTCACCGGCAAGCCGATCATCGTCATGGACCCGGCCTCGGCGGAGCTGACCAAGTACGCCGCCAACGCGCTGCTCGCCAGTCGGATCTCGTTCATGAACGAGATCGCCAACTACTGCGACAAGGTGGGCGCGGACGTCCGGAGCGTTCGGATGGGCATCGGATCGGACAGCCGCCTCGGGGCGTCGTTCCTGTTTCCCGGGGTGGGCTACGGGGGCTCGTGCTTTCCCAAGGACGTGAAGGCGCTGATCCGGATGGGTCACGAGGCCGAGACCCCGATGCACGTCATCGAGGCCGTGGAGCGGACCAACGAGGCCCAGAAGTCGATCCTGGTCCCCCGGATCGCCCGCCACCTGGGCGGCCTCGAGGGGAAGGTGGTGGCGATCTGGGGCCTCGCGTTCAAGCCCCGGACCGACGACATGCGGGAGGCCCCGGCCATCGCCATCATCGAGGGGCTCCTCGCCGCCGGGGCGACGGTCCGAGCCTACGATCCCAAGGCGGAGGAGGTGGCCCGGACCCTCTTCGGCGACCGCATCGTCCTCTGCGGCCGCGCCTACGAGGCGGTGAGGGGGGCCGACGCCCTGGTGGTGGTGACGGAGTGGAACGAGTTCCGGGAGCCCGACTTCCAGAAGCTGAAGGCGCGCATGCGCCACCCCGCTCTCTTCGACGGGCGGGACATCTACAATCCCCAGGCGGTGAGGGACATGGGCTTCCACTACGAGGGAATCGGCCGGCGATGACGGCCTCGGCGCGCATCCAGCCCCGGCGGACCCCCCTCGTGGATCCCCTGCTGACCGTGGTGATGCCGGTCTTCAACGAGAGGTCCACGGTCGAGGAGATCGTGGACCGGGTGCTGGCGGTCCCGGTGCGCATCGAGCTCATCGCGGTGGACGACGCCTCCACCGACGGAAGCGTCGAGATCCTCGAGAAGCTCTCCCGGGAGAAGGGCTTCCGCCTTCTCCGCCAGGAGCGAAATCAGGGGAAGGGCGCCGCCGTCCGGCGGGGCATCGAGGCCGCCACCGGCGACGTGATCGTGGTCCAGGACGCCGACCTCGAGTACAGCCCCGAGGAGTACCCCGACCTTCTCGACCTCATCGCCAAGGGGAAGGCCGACGCCGTCTTCGGGAGCCGGTTCATCGGTCGGCACCGTTGCCACCTCTTCACCCACTACCTCGCCAACCTGTTCCTGAACCTCGTCACCAACGTGCTCTACAACACGACCATGACCGACATGGAAACCTGCTTCAAGGCGGTCCGGTCCGACGTCCTGAAGGACCTGGCCCTGAAGAGCGACCGCTTCGGGATCGAGCCCGAGATCACCGCCAAGCTCTTCAAGCGCGGAGCCCGCGTCTACGAGGTCCCCATCACCTACGAGGGTCGCGACTACAGCGAGGGGAAGAAGATCACCTGGAGGGACGGCTTCCCGGCCCTCTGGACCCTGCTGAGGTACCGCTTCACGGACTAGCGGCGGCCCCCGAGGCCTTGCCGGCGGGAGGGGTCCGCCGGTATACTAGATGTTTCGGCCGCCAGCTAAACGTCTGCCGGCCAAGGAGATGAGGCCATAGCCCCTCCCAGGTCCCCCCTTCATCCGACCGTGACCGGGCCACGCCGGTCGAAGCGACAGCGTTGGTTGGAAGAGCTGCGCGCGACGGGGGCGGGTCTGCGCGGTGAGTTGGGGCTGTTCCGGCGGCTGTTCAGCTACACGCGCCCCTACCGGGGGCGCCTGCTCTTCTCCTGGCTGGCGACGGCGGGATACGCGGCCTCCGGCGCGGCCCTCGTGGCCCAGATGAAGCCCATCTTCGACAAGGCCCTGTTCGCCGGCGAGGACGTGGGCCGCCTCTCCGTCACCATCCTCGTCCTGTACGCGATCAAGGGCATCTCGTCCTACTTCTCCACGACCCTCGTGGCCGACGCCGGCCAGCACGCGGTGACCGACCTCCGGAACACCCTGTACCGGCACGTTCTCGGGCAGTCGTTCGCGTTCCTCGGGCGGAGCAGCACCGGCACGCTGATGAGCCACATCACCACCGACGTGGAGAAGATCCAGGCCGCGGTGTCGGAGCTGGCCGGCGACCTCCTCAAGGAGGGGCTCACCATCATCGGGTTGCTGACGGTGCTCCTCTACATGGACTGGCTCCTGGCCGTCATCTCTCTCGTCGGGATGCCCCTGGCCCTGCATCCCCTCTTCCGCCTCGGCCAGCGGCTGCGCGCGTCCAACGAGACCTCGCTGCGCCGGTGGCGGGACATCTCGGAGATCCTCCAGGAGACGATCTCCGGGTTCCGCGTGGTCAAGGCCTTCCGGATGGAGAAGTTCGAGATCGGGCGCTTCCGCCGGGCCTCGGCCCGCCTGCTCAACGTCAACATGCGGATCACCCGGACGACCGCGGTCCTGCCGCCCCTGATGGAGTTCGTGGGCGGTCTCGCCATGGTGGGGGCGTTGCTCTACGGGAGCTTCGCCATCCAGAAGGGCTACCTGACGACCGGGGCGTTCGTCGCGTTCCTGACCGCGCTGTTCGCCATGTACACGCCCATCAAGCGGCTGTCCCGGGTCAACGCCACCCTCCAGGCGGCGCTGGCCGCGGGCTCGCGGGTCTTCGAGGTCCTCGACCGCCACGACGAGGTGCCGGAGGCGGCGGACGCGGTGGCCCTACCGCGGATGAAGGGTGAGATCGAGTACCGCAGCGTCGGGTTCTCGTACGCGGACGGCCACGCCGCCATCCTCCGCAACGTCAGCTTCGTGGCCCGTCCGGGCGAGGTGGTGGCGATCGTCGGGACCAGCGGGGCGGGCAAGACCACGCTGGTGAATCTCCTGCCCCGGTTCTACGACGTCACCGCGGGCGCGGTCCTCATCGACGGGATCGACGTGCGGCAGGCCACCCTCGGGAGCCTCCGCCGCCAGGTCGGCCTCGTGACCCAGGAGACGGTGCTCTTCAACGACACCGTCTTCGCCAACATCGCCTACGGTCTCGATGACGTCGACCCCGCGGCGGTGGAGTCGGCGGCCCGGGCGGCCTTCGCACACGATTTCATCCTCGACCTCCGCCGGCGCTACGACACCGTGATCGGGGAGCGGGGGAGCCGCCTCTCCGGAGGACAGAAGCAGCGAATCGCCATCGCCCGGGCCCTCCTCAAGAACCCCCCGATCCTGATCCTGGACGAGGCCACGTCGGCCCTCGACGCCGAGTCGGAGCGGCTGGTGCAGTCGGCCCTCGCGAACCTGATGGCCGGACGGACCACCCTCGTCATCGCCCACCGCCTGGCCACCGTGCGGGACGCCGACCGGATCGTGGTCCTGGAAGGCGGCGAGGTCCGGGAGGTGGGTCGTCACGAGGAACTCCTCCGGCGCGAGGGTGGGATCTACAACCGGCTCCACGATCTCCAGTTCACCGCGGAGGAGACGGCGTGATCCGCTCCATGACCGGCTTCGGCTCCGCGGTCCACGAGACCGAGGCCGTGCGCGCCGGAGTGAGCGCCCGGAGCCTCAACCACCGCTACCTCGACGTCACCGTTCACGTGCCCCGCCGTCTCCAGCCCCTGGAGGTCGAGATCAAGGACGCGGTGGGGCGGGTGGTCCGTCGGGGCCGCGTCGAGATCTCACTCCAGGCCGCCCTCCCCGAAGGACCCGTCGAGGAGGTCGTCCCCTCACGTCCCCTGGTGGCGTCCCTCGTGCGGTCTCTCCGGGACATGCAGAACGAGTTCGGCATCGAGGGGGGAATGTCCGTCTCGGACCTCGTCCGCTTTCCCGGGGCCCTCGAGCGCACCGAGTCCCGGGCGGCCCTCGCTCCAGAGACCAGAGAGACCCTCCTGGGCCTGGTGGGTCAGGCCCTCGAAGGCCTCGACGCCATGAGGGTGGCGGAGGGACAGAGGCTTCGGGAGGAGCTGGAGCGAGCCCTGGATGCGGTCGAGGCGGGAGCGGACGGCATCGAGCAGCGAGCGGAGGAGACCCGCGAGCCGCGACAGGCGGCGCTGCTCGAGAAGGCCCAGGCCCTGGCGGGGGAGCTGGGTCTCGAGGACAGCCGGCTCTACCAGGAGGTGGTGCGCTCGGTGGAGCGCCACGACGTGGCCGAAGAGATCCAGCGGCTGCGCAGCCACGTCGCCATGTCCCGTGAGCTGCTGGCCGCCGAGGGCGCCCCGTCCGGCAAGCGCCTGGACTTCCTCGCGCAGGAGCTGATGCGCGAGGCCAACACCATCGGGTCGAAGGTGGCGGACGCGACCCAGGTGCAGGCCGTGGTGGGCCTCAAGGCGGAGATCGAGCGGCTCCGCGAGCAGGTGCAGAACGTTGAGTGAGCGGATGCCCAGCGTGGTGGTGGTCTCTGCCCCGTCCGGGGCGGGGAAGACCACCGTGCTCTCCCGGGTCCTGGAGCGGATGCCGGGCCTGCGCTTCTCGGTGTCCCACACCACCCGGGACCCCCGCCCCGGCGAGCGCGACGGGGTGGAGTACCACTTCGTCGATCGGAGCTCCTTCGAGGAGCTGCGTGCGGCGGGACGACTGCTCGAGTGGGCGGAGGTGCACGGGAACCTCTACGGCACCGCCATCGCCGAGCTGGCGCGGGCCCGGGCCGAGGGCCTGGACCTGCTTCTCGACGTGGACGTGCAGGGCGCGGCCCAGGTCCGCGAGAAGCTGCCGGACGCCGTCACCGTCTTCGTTCTGCCCCCCTCCTACGAGGTCCTGGAGCGACGGCTCCGGGGGCGGGGCCAGGACGACGAGCCCACGATCAGGCGCCGTCTCGCCGCGGCCGGCCGCGAGCTGCACGCCTTCGTGCGCTACGATTACGCCATCGTCAACGACGACCTGGACGGCTGCGCCGGCGCGCTCGAGTCCATCGTGCGCGCCGCGCGGTGTCGGGTCAGCCACGCCGCCGAGGAGGCGCGGGCCATCGAGAGAACGTTCGAGTCGGCAAAGGAGAAAGAGAAGGCATGAGTCAGGTGTTTCTTCCCCGGGACGTGGATTCCAAGTTCCGCTTCATCACCGTCGCCGCGCAGCGGGCCAAGCAGCTGCAGAGCGGGGCCAAGCCCCGCGTCGACACCCGCAGTCGCAAGTCCACTCGCGTCGCGGTCGAGGAGACCATCGCGGGTGCGGTCTCGTGGGAGGTGCGAGACGAGCTCCCCGAGATCGAGGGCGAGGAGGGGGAGGAAGCCTAGGGGGCGGGACCATGCCGAGGACCGACACCGGCCCGCGGCCGGCGCCCCCGGCCAGGGACTCGCCGCCCCACGGCCACGACCGTGTCCTGGGCCGGGTGGTGCTCGGGGTCACCGGGTGCATCGCCGCCTACAAGGCCTGCGAGGTCCTCCGGGAGCTGCAGCGTCGTGAGGTCGACGTGCACGTGGTGATGACCGCGGCCGCCACGCGCTTCGTGGGGCCGTTGACGTTCGAGGCCCTCTCGGGTCACCCCGTCTTCCACGACCAGTTCGCCCTCGGGACGGACAGCGACATCCGCCACGTCAGCCTCGCCGACGACGCCGAGGTCCTGCTGGTGGCCCCCGCCACCGCCAACACCGTGGGCAAGCTGGCGCGGGGCATCGCCGACGATGCCCTGAGCACTCTCTACACCGCCACGAGGGCGCCGGTGGTGGTCGCCCCGGCGATGAACTCCAACATGCTCGAGCACCCGGCGGTGCAGGAGAACCTGGAGATCCTGCGCTCCCGGGGAGTGCGCGTCGTGGAGCCGGGGTCGGGCCACCTGGCCTGTGGGTGGCTGGGCCGGGGACGCCTGGCCGAGACCGACGCCATCGTGGACGCGACCCTGGCCGCGCTCGTGCGCCGCCGAGAGCTCACTGGCGAGACCGTGCTGGTGACGGCCGGCCCCACGGTGGAGGACATCGACCCCGTGCGGTTCGTGTCCAACCGCTCCTCGGGGAAGATGGGCTACCGGATCGCCGAGGCCGCCCGCGACCGTGGGGCCCGGGTGGTCCTGGTCTCCGGGCCCACGAGCCTGAGGCCGCCGGGCGGGGTCGAGCTCGTGTCCGTGCGCTCCGCCGAGGAGATGGCCCGGGCGGTCGAGGCGCACTTCGAGGCGGCCACGGTCGTGGTGGCGGCGGCCGCGGTGGCCGACTACCGGCCGGCGGCGCCCTCCACGGACAAGCTGAAGAAGGGGGAGGGCCCCCTCGCGCTCGAGTTGGTGCGGACGAAGGACATCCTCCGGGGGCTGGGCGAGCGGAAGGGCGAGCGGCTGCTCGTGGGGTTCGCGGCCGAGACCGGGGATCTCCTGGCCCGGGCCCGGGACAAGCTCACCGGGAAGAACCTCGATCTGATCGTGGCCAACGAGGTGAGTACGGGCTTCGGGGGCGACACCAACGCCGCGGTCCTCCTCCCGCGAGAGGGTGACCCGGTCGACGTGCCCCTCGCGAGCAAGCGGGAGGTGGCGGAGCGCGTCTGCGACGAGATCGTTCGGCTCCGCGCCCCGGCCCGGGAGCCCACCCCGACCGGCCCGGTGGCTTCGTGAGCGGTGACGACGTTCGCGAGGATCTGGCGGAGCAGGCGCGTTTCCTGGCCCGCCTGACCGACATCGGGGTGCCCTGGCCTCCCGGGGACGGCGACGAAGGCGCCTCGCCGTCGCACGCCAGTGGGGGAGCGGGGGAGGCGTCGAGTGGTCCGGCGGCGCCCGGCGACGCCGAGGCGAGGCTCCGCGCGATCCGGGAGGAGCTGGGCGACTGCCAGCGCTGCGGCCTGGCCGCCGGCCGCAAGATGATCGTCTTCGGACAGGGGAGTCCCCGGGCCGAGCTGATGTTCGTGGGGGAGGCGCCGGGCGCGGACGAGGACGAGCAGGGGCTCGCCTTCGTGGGGCGCGCGGGGAAGCTGCTGACCGACATCATCGAGAAGGGCCTCCGCATGAGGCGGGAGGACGTCTGGATCGGGAACGTCATCAAGTGTCGGCCGCCCAGGAACCGCAATCCCGAGCCCGACGAGATCCGGGCCTGCCAGCCGTTCCTCGAGGCCCAGATCCGCGCCATCCGCCCGAAGGTGATCGTGGCCCTGGGCAAGTTCAGCGCCCACTGGCTCCTGAAGACGGCGGTGCCCATCACGCGGCTTCGAGGACAGCTCGGCGAGTGGGAGGGCATCCCGGCGATGCCCACCTATCACCCGGCCTACCTCCTCCGGAATCCCCGAGCCAAGAAGGACCTCTGGGAGGACATGAAGGTCGTCCTCGAGCTCCTCGGCCGGCCCGTCCCCGACTGACCACTTCGCCGTTCCCGCACAGCTCGGTCGTCCGCCGCGACCCCGATGCCCCCGTTCGACTCACCCGGCTCCCGGACCTTCCCTCAGCGGTCGGCCGCGGTCGGCCACCCGGCCGCCGCGGCCTCGACGGTCTGGGACCCCCGCCACGGGGTCTGCCCCGTTTGTTGCGCCGCCGCCCCCGTCGCGCCCGCGGTGCAATGAATGGGGTCTGACCCTATTCCGTTGTTCCCTTCCCCTTCGCCCCGCGCCAGGCTCCCCGCGACCAGGACCCGGTACGTCCACACCTCACGCTACAGTACCCCTCGATGCCCGCCGACCTCGTCTCCGTGGCGCTCGCCCTGCCCTTCCAGCAGCCCTTCACCTACCGCCTCCCCCCGGGCGTTGCCCTCCCCGCACGGGGCTGTCGTGTCCAGGTCCCCTTCGGGAAGCGGCTGGCGATTGGTGTCGTCACGGGTCCGGGCGAGGCCACCGACGAGGGCGTGAACCTCAAGAAGGTCGCGGCGGTCCTGGACGAAAGCCCGCTCGTGGGGCCGGCGCTCCTCGATCTTGCGGCCTGGATGTCCGAGCACTATCTGGCCCCGCCGGGCGAGTGCTACAAGCTCGTCCTCCCTCCGGCCGGAGTCCGGGCGAGCCGGGCGGTGGTGAAGCTGGTCCGCCCCGAGGAGGCACCCGACGGCGACCCGGTGGTCGCGGCCCTGCGGGACAAGCCCCTGCGTCTCTCCACATTGCGGAGTCGCCTCGGCGCGGACCCCCAGTCCCGAGTGGCCCGCCTGCGGCGGGCGGGGGTCGTCGAGATCGAGCAGACGATCGACGCCCCCGGCTTCCGCCAGCGGCAGGTGGCGGTCCTCCTCGACGCCGACGCCCGGCCGCGCGGGTGGGCCCAGGCCGACGCCCTCGACCGGCTCCGGGCGGCGGGCGGGCGGGCCCGGGTGAGCGACCTGTCGCGGGATCGCCCGTCGGTGCGCGGAGCCCTGGGGCGGCTGGCCGGGAAGGGGATCGTCCGCCTCGAGGAGGAGCGCGACGTGCGCTCCCCGGAGGGTTTGCCGGTGCCCGGCGCCGAGCCGGTCGCGCTCACCGGGGCCCAGGAGGAAGCGCTGCAGCCCGTCCTCGCCGCGCTGAGCGCGGGCGGCGCCCGTCCCTTCCTCCTCCACGGGGTGACCGGCTCCGGAAAGACCGAGGTCTACTTCCGCACCATCGAGGCCGTCCTTCACGAGGGCCGCGGCGCGCTCGTGCTGGTTCCGG
Source organism: Acidobacteriota bacterium (assembly GCA_022340585.1). Taxonomy (GTDB): domain Bacteria; phylum Acidobacteriota; class Vicinamibacteria; order Fen-336; family Fen-336; genus JAJDNS01. The sequence goes on from JAJDNS010000026.1 coordinate 12,163, forward strand.
AAATCGCCCTCACCCCGCTCCTGGTCCGCGCCGCCAGCGCGCGGTTCGGAGAGACGGTCTCGGTTCTCCACAGCGAGCTGTCGGCGGGGGAGCGGCACGACCAGTGGTGGCGCATCCGGGAGGGCGGGGCCCGGGTCGTGGTGGGCGCGCGCTCGGCGGTGTTCGCCCCGGTGGAGAATCTCGGCCTCATCGTGGTGGACGAGGAGCACGACTCGGCCTACAAGCAGGACGAGAGCCCCCGCTACCACGGGCGGGACGTGGCGGTGGTGCGAGGGCAGATCGAGGCGTGTCCCGTGCTCCTGGGCTCGGCGACCCCCTCGGTGGAGTCCCACGCGAACGCCCTCAAGGGCAAGTACGCACGTCTCCGCCTCCCCGAGAGGATCGGGGACCGGAACCTCCCGCGAGTGGAGGTGGTGGACCGTCGGGCGATGATCAAGGCTGGAGGCGACCCGATCCTGGGGCCCGACCTCCGTTCGGCCCTGGCCGCGCGCCTCGATCGCCGCGAGCAGGCCCTCGTGCTCCTGAACCGCCGCGGCTACGCCACGAGCCTGCTGTGTCGTGAGTGCGGGCAGGAAGCGACCTGCCCGAACTGCTCCGTCTCCCTCACCCTCCACCGGGGCGGGAGCCGGGCGTTGTGTCACTACTGTGGTCACGACATCCGCTCTCCCGGCGTCTGCCCGGCCTGCCGGGGGGTCTATCTCCGCCTCACCGGCTACGGCACCGAGAAGGTGGTCGAGGCGGTCCAGGCCGCGGTGCCCACGGCCCGGGTGGAGCGTCTGGACCGCGACCGGGCGAGTCGACGCGGGGTCCTCGCCCAGGTCCTGGCCCGCTTCGAGGCCGGGGAGATCGACGTGCTGGTGGGCACCCAGATGATCGCCAAGGGCCACGACTTCCCCCGCGTGACCCTGGTCGGGGTGGTGGATGCCGACGTGGGACTGGGTCTCCCCGACTTCCGGTCGGCCGAGCGCACCTTCCAGCTCCTCACCCAGGTCGCCGGGCGCGCCGGCCGCGGCGACGTGCCGGGGGAGGTGATCCTCCAGAGCCACCTGCCCGATCACTACGCGCTGGTCTTCGCCTGCGCTCAGGACTACGACGGCTTCTTCGAGCGGGAGATGGAGTTTCGGCAGACGATGGGCTATCCCCCCGTCGCCGCCCTCGTCAACGTGATCATCCGCAGCAAGGACGCCGGGGCCGGTGCGAACGCCGCCGATGCCCTGGCCCGAGACCTGCGCCAGTCGGCGACGGGTCGGTTCCGGGTCCTCGGACCCGCCCACGCCCCTCTCGCCCGGATCCGCAGCGAGCACCGCTTCCAGGTCCTCTTGAAAGGGCACCGCCCCTCGATGCGCACGGCGGTGCGGGACGCCCTGGTCGCGCGCCACGGCGCCCGCCGGTGGCCCGGGGTGGTGGTGGACGTGGACGCGTTGTCGGTGATGTAGGGGCTAGAGTCCGAGCATGTGGCCGAGACCCACGGCCTCGAAGAAGTCCGTCCAGGAGAAGATGACCGGGTCCGGGACGAAGCACACGGCAAAGATCACGAGGCTCACCACCCCGACGACCACCCGCCCGCGCGCCACGGGAACGTGGTCGTTGAGCGTCGGCGGGTGCCGGCGTCCCAGGACCTTGAGGATGATGGCCCAGAGGATCCAGTTGGGACCGAAGTAGACCAGGGCGACACAGACCCACCAGGCGATCCGCGAGATCCGGTGGGCGTGGCGCCGGAGCAGGGCGTAGGTGACGTGGCCGCCGTCGAGCTGGCCGACCGGAATCAGGTTGAGGGCGGTCACGAAGAGGCCGAACCACGCGGCGAGGCCCAGGGGGCCGAGGCTCAGGGTCACCCCGTCGGGCAGGGGGCCGTGGACGAGGCGTGCGGCCCATTGGAAGAGGAGGGGCTCTCCAAAGAAGACACCGCCGAGAGTGGGATCCAACGGGATGACGCTGGCCTCCTGCAGGCCGAGCCAGAGCACGGGCAGGCAGACGGCGAAGCCGGCCAGGGGGCCGGCCACCCCGATGTCGAAGAGGGCGCGCCGGTGGGGGATCGGGGCCCGGATGCGGATGAAGGCCCCGAGGGTTCCCACGAAGGACAGGACCGGCGCGGGGATGAAGAACGGCAGGGTCGCGTCGACGCGGTAGTAGCGGCAGGCGAGGTAGTGGCCCATCTCGTGGGCCATCAGGATCCCGAGGAGCCCGGCGGCGAGGCGGATGCCCGCCGCGATGTTCAGAAGCTCAAAGGCACCGCGCCCCGGGATGACGACCGTCTGTGTGTTCTGGAGCACCCCGGTCACGAAGACCGAGGCGACGGTCAGGACGAAGAGGACCAGGTTCCGGCCCCAACGTTGCCACGCGTTCTGTGGGGGCGGAGGGGTGTAGACCCAGATCGGGGCTCGCGCTGCCGCGAACTCGTCCGTCCGGCCCGGATCGGCCGGGCCACCGGGAAGGCTGGGGGAGCCCAACGGGGGGCGTGCCGTGGGCTAGAGCGCCAAGTTCTGGAGGTCCTTCCCCGGCTTGAAGCGGATCGTCCGCCCGGGCGGGATCTTGACCTCCTTCCCCGTCCTGGGGTTCCGGCCGATGCCGCGCTTGCGCGGCTTCACCTGGAACACGCCGAAACCCCGCAACTCGATCCGGTCGCCCTTCATCAAAGAGTCCTTCATCGCCTCGAGGACGGCTTCGACCGCCACCTCGGCCTTGACTTTCGTGATGTCGGCGGCTCGCGCGACCTCGTTGATGATGTCCACCTTGATCATGGGGATGGACCTCCTCCTAAGTTGAAGCTAGTATAGGCTTTGCCCGTTTCGGGTGTCAACCGAAGCCCCCATGATCCCTCTTCCGCGTCTCGCCCTCGTCGGCCGCCCGAATGTGGGGAAGTCGACCCTCTTCAACCGCATCTGCGGCCGTCGCAAGGCCATCACCGACGGCCGGCCCGGGTCCACCCGTGACCGCAACTACGCGCAGGTGGCGTGGCAGGGAGCGTCCTTCGAGCTGATCGACACCGGCGGACTGCTCCTCGGGACCGCGGACCCTCTCCTCGGCCCGGCGGTCGAGCAGGTCCAGCGGGCCATTGCCGAGGCCGACGTCGTCCTCTTCGTGGTCGACGGGCGGGCCGGACTGCTCCCCGACGACGAGGAGATCGGCCGCGAGCTCCGCCGCGAGGGAAAGCGGGTGATCCTCGTGGTCAACAAGGTCGAGGGGCCCAACCTGAACCCCGGCGAGTTCGCCCGTCTGGGCTTCGAGCCGGCCTTCACCATCTCGGCGGAGCACGGCCAGGGCGTGGGCGACCTCCTCGACGCCGCCCTGGAAGGGCTCCCGCGGACCGAGGTGGAGGACGAGGAGTCGGCACCGCTCCGGTTGGCCCTCGTGGGCCGCCCCAACGTCGGCAAGTCCTCCATCCTGAACCGCCTACTGGACACCGACCGAGCGGTCGTCTCGGCCATCCCGGGGACCACGCGGGACAGCGTGGACAGCCCCTTCGAGCGGGACGGTCGCCGGTACCTCCTCGTGGACACCGCCGGCATCCGCCGGGTGCGCCTGCTCAAGGAGAACGTCGATCACGTCAGCGTGGTGCAGGCCCGCCGGGCGATCGAGCGGGCCGACGTCGGTCTCGTGGTGCTCGACGCGGAGACGGGGCTTCGGGACATGGATGCGACCATCGCCGGCAAGGTGGTCGACGCCGGGGCCGGGATCGTGGTCGTGGTGAACAAGTGGGACACGGCCGGGGCGCGCGGGCTCAGCCGGAGGGGCTTCGAGCAGGACGTCCGGGACCACCTGAAGTTCCTGGCCTGGGCGCCCATCGTCTTCGCCTCGGCCGCCACCGGCCGGGGCCTGGACGAGGTCCTCGCCACCGCCGGGAGGGTGGACGACGCTCGCCGCTTCCGGGTGACGACCGGGGAGCTGAACCGGCTCCTGGCCCGGGCCACCCAGGCCCACACGCCCCGGCCAGACCGGGGGAGCCGGTCCCTCAAGATCCTTTTTGGCAGCCAGATCGGCACCGCACCGCCCACCTTCGCCCTCTCCCTGAACCAGCCCGCCGACCTGCACTTCTCCTACAAGCGGTACCTGGAGAACAGGATCCGGGAGGCTTTCGGGTTCGAGGGAACCCCACTGAGGCTGAAAACACGCCACCGAAAGCACTGAGGGGACAGGGATAAGACCTCAAGTAATCCTTGAGGTCTTTGTGTCTTGACACCGCTGAAGGCTTCTCATATACTCCCTCCGCACTTTGTACCTAAGTGCTTTTGGCGATGGGATTTTTCGTGACTCACCGGAGCTAGCTCGAGTCCATGACCAAAGCCGATATTGCCCGGATCGTGTATGAGCGGCACGGCGGCATATCCAACCGCGAGGCCGCGCGGCTGGTCGAGATCATCTTCGAGAGCATCAAGCGTCACCTGGGTGACGGCGACAAGGTCCAGATCACTGGTTTCGGGACGTTCCTGGTCCGCCAGAAGAGGGAGCGCCGTGGGCGTAATCCCCAGACTGGAGAGGAGATGCTCATCAAGCCGCGAAGCTCTGTGGTCTTCCGCCCCTCCAAGCTGTTCACCCCGGCGTTGAGCGACTAGCCCGCTCGCGATGGACAAGGGGATCCCCAACAAGCTGTTCTTCAAGATCGGTGAGGTGTGCGAGATCACCGACACCCAGCCGTACGTCCTCCGGTACTGGGAGTCGGAGTTTCCCGCCCTCGCTCCGGCCAAGAACAGCTCCGGGCAGCGCATCTACCGGCGCAAGGACATCGAGACGGTCCTGCGCATCAAGCAGCTGCTCTACGACGAGGGCTTCACCATCGCCGGGGCGAAGAAGAGGCTCGAGTCGGAAGCGAGCGGAAAAGGGGCCACGGAAGACCCGGCTTCGACTCAGCCAGCCGCCGCGGCCCCGACCGACGAGCGCACGCGCACGGTGCTGCTGGAGGTCAAGGACCAGCTCCGCGAAATCTTGACCCTCATGGACAAGGGTGCTAAAAAGGTCCACTGACCTGTCAAGGGCACGATCGACATGACGGAATCGTGTCCTTGGCCAGGGCAGCCGGCCGCAGGCCGGTTCGGTACTCGGGATGTAGCGCAGCCTGGTAGCGCACCTGCTTGGGGTGCAGGTGGTCGCCGGTTCAAATCCGGCCATCCCGACCATCCTTGAACCTCGTCGCGTGTGCCCCGGAAGCGCGTTCCGGGGCTTCGTTTTGTGAGGCCATGCGCCAGCCGGTCATTCTGGTCACCAACGACGACGGCGTGCACGCCCCCGGGATTGGCGCACTGACCGCAGTCCTCGCCGATCTCGGGCAGGTCCACGTGGTGGCCCCCGACCGCGAGGTGAGCGCGTCCTCCCAGTCCCTCACCCTGACTCATCCGCTCCGGGCCGAGAAGGTGGCCAACCGCGTCCACGCGGTGGACGGGACGCCCGCCGACTGCGTGAACCTCGCCATCGTCAAGCTCCTCGCGCCCCGTCCGGAGCTCGTCATCTCCGGGATCAACCGCGGGGGGAACCTCGGGGACGACATCTTCTACTCGGGGACGGTGGGGGGTGCCCGGGAGGGGACCTTCTTCGGCATCCACTCGATCGCGGTCTCCCTGGCCGCGCGCGACGTGCACGACTACCGCGACGCCGCTGCCTTCACCCGCCGGCTGGCCGGACTGGTGCTCGAGCGGGGTCTGCCCGAGCGGACTCTCCTCAACGTCAACGTCCCGCCGGAGAAGCCGAAGGGTGTTGCGGTCACCGTCCAGGGACAGCGCGCCCACGAGGGAACGATCCTGGAAGGCCTGGATCCGCGTCACCGGACCTACTACTGGATCGAGGAAGGTCGCGACCAGTGGGTGAGCGACGAGATGTCGGACATCTACGCCGTGCGCAGCGGGCTCATCTCGGTCACCCCTCTCCAGACGGACTCCACGAACCACCGCGTCCTCGGCCCGCTCCGCGGCTGGGCCCGGGACATGGAGGGCGACGGGTCCTAGGGGCCTCGCCTTGTCGGCCTCGGGGGGCACCCCGTCACTGTCATCCCGAGCGCGGCTTGCGTGGAGCGTCGCGCGAGGGATCTGATGCGGAGCGCCGCCCTTGGAGGCGTCGGACCCGCGTGGTATAAAGTGGGTTCCTCGGTCGGGGCGTAGCGCAGCCTGGTAGCGCGCTTGCTTCGGGAGCAAGAGGTCCGGGGTTCAAATCCCCGCGCCCCGACCAGAATCGTCTCCAGCCAGCGACGGCCGGGCGGCTGCCTCGAGTTGTCGATCTTTCTCATGGGCTGCCTCTCTTCTTCATGAGCTGCCGAAATATCTCATGGGCTGCGACGGGCCGTTGGTGGGCTTCCTGAGCGCATTCCCGGGCCCCCATCTGACCGGATCGGGCGTCGACGAGATGTGAAACCTGAAACTGCGTTTCAGGTGACTGTGTCCGGACGGGGTGACCTGAACATGAACGCCAGTGTCAGGATGGGCTGGTGTCGGCGCTCGGCCCGGCGGAGTCGGCCGCCGCCCCCGGCGTCGACTCGAGTCGACCCATGGCGCCGGGGAGGGCACCCCCCGGGCGCGCTTCGCCCCAGGGCCCCTGTACAATGGCCTCGCGCCAGCGGGACGGGCGGCGCACACGAGACCACATCGAAACGGGGGGTCCGGGAGGGCCGATGGCGGGCGAGACCGATCCGACGGCGTCCGATCGCGATCCGCTCTGGTACAAGGACGCGATCATCTACCAGATCCACATCCGAGCGTACCAGGACAGCAACGACGACGGCGGGGGAGACTTCCGGGGACTGGCCTCGAGGCTCGACTACATCCGCGACCTCGGCACCACCGCCATCTGGATCCTGCCCTTCTACCCCTCGCCCCTGCGGGACGACGGGTACGACATCGCCGACTACACCTCGGTCCACCCCGCCTACGGGACCCTCGCCGACTTTCGGCACTTCCTCCGCGAGGCCCACGCCCGGGGGATCAAGGTCATCACCGAGCTGGTGCTGAACCACACCTCGGACCAGCACCCCTGGTTCCAGCGAGCGCGCCGCTCCAAACCGGGAAGCGTGCACCGGGACTTCTACGTCTGGAGCGAGCACATCGACCGGTACCGCGACACCCGCATCATCTTCAAGGACTTCGAGACGTCCAACTGGACCTGGGACGACCGGGCCGAAGCCTACTACTGGCATCGCTTCTACTCGCACCAGCCCGACCTCAACTTCGACAACCCGGCGGTGCTGAAGGCGGTTCTGAAGGTGATGGACTTCTGGCTGGACATGGGGGTGGACGGCCTGCGTCTGGACGCCGTGCCGTACCTGGTGGAGCGCGAAGGGACCAGCTGCGAGAACCTGCCCGAGACCCACCAGATCCTGAAGACGCTGCGGGCCCACGTGGACGAGAACTACGACGCCCGGGTCCTGGTGGCTGAGGCCAACCAGTGGCCCGAGGACGCGGTGGCCTACTTCGGCGAGGGCCAGGGCGACGAGTGCCACATGGCCTTCCACTTCCCGGTGATGCCCCGAATGTTCATGGCCCTGCGCATGGAGGACCGCTATCCCCTCATCGACATCCTGAGCCAGACGCCTCCCATCCCGGACACCGCGCAGTGGGCCATATTCCTCCGCAACCACGACGAGCTCACGCTGGAGATGGTCACGGACGAGGAGCGGGACTACATGTACCGGGTGTACGCCGAGGACGCCCAGGCCCGGATCAACCTCGGCATCCGCCGCCGCCTGGCCCCGCTCCTGGGCAACGACCGACGGCGCATCGAGCTGATGAGCGCCCTCCTTCTCTCCCTGCCCGGCACCCCGGTCGTCTACTACGGGGACGAGATCGGGATGGGGGACAACATCTACCTCGGCGACCGCAACGGGGTCCGCACGCCCATGCAGTGGAGCGCCGACCGTAACGCCGGGTTCTCCCGCACCAACCCCCAGCGCCTGTACCTGCCCCCGGTCATCGACTCCGACTTCTCGTACGAGACGGTCAACGTCGAAACCCAGCTCAACAACACCCACTCGCTGCTGTGGTGGATGAAGCGGCTGATTGCCCTGCGGAAGCGCTTCCGGGCCTTCGGCCGGGGGACGCTGGAGTTCCTGCACCCGTCCAACGCCAAGGTCCTGGCCTTCATCCGACGGCACGAGGACCAGCGGATCCTGGTCGTCTCCAACCTCTCCCGCCACGCCCAGTTCGTGGAGCTGGACCTCTCGGAGTTCCGGGAGATGGTGCCGGTGGAGCTGTTCGGCCAGACGGACTTCCCCCGCATCGGCGAGCTGCCCTACCTCCTGACCCTGGCCCCCCACGCCTACTACTGGTTCGCCCTCGAGGAGCGCGGGTCGAAGGCCCACGAGGAGGACACCGGGGGCAAGCCCCGCCCGCTGCCGTCATTCACCGTCCAGTCGAGCTGGCAGAACATCTTCAAGGGAAGGGGAAGGGCGGAGATCGAAGAGATCCTGCCTCCCTACCTGGAGACCCGGCGCTGGTTCGGGGGCAAGGCGAGACGGATCAAGGGCACCGAGGTCCTCGACGCCATCCCGGTGCCGGCGGGGCGGGGGACGGCCTTCCTGACCCTGGTCCAGGTGGAGTACTCCGAGGGGGATCCGGACACCTACGTGCTGACGCTGGGCTTCGCCACCGGGGAGCGGGCTGCCCACATGCTCGAGCACGAGCGGCACCAGGTGGTGGCCCGGGTGAGGGTGAAGGGGGACGAGGGAGTGCTCCACGGGGCCTTCGGGGAGCGGGCCTTCTCGCTGGCCCTCCTGGAGATGGTGGGGCGGCGCCGCGTGCTCAAGGGGATGGCCGGCAACCTGGTGGGGCTGCCGGAGCGGGCCTTCCGGCGCCTGCGGGGCACCGAGTCCCTGGACGCGGCCCCCCTGGGGGCGGAGCAGAGCAACAGCTCGCTCGTGTTCGGGGATCGCCTCATCCTCAAGGTGTTCCGCCGGGTGGACCGGGGGATCAATCCCGACATCGAGATCGGGCGCTTTCTCAGCGAGGAGGCCCGGTTCCCCCAGGTGCCGAAGGTGGCCGGGACGATCGAGTACCGGCCTCGAAAGGGGGCCGCGACCTCCGTGGCCATCGTGCAGGAGTGCGTCGCCAACGAGGGCGACGCCTGGAGCTTCACCCTGGACGCGGTGGATCAGTACTTCGAGCGCATCCTGGTGATCCCGGCCGCGCGGCGGACGCCGCCCTCCGCCGACGGGGGCTCCCTGCTGGATCTGGCTCGCGGCGAGACCCCCCCCGAGGCCCAGGGACCGATCGGGGCCTACTCCCAGGCGGCCTGGCTCCTCGGCAGGCGAACGGCGGAGATGCACGTGGCCCTCGCCTCGGAGACGGAGGATCCGGCCTTCGCTCCGGAGCCCTTCACGCGGTTCTACCAGCGGTCTCTCTATCAGTCCATGCGGACCCTCACCGAGAAGACCTTCTCCCTGCTTCGAAAACGGCTGTCGACTCTGCCCGAGGACGTGCACGAGGAGGCCGAGCTGGTCGCGGCCAGCCAGGACGACGTGCTCGACCGGTTCCGGACCATTCTCGACGCCAGGATCACCGCCCTCCGGACCCGGGTGCACGGCGACTACCATCTGGGCCAGGTGCTGCGCAGCGGCCCCGACTTCGTGATCATCGACTTCGAGGGGGAGCCGGCGGTGCCGCTGTCGACGCGACGCCTCAAGCGCAGCCCCCTGCGGGACACCGCGGGGATGATCCGCTCCTTCCACTACGCCGCTCACCACGGGCTCTACAGCCTGGAGGAGCGGGGAGCGGCCCGCCGCGACGACCGACCGACCCTCGAGCCCTGGGCCGAGCACTGGTACCTGTGGGTCTCGGCGGCCTTCCTGCGGGGATACCTGGAGGCGGCCTCGGGAGCGGCCTTCCTGCCCACCGAGGGGGACGAGGTCGAGAGCCTCCTGACCGTCTACCTCCTGGGCAAGGCGATCTACGAGCTGGGCTACGAGCTGAACAACCGGCCCCGGTGGGTGCACCTGCCGCTGGTGGGGATCCGGCAGCTCCTGGAGAGCCGGGCGTGACTTGGAGGGCAGCGTGAGCGAGCAGTCGATCCGACACGACGTGAGCCTCCTGACGCCGGAGGACCTGCACCTCTTCAACGAGGGGACGCACTACCGGGTGTACCGGGTCCTGGGTTCTCACGTGGTGGAGGCCCACGGGACCCCGGGCACACACTTCGGGGTGTGGGCCCCCAACGCCGCCTCGGTGTCGGTGATGGGGGACTTCAACGGGTGGGACCGCGACCGGCACCCGCTCCGTCCCACCGGCGGCTCGGGGATCTGGGAGGGTTTCGTTCCCGGGCTGCGCCAGGGAGAGATCTACAAGTACGTGGTGCGGTCCCGCCGGGACGGCTACACCGCGGAGAAGGCCGACCCCTACGCGATCCACGCCGAGAACCCGCCGAAGACCGGGTCGGTGGTCTGGGACCTGGTCTACGCGTGGGAGGACGAGGAGTGGATGAGCACCCGGGCCGCCCGCAACGCCCTCACCGCCCCCATGGCGACCTACGAGGTGCACCTGGGGTCGTGGATGCGAGCGGCGGACGACGGCTACCGTTGGCTCGGCTACCGCGAGGTCGCCCCGAGGCTGGCCGACTACTGCGAGCAGATGGGCTTCACTCACGTGGAGCTGCTGCCGATCATGGAGCACCCGTACTACGCGTCCTGGGGCTACCAGTGCACCGGCTACTTCGCCCCCACCAGCCGGTTTGGCACCCCCCAGGACTTCATGTTCCTGGTCGACCACCTCCACCAGCGCGGCATCGGGATCATCCTCGACTGGGTGCCCTCCCACTTTCCCACCGACGGCTTCGCCCTCTCCTACTTCGACGGCACCCATCTCTACGAGCACGAGGACCCGCGGCAGGGGTTCCACCAGGACTGGAAGAGCTACATCTTCAACTACGGCCGCCACGAGGTCCGCTCGTTTCTCATGTCGAGCGCGTTCTACTGGCTCGACGCGTACCACGTGGACGGGCTGCGCGTGGACGCGGTGGCCTCGATGCTGTACCTGGACTACTCCCGCGAGGAGGGGGAGTGGATCCCCAACCAGTTCGGAGGCCGTGAGAACCTGGAGGCGGTGGCGTTCCTCCGGGACTTCAACGAGGCGGTCTTCCGGGAGCACCCCGACGTCCAGACCATCGCCGAGGAGTCCACCGCCTGGCCCATGGTCTCGCGGCCCCTCTACGTGGGCGGTCTCGGGTTCGGTCTGAAGTGGGACATGGGCTGGATGCACGACACCTTGAAGTACATGTCCGAGGACCCGATCCACCGCAAGTACCATCACAGCAAGGTCACGTTCCGCATGCTCTACGCGTGGCACGAGAACTACGTGCTGCCCCTCTCCCACGACGAGGTGGTCCACGGGAAGGGTTCGCTGCTCGGGAAGATGGCGGGGTCGGACTGGGAGGAGTTCGCCAACCTCCGGGCCCTCTTCGGGTACATGTACGGTCAGGCCGCGAAGAAGCTGCTCTTCATGGGGGGAGAGATCGGGCAGCGAGGGGAGTGGAACCACGACGCGAGCGTGCAGTGGGAGCTCCTGGAGCACGCGAGTCACGCCGGCATCCAGCGCTTCGTGCGTGACCTGAACTGGCTCTACCGGAGCGAGCCGGCGCTGCACGAGCTGGACTGCGAGCCCGACGGCTTCCAGTGGGTGGACTGCAACGACACCGAGCAGAGCCTGCTGAGCTTCCTCCGGAGGGCGCGCTCGACCGAGGACATCATCCTGGTCGCGTGCAACTTCACCCCCGTCCCGCGTCACGGCTACCGCCTGGGTGTCCCCCGCGGGGGCCGCTGGCAGGAGGTTCTCAACTCCGATGCCGAGCCGTACTGGGGCCGGGGGGAGGGCAACCTCGGGGGGGTCGAGGCCAGCGACGTCCCGAGCCACGGGCACCCCTTCTCGCTGGAGCTCACCCTGCCGCCGCTCGCCGTCGTCTTCCTGAAGAGCGAGGGCCCACGGGCCGGGCCGGGGGCCGCGAAGGCCGCACCGAAGCCGAGGGAGTCGGCGGGGAAGCCCGAGCGACCGCGCGCGCGCCGGAAGGCCACCGGGAAGGCCCGGGCCGGCAAGCGGACCGGTCGGACCCGGAATTGAGCGGCGTGGGCTGGCAGCCGACCCTCGGTGCGTGGCTCGAGGCCGGCGGGGTGAGGTTCCGGGTCTGGGCGCCGGAGCGCGAGCACGTGGACCTGGTGCTGGACGGGCCGGACCGGCGGGACCCGATCCCGCTGGAGCCGGCCGACGGCTACTGGACGGTCCTCGTGCCCGGGGTCGGGGCCGGAGCCCTCTACCGCTACCGGCTGGACGGCACCGGGCCCTTCCCCGACCCCGCGTCCCGCTCCCAGCCGGGGGGAGTGCACGGACCGTCCCGGGTGGTGAACCCCGGCGCTTTCCAGTGGGGGGTGGAGGAATGGCCGGTTCCCACCCTCGAGGAGCTGGTCCTGTACGAGCTCCACGTCGGGACCTTCACGCCCCCCGGAACCTTCGCCGCGGCCGCGGAGCGCCTGGAGGACCTGCGGGAGCTGGGGGTGACGGCCGTCGAGCTGATGCCCCTCGCGGAGTTCCCGGGCCAGCGCAACTGGGGCTACGACGGGGTGGACCTCTTCGCCCCGGCCCGGGTCTACGGCACGCCCGACGACCTCCGGCGGCTGGTCGACCGGGCCCACGCCCTCGGCCTCGCGATGATCCTCGACGTCGTCTACAACCACGTGGGGCCGGCCGGGAGCTACCTGGACCGTTTCAGCTCACGGTACTTCTCCTCGTCCCGGCGGACGCCGTGGGGACCGGCGTTCAATCTGGACGGCGAGGGCAGCGGACCGGTGCGCGAGCTCCTGATCGAGAACGCGCGGCACTGGATCCACGAGTACCGGTTCGACGGGCTGCGCTTCGACGCGTGCCGCACCCTGGTCGACCACTCGCCGCGACACCTCCTGGCCGAGATGCAGGCCCGGGTACGGGAGTCGGCGGCCCCCCGAGCCGTCCTCATGATCGCCGAGGACAGCCGCAACCTCGTCGAGGTGGTGCAGCCCGAGGCCGAGGGGGGATGGGGCCTCGACGCGGTGTGGGCGGACGACCTGCACCACCAGCTCCGCGTGAGCCTCGCCGGTGATCGCGGCGGCTACTATCGAGACTTCAGCGGGTCCCTGGAGGACACCGCCCGCACCCTCGGGGACGGCTGGTTCTTCCAGGGGCAGGTGTCGGAGCACTTCGGTGGCCCCCGGGGGACGGACCCGTGGCCCGTGGCCCCCCGCCACTTCGTGGTCTACCTGCAGAACCACGACCAGATCGGCAATCGCGCGGTCGGGGAGCGCCTGCATCACCAGGTCGACGCGGCGGCCTGGCGGGCGGTGTCGGTGCTGCTCCTGCTCGCGCCCGAGACACCGCTGCTGTTCATGGGACAGGAGTGGGGAGCGTCGAGCCCCTTCCTCTTCTTCACCGACCACGACGAGCCACTGGGTCGCCAGGTGGGGGAGGGACGGAAGAGAGAGCTCCGGGACTTCGCGGCGTACCGCGAGGCCGCCATCGGCGGCCACGTCCCCGACCCGCAAGCGGAGACCACCTTCACCCGCAGCCGGCTGGGCTGGCCCGAGCGGGGTCGCGAGCCCCACGCCTCGCTCCTGCGGCTCTACCGCGCGGCGCTGGCGCTGCGACGGGAACGGGGCCTGGGTCGCCTCGAGCGGCGCGACTACCGGGTCACCGGAGAGGGGGGAGAGCTCGTCCTCGAGGCGAAGCCGCCCGGGAGCGATCCGATCCTGGTGGTCGTGCGCCTCGGTGGCGCCGGCGTCCTGGAGCCCGAGGACGAGGACGCGACGTCGCCGGGCCGCGCGCGCGGGTGGCGGGTGCTCCTGAGCACCGAGCAGGCCGAGTTCGCCGGCGACCCGCGCCCGCCCCGCGTCGGGGTCGAGAGCCCCCGGCCGCGAGTGGACTTCCACCGGGCCGGGGCGGTGGTGCTCACCCGGGCCTGAGGGCCACCGCGCAGAGCCGGCGGCCATTCAGGCTACACTGCGGGCTTGCTCCGCGCCGCGAGGACGGCGGCGGGGAGAAGGAGATCCATGGAACGCTACATCTGCCTCCACGGCCACTTCTATCAGCCGCCACGGGAGAACCCCTGGCTGGAGGCCATCGAGCAGCAGGACTCCGCCTACCCCTATCACGACTGGAACGAGCGGATCACCGCCGAGTGCTACGGTCCCAATGCCCGGGCCCGCATCCTCGACGGCGACGACCGCATCGTCGACATCGTGAACAACTACTCCCGCATCAGCTTCAACTTCGGGCCCACTCTCCTGTCCTGGCTCGAGGACCAGGCTCCCGAGGTCTACCAGGCGGTCCTGGACGCCGACGCCGCGAGTCAGGAAAGGTTCTCCGGTCACGGCTCGGCCCTGGCCCAGGCCTACAACCACATGATCCTTCCCCTCGCCAACCGCCGGGACAAGCAGACGCAGGTCCTGTGGGGAATCAGCGACTTCGAGCACCGGTTCGGGCGGAAGCCGGAGGGCCTCTGGCTGCCGGAGACGGCGGCGGACACCGAGACCCTCGAGGTCCTGGCCGAGGCGGGGATCCGCTTCACCGTGCTCGCACCCTCGCAGGCCCGACGGGTACGTCCTCTCGCCGGACGGGCCTGGAAGGACGTGAGCGGAGACCGGATCGACCCGAGCCGGGCCTACGAGGCCCGGCTGCCCTCGGGCCGGACGATCGCCCTGTTCTTCTACGACGGGCCGATCTCCCGAGGCGTGGCCTTCGAGGGCCTGCTGCGAAGGGGAGAGTACCTGGCCGAGCGCCTCGGCGGGGCGTTCTCGGAGACCCGCGACTGGCCCCAGCTCGTGCACATCGCCACCGACGGCGAGACCTACGGCCACCATCACCGTCACGGGGAGATGGCCCTCGCGTACGCGCTCCAGCACATCGAGGAGCAGGGCCTCGCCCGACTGACGAACTACGGGGAGTACCTGGAACGGCACCCGCCGACGCACCAGGTGGAGATCCTGGAGCGCACGGCCTGGAGCTGCGTGCACGGGGTGGGGCGCTGGTGGGAGGATTGCGGCTGCAACTCGGGGGGACGCCCGCACTGGAACCAGGCCTGGCGAACGCCCCTCCGCAACGCCCTCGACTGGCTCCGCGACGACCTGGCCCCGAGGTTCGAGGCGGCGGCGGCCGAGCTGCTCCGCGACCCCTGGGAGGCCCGGGACCAGTACGTCGACGTGATCCTCGACCGCGGCGCCGAGAGCCGGGAGCGATTCCTCGATCGCCACCAGCGGCGGGAGCTGAGCGGGGAGGAGCACGTCCGCGTCCTCCAGCTGATGGAGCTGCAGCGTCACACCCAGCTGATGTACACCAGCTGCGGCTGGTTCTTCGACGATCTCTCGGGGATCGAGACCGTGCAGGTGCTCCACTACGCCGGGGCCGCGCTCCACATCGGGCAGCAGCTCTTCGGGGACGGAGCCGAGGCGGGTTTCCTCGAGCGGCTGGGCGAGGCCCGCAGCAACCTCCCGGAGCACGAGGACGGCGTCGCCCTCTTCGAGAAGCGGGTGCGCCCGGCGGTCGTGGACCTGCTCAAGGTGGGCGCTCACTACGCCATCAGCTCGCTGTTCGAGCGCTACCCGGAGCGGATGCGCCTGTACTCCTACACCGTGGAGCGCGAGGCCCACAAGGTCGTGGAGGCGGGCTGGGCGCGTCTCGTCCTCGGCCGGGCGAACGTCTGGTCCGAGGTCACCCGGGAGCGCGTCTCGTTGAGCTACGGCGCCCTGCACTCCGGCCAGCACACCGTCGTCGGGGGGGTGCGGGAGCACCGGAGCGAGGAGGCCTTCGACGAGCTGGTCGGCGACGCCACCGCGGCCTTCGAGCAGGCCGACTTCGCCCAGGCGGTGCGGGTGATGGACCGCCACTTCGAGTCCTCCAGCGACTCCCTGAAGACTCTCTTCAAGGACGAGCAGCGGAAGCTGCTGGGCCTGATCCTCGAGTCCACCCTGGAGGAGACGGGGGCCCTGTACCGGCAGGTCTACGAGAAGAACGCTCCCCTGATGAGGTTCATCGGCGAGCTCGGGGTGCCGCTCCCGCGCGTGCTCCGGGTCACCGCGGACTACGTCTTGAACTCCAGCCTGCAGGCGCTCTTCCAGGTCGAGCAGCCCGACCTGGATCGGGCCCGGGCGCTGCTCGACGCCGCCGAGCGGGAGGGGGCGGAGCTCGACCGCGCCGGCCTCTCCTTCGTGGTCGCGAGGTCGCTGGAACGGCTCATGGAGCAGTTCCACGGGGCGTGGGCCGAGCCCGAGCCCCTGGCGCGTCTCTCCGCGACCGCCCGCTTCGCCGGGGGGCTGCCCTTCGAGGTCGACCTCTCCCGCACCCAGGACCTGTACTGGGACCTGCGGCGGGACGTGTACCCCCGCCGGCGAGCAGCCGACGACGAGGCCGGCCAGCAGTGGTGCCAGGCCTTCGAGGAGCTGGGGGCCGAGCTGGGGATGGCGCCCCCCGAGGCCGGGCGCGACTCGAGCGACCCCGCCCCGGAGTGATCGAAGACGAACAGGAGCGGGGGGTGCCCTGTGGTAGTCTCCGCACCCGGAGGAGTGGGGAGTGCCCGCGTACCGCTACAGAGTGTTCGGCCGCGTCCAGGGGGTGGGCTACCGGTACTTCGCCCTGCGCCAGGCCCAGCTCCTCGGGGTCACTGGCTTTGCCCGGAACCAGTCCGACGGCTCGGTCGAGGTCGTGGCCGAGGGGCCCGAGGAGTCCCTCGTCGCCCTCGAGGAGCAGCTGCGGCAGGGTCCCGGGTTCGCCACGGTGACCGGAGTCGAGCGCGAGGACGTGGGCCCGCGGGGCGACAGCGGCTTTCACATCCGGTAGGAGCATTCGATGAACCTCGAGGCGCAGGTCGAGACCCTGAAGAGCGCCATTCGTGACGTGCCCGACTTCCCCAGGCCGGGGATCGTGTTCAAGGACATCACCACCCTGCTGCAGGACCCGGTGCTGTTTCGGCGCACTGTCGACCTCCTCGTCGTCCTCGCCGGTGACCGGCCCGTGGACCGGATCGTGGCCATCGAGAGCCGGGGCTTCCTTCTCGGTGGGGCCCTGGCGCACCGTCTCGGGGCGGGGCTGGTCCTGGTCCGCAAGCCCGGCAAGCTGCCGTGGAAGACGGTCTCGGCGAGCTACGAGCTCGAGTACGGAGAAGACTCGGTGGAGATGCACGAAGACGCCCTGGGTGCGGGCGACCGGGTCCTGATCGTGGACGACGTGATCGCCACCGGGGGAACCGCTCGGGCGGTGGGCGAGCTCACCGAGGGGCTCGGGGCCACCATCGGCGCCTACCTGTTCCTCGCGGAGCTGACGTTCCTGAACGGCCGGAAGCAGCTCGCCGGACACGAGATCCTCAGCCTGATCCGGTACTGAGGGCACGGGCGGGCGCCGGCGGCCTTGTGGTAACCTCTCTTGTTCGACGTGCGGGTTTTCCGCGCCTGTAGCTCAACTGGATAGAGCGAGAGCGTCCTAAGCTCGAGGTTGGGGGTTCGAGTCCTCCCAGGCGCGCCACCTCAGGGAAGAGGAGCCAAGGGCCAAGTGAAGAGGGAGCTGAGGCGCGAGATCAAGCAGGACGAGTTCGCCAGCTGGCTGGAGAAGGTCATCGGCTGGGGGACCGAGCATCGGGACGAGGTGCGCATCGGCGTGGGCGTGGCCGTGGTGCTCCTCGCCGCCTTCGGGGCCCTCGCCTACTTCCACGGCCACCGCACGCGCGAGGCGGACCGGGCCTACCAGGAGGCGCTGGCCACCTTCCACGCACCGGTGAGCACCGAGCTTCCCGCCGGCGCCGACCGGCCCGGCGGGCAGGTCTTCGCCACCGCCGAGGACAAGTACAAGACCGCGGCCGCCGCCTTCGAGGGCGTGGACCGTCGCTACGGCTCGACGGACGTGGGCCGCCGGGCGCGGTACTACGCCGCCCTGTCCCGGATCGAGCTCGGCCAGTACGCCGAGGCCGAAAAAACCCTCCGCGGGCTCCAGGGGGAGGGGGACGACGGCCTCATCCCCGATCTGTCCCGCATGGCTCTCGCGGGACTGTACCGTCGCAGCGGCGAGACCGATCGAGCGGTCGAGGCGTACCGTGGGATCGTCTCGAGCCCGGAAACCTCCCTCCCGCGTGACTACGCCCTCCAGTGCCTCGCCGGAACTCTCGAGGACGCGGGGCGCAACGTGGAGGCGCGCGCAGCCTACCGGGAGCTCGTCGAGGAGTTCCCGGGGAGCGTGTACACGGCCACGGCCCGCGCGCGCGCCGACTACCTCCAGTCGGCCGAGCAGGGCTGAGGTTCTCTCCATGAGCAAGCGCACGGCCTGGGTGCTCGTCGCCGGCGTGGCCGCCGTCGTGATCGGGGCGGCGGCGGTGGGAGCGGTGGCCCTCCTCGTCCGGGGCGGCGGTCGCACGCCGGTGGGCTGGGCGGGAAGCGTCTACCTCTCCCTCGACGTCCAGGGTGGCCTGCCCGAGCGTCCCTCGTCCACCTGGAGTGGGCTCCTCGAGACCCCGCGACCCTCGCTGCGGGGCCTCGTCGAGAGCATCGACCGTGCCGCCGGGGATTCCCGGGTGAAGGGGCTCGTGCTCCGGGTCGGAGGTGTGAGCGCCGGCTGGGGCCGCGTCCAGGAGCTGCGCGACGCCCTCCTCCGCTTCCGCGCCACCGGGAAGCCCTCGTGGGCCCACCTGGACTTCGCCGGAAACCGCGAGTACTACCTGGCCACCGGCTGCGAGCGGATCGCCGCCGCGCCCACCGCCATGCTGAACGTCTCCGGCCTGGCCGCCGAGGTGATGTTCCTGCGGGGAACCCTGGACAAGGTGGGGATCCAGGCCCAGTTCGAGGGCGTCGGCAAGTACAAGAACGCCCCCAACCAGTTCACCGAGACCGGCTTCACCGAGCCCCACCGGGAGCAGATGGAGTCGCTGGTGGACAGCCTGTTCGACCAGTACGTGGCCGCGGTAGCGGAGAGCCGCGGGATCGAGGAAGACCGGGTCCGGCGTCTCATCGACGAGGGGCCCTTCGACGCGGCCCGGGCCAGCGAGGTGGGGCTGGTCGACGAGCTCCTCTACGCCGACGAGGTCGAGGCCCGGGTGCCCGCCGTCGAGCGCGTAGGCCCGGCGAACTACGTGAAGAGCGCCCGCGGCTTCGGCCTCGACGGACGGCCGAGGTTTGCTCTCGTCTACGCCGTCGGGGACATCATGCCGGGTGAGAGCGCCTCCGGACCCTTCGGAGAGGGGTCCTACGCCGGGGCCGAGACCATCGGACGGGGGCTGAGGCAGGCCACGCGGGACGACAGCATCCGCGCCATCATCCTGCGGGTGGACAGCCCCGGCGGGGTGGGCATGGCCGCCGATGCGATCTGGCGGGAGGTGGGCCGGGCGCGGCTGCGCAAGCCGGTGATCGCTTCCATGGGCGACGCCGCGGCCTCCGGCGGCTACTACATCGCCATGAACGGCGACGCCATCGTCGGCGAGCCCGGGACGATCACCGGCTCGATCGGTGTCTTCTCGGGCAAGTTCAGCATGGGGGGGCTCTACGAGAAGCTCGGAGTGTCCCACGAGACGGTGCGGCGGGGGCGCAACGCCGCGATCTTCTCCAGCTGGGAGCCCTGGACAGAGGAGGAGCGGGCGAAGATCCGCGGGCTGAACGAGTCCTTCTACGAGACCTTCGTCGCCAAGGCCGCGGAGGGGCGGGGGCGGACCCCGGAGGAGATCCACGCCGTGGCCCAGGGGCGGGTGTGGACCGGCCAGCAGGCCCTCGAGAACGGGCTCATCGACGGCCTCGGGGGTCTGGAGGCCGCGGTGGCCGCGGCCCGGGAGCGGACCGGGCTCGAGGCCGGGGCGCCGGTGCGGCTGGTCGTCCTCCCCGAGAGGAAGAGCCTGTGGGAGACGATCATGGAGAGGCGCGAGGAGGAGCTGGCGGTGCGCCTCCTCGGCCCGGAGGCGGGAGCGCTCGTCGGCTGGGCCGAGCGTCTCGGCGGGAAGGGCCCCCTGGCTCGACTGCCCTTCGAGCTCGACGTCCGCTAGCCGACCCTGCCCGGCCCGCTCCTGCCAAGGACACGATCGCCACGGCGCACTCGTGTCCCTGGCCAGGGCATCCGGCCGAAGGCCGGTTCGGTCCTCAGATCCGTCCGTACTGCTGGCGCATCCGCGCGCTCCACTCCCGGCGTAGCGCCTGGGCGTCGCGCCGGTACACCTGCTCGAAGGCGGCGTTGGCGTTGCCCGTCTCCGCCATGGCGCGCAGCAGGTCGTTGAGGCCGCCCTGGCCCCGCTGTCCGAGGAGGTACTCGACGAACGAGAGCGAGGCCATGTAGAACCCGCCCACGCCCCCGAGTCGACCGTCGGCGAGGGCACTCAGGGTCGTGGGGTCGAGAAGGGCGGCGACGCGCTTGCCCTCCATGAGCTGGGCCAGGCCCTCCTGGATGTCACGCGGAGCCACTCCCCGGGAGATGTTGGCAACGAAGGCGTGGGTCAGCTCGTGGAGGAGGGTGTCGTCGATCTCCGGGGTGAGGGAGGGGGTCAGCCCGCCGATGGGGATGCGCACGCGCCCGTCGAAGGAGTCGTAGAATCCCCCCGACCAGCCGGGGGCCCCGGTGGTGGCGGCGTAGCTCTCTCGCGAGAGGAGGATGACCGCGATGGGAGCTTCCGGCTGGTGGTCGAGGGTGCGGGCCAGCGTCGCGTAGTGACGGTCGAGAACCCGAAGGACGGCCCGGCCCACCGCCTCGTGCTCCTCTCCGTCGTAGCGGACGTGGAAGTGGGCCAGCCGCCTCTCGACGAGGTCGGCCTCCGGGGTCAGGTCGTGCCGGATCTTCTCGAGGAGGGCGAGGGCCTCGGGGTCGTCGTGCCGGTCCAGCAGGGTCTCGAGGATCTCCATGGCCTCGCGGGAGCGATCCTGGCGAAGAAGAGCGTAGGCGAGGGCTCGCGACGTCTCCCCGTCTCCCGGGGCCAGGGCGAGGGCCGCTCGGGCCCAGGACTCCGCCTCGGACCAGCTCCCGGAGCCGAGGAAGAGGCCGACCAGGGCCTTCGGCGGCAACGCACTCCCCGGCGCCACCGTCGCCGCCCGCCGGAGAAAGGACGCCGCCTCGGTGTCCTGCTTCCGCGCCTGGGCCTGCTCCGCCGACCGCAGTAGGAGGGCCTCGAGCAGCCCCCGGGCCGGCGCCCCGTGGCGGGCGTGGAGGTCCTCCGCCGCACGCAGGTCTTCCGGCCGCGGGACTCCTCCCCGTCGCAGGAGCGCGGCGAGGCGGTCGGCGGTCTCCTGGTCGGCCCGGCCGCTGTCGGGGGGCAGGGGCGCCGGCTCGCTCGGGCGGATCTGGAGAACCGGAGGCCCGGAGGAGTCTGCCGGTCGGGGTGGGGCAGTGTCCACCGAGGCGGGGCCGATCCCGGGCGGCTGGTCGCTCCCGATCGCGGGAGCGGGGACGGGAGGAGCTGCCCGCCCCCGCCAGACAACGGCGAGAACCGCCGCCGCCAGGGCGAGGAGCAGCAGGCCGGAGAGGGCGTCTGGACGCCGGCGAGCCCGGGCCTCCCGTCTGGGGGCCGGGGGCATCCGGGACCGGGGCGCGCGGGCCTTGGCCAGGATGACGCCACAACCAGGGCACTCGGTGCCGGCCACGTCGCGCGCTCCACAGCGGGGACAGTCCATCTCGAGGGGGCCGTGGCCGGAGGAGCTCCGGCCCGTCTATACTAGCAGGCTGGCCACCTTGCAGGCGACGAGGGAGAGAGCATGAGCGAGTCGGCGCACGCCCCGAAGCGTGAGGTCATCGGATCGGGACGCACCAGGGCACGGGTGGCGGTCATCCGCACGGGACCCGAGACGGTGGTGGACGACGTTGGCGTCATGATGCGGGGTCTCGGGTACTCGAGTGTCCTCGGCCCCGAGCGCCGAACGATCCTCAAGGACAACATCTCCTGGCACCTGCCCTTCCTGTCGGCCAACACGACCCCGTGGCAGCTCGAGGGCGTCCTGCGAACGCTGCGGGAGGACGGGTACCAGGATCTCGTGGGCCTGCACAACGGCACCGTCGTGACCGATGCCCACCGCGGAGACGAGCTCAACAAGTTCGCGGGAGTGTACCGGCGCTACGAGGTGCCCACCGTCGACAACTTCGCCCCCGACTGCCGCTGGGTGCCCCTCGAGCCGAAGACCCCCCTCCTGGTCCTGGATCGTATCTTCGGCGAGGTGCGGGTGCCCGAGGTGATGATCGGCAGCAACATCCTCCACCTGCCCACGGTCAAGACCCACGTCTACACCACCATGACCGGAGCCATGAAGAACGCCTTCGGCGGCCTCCTCAAGAACAACCGGCACTGGGCCCACACCGACATCCACTCCACCCTCGTCGACCTGCTGGCGATCCAGAAGGAGATCCACCCGGGGATGTTCGCGGTCATGGACGGCACGATCTGCGGGAACGGGGCCGGCCCCCGGGCGATGGTCCCGGTGGTGAAGGACTACATGCTGGCCAGCGACGACATGGTGGCCATCGACGCCACCAGCGCGTGGCTCATGGGGTTCGATCCCCTGAGGGACGTGGACTGCATCCGGATCGCCCACGAGCGCGGCCTCGGCGTGGGAGACGTGCGGGAGATCGAGGTGGTGGGCGAAGACATCTCCGAGGTGAACTTCGGCTTCCAGGTGAAGTACCACTTTGCCAGCCGCGTGGGGCGGCTGCTCTGGTTCACGCCCCTGGCCCGGATCCAGAACCTCTTCTTCCGCACCCCGCTGGTCCACGCCTTCATCTGGGGCTCGGCCGCCTACCACGACCGGTACTGGTGGCCGGTCCACGGCCAGAAGCGCATGAAGGACATCGCCACCACGCCCTGGGGCCAGCTCTTCGAGTCGTACGAATGAAGGCGGGGGCGGCGGAGGCCACCGCCCCCTGCCGCGTCGACCTGGTCGGCGGGGGACTCGACGTCTGGCCGGTGTACCTGTTCCATCCCGGGGCGATCGTGGTGAACGTGGCGGTGGACCGACGAGCGTGGTGCCGGGTGGAGCTCGGGGGGGAGGGCGTCCACGTCGAATCGAAGGACAGCCTCCGGAAGGCCAGCGCGGACCGGCTCGACGATCTCGCCGACGACGGCATCCTGGGGCTCGTGGCCGAGGTGCTGCGGGCCCTGGGGGTGGAATCCGCCGTCCGGGTGGTGACCCAGTCGCGAGTTCCGGAAGGCTCGGGCCTCGGGGGCTCGTCGGCGGTGGCCGTGGCGGTGGCGGCCGCGGTCTCGGCGGTGCGGGGACGGGCCATCGACCCGGACCGGATGGCGCCGCTGCTGCGCGACGCCCACGCCCGCTGCCTCGGGAGGCCCATCGGGTCCCGGGACCTCCACACCGCGCTGCGGGGCGGAGCCCTGGCCCTGCACCTCGAGCCCGGACAGGTGCGGGTGGAGCCCCTGGCCGCGGACCCGGCTCGGGTCGAGGAGTCGCTGCTCCTCGTGGACTCCGGGGCCCCCGGCCCCGAGGGACCGAACGACTGGGACTCGGTCAAGGGCCAGATCGAGGGAAGCCCGGCGATCCGGGAGGCGCTGGCGACCCTCGCCGCCATCGCCCGGGACACCCACGAGGCGCTGGTCGAGGGGCGGTTCGAGGACGTGGTGGACCTCTTCGCCCGGGAGTGGGAGGCGCGCCAGCAGCTCGCCCCCGGCGCCACCACCCCCGAGATCGACCGGGTGGCCGAGGTGGCCCGGGCGGCCGGGGGGGCGGCCAAGCCCTGCGGCGCCGGTGGGGGTCGGGTGGTGGCGGTCTGGGCGCCCCCGGGAGCCCGGGGTCCCGGGCGGCGCGAGGCCGTCCGTAGCGCGCTCACCGAGGCCGGCCTGCGCGCCTTCCCGGCTCGGGTGGACCTGCGGGGGCTCGAGGTCGCCTGAGGGGCTATAATCGGGGGTTTGGTGAGGTGAAGAAGGGATGATTCAGGCGACCCAGGTCCGGAAGGGAATGTACATCAACCACGGCGGCGATCTGTACCGCGTCGTTTCCACGGAGCACGTCACGCCCGGCAAGGGGCGGGGCATGGTGCAGGCGAAGATCCGCCAGGTGAAGAGTGGCGCCATCATGGACCACCGCTTCCGATCGGGAGACCGGGTGGATCGGGTGGTGCTCGACGAGACCGAGATGGAGTACCTCTATCAGGACGGCGACACCTATCACTTCATGAACGGCGAGACCTTCGAGCAGATCGGCCTGTCCGGAGAAACCCTGGGGGACGCCGTCCCGTACCTGCTTCCGAACATCCGCCTGAAGGTGCAGTCCTGGGAGGGCCGCCCCGTCGGGATCAGCCCGCCCCTCACCGTGGAGATGGAGGTCACGGAGACCGAGCCCGCGATCAAGGGGGCCACGGCCTCGAGCGTGAGCAAGCCGGCGACCATGGAGACCGGCCTCATCGTCCAGGTGCCCCCGTTCATCAACCAGGGCGACGTCATCAAGGTCGACACGGCTTCCGGGGCCTACGTCGAGCGCGTCAGCAAGTAGGAGCCCGGGTGTCCACGCCTGCGCCGACCCTCACCCCCGGCGGGTGGATCGAGGTGATCACCGGGAGCATGTTCAGCGGCAAGAGCGAGGAGCTCATCCGCCGCGTCCGCCGCGCCCAGATCGCCCGGCAGCAGGTGCAGATGTTCAAGCCGCGGGTCGACGCCCGCTTCTCCACCGGGGAGATCGTCAGCCACTCGGAGATGAAGATGCCCTCCCAGGTCGTCGACGACGCCCGGGAGATCCTCGACCTCGTGACCCCGGGGACCAGGGTGGTGGCGATCGACGAGGGGCAGTTCTTCGACATGTCGCTCGTGGAGGTGGCTGACGCCCTCGCCAACCGGGGGCTGCGGGTGATCGTGGCCGGGCTCGACCAGGACTACCGGGGCCGTCCCTTCGAGCCCATGCCCCAGCTGATGGCGGTGGCGGAGTACGTGGACAAGACGCTCGCGGTCTGCATGCAGTGCGGGGCGCCGGCGAACCGATCGCAGCGGCTCGTGGCCGGGGAAGACCGGGTGGTCGTGGGAGGGGCCGGGGAGTACGAGGCCCGCTGCCGCCGCTGCTTCGAGCGCGAGGCCGCGCGTCCGGGAGACCGGTGAGCCTGGTCTCCATCGACGGGGAGCTGGGCGAGGGTGGGGGGCAGATCCTGCGCACCGCCCTCACCCTGTCCGCGGTCACCGGCCAGGGCTTCGAGATGAGCCGGGTGCGGGCCCGAAGGGCGCGGCCCGGGCTCCGGCCCCAGCACCTCGCCGCGGTGAGAGCAGTGGCCATGGCCTGCCGGGCCGAGGTCCACGGGGCCTTCGACGGCTCACCCGACCTGCGGTTCGTGCCGGGCGAGGTCACGGCGGGGGAGTTCGACTTCGACATCGGCACCGCCGGCGCCACCACCCTGGTTCTCCAGACCGTCGTTCCGGTCCTCGCCACCCACTCGGACCCCAGCCGGGTGGGCATCTCCGGGGGGACCCACGTTCCCCTGAGCCCGTCCTTCCACTTCCTCGCCCGCCACTGGGCCCCCGTCGTCGAGGAGCTGGGGCTCCGCGCCCGCGTCGTGCTGGAGCGAGCGGGCTTCGTGCCGCGGGGGGAGGGCCGCGTGCGGGCCGAGACCTCGGCCTGGACCCGCCCCACAACCCTCGACCTCACCCGCCGGGGCCCCCTCGTGGAGATCCGCGGGCTCTCGGCCTCGGCCCGTCTGAAGGGGGACGTGGCTCGCCGACAGTGCGAGGCCGCCCGCGCCCTCCTGTGGGAGCAACGGCGTCTCGAGTCCCACTGGGACGTGCTGGAGCTGCCCGCGGCGTCGCCCGGCTCGTGCCTTCAGCTGGAGGCCGTCTTCCAGAACGGGCGCGCGGCCTTCGGCCTGCTCGGGCAGAGAGGGCTGCGCGCCGAGGTCCTGGGGGAGCGGGCGGCTCGCTGGGTCCTGCGCTTCCTGGACGACGAGGAGGCCGCCGTGGATCCCTGGCTGGCCGACCAGCTCGCGGTGCCGCTGGCCCTGGCCCGGGGCGGAGGACGGCTGACCACCTCCGAGGTGACTCTCCACCTGGAGACGGCAGCCGCGGTCCTCCGGCACTTCGGGATCGACGCTGCGACCTGGGGCCGCCACGGGGGCCCGGGGGGCCTGGAGGTCCCGCGATGCTGAAGGCCCGGCTCACGCCGCTCGTCCGCTTTATCCTGTGGGACTACGACCGGGGCAGCCTCGCCTACGACCTGGCGGTCCTCGTCGCTCTGCTCGCCATCCTGCTGGTGCCCGGGGGGTTCTGGGGTGACCCCTTGTGGAGGCCGCGGTGAGCCCCCCGGGGGCGACCGCACGGGTCCGGAAGGCCCGCCTCGTGGGCGCCTTCCTCGCCGGCCGGCCCGTCCACTGCACGTGGCAGCTGCTGCCTCGGTGCGAGTCCTTCTGCCTCTTCTGCGATCACCGGGCCGAGGCGGCGGCGGAGGGCCTCGACACCGAAGGCTGCACCGAGGTCGCGGAGCGGCTGGGCTCCGCCGGCTCGTTCCTGGTGAGCCTCACCGGATCCGATCCCTTCCTCCGGAGCGACCTGCCGGCCGTCGTGGCGGCCGTGGCCCGCTGGCACTTTCCCCTCCTGGTGACCAACGGGTGGCTGGTGACCGACTCCTCGGCCCGGGCGGTCTGGGAGGCCGGCCTGGAGGTGGCGACCGTCACCCTCTTCGACGCCGACGCCGGGCGACACGACGAGGTCACCGGGGTCGCGGGATCACACGTGCGGGCGGTCTCCGCCCTGGCGACGCTGGTCCGGGCGCGCACCCGGCCCCGGCAGCGGGTCAACGTTCGGACCCGCCTGGTGGGCGACGACCTGGAGCGGCTTCCCGCGCTCCTGGACCTGGCGGCGGGGCACCGGGCCACGGTCGTCGTGGAGGCGGCCTTCCCCCTTCCCGACAAGCGAGGGGGGGCGAACGGGCTCGGAGAGCGCCTGCGGGAGATCGGCCGGCGCCACCGGAACCTGCGCACCAGCGGGGGAGTCTTCGAGCGGCTGGAGCAGGCGCTCGACGGTGGGGTCCCGGGCTGTCTGGCCGGCCGCGCCTTCTTCAACATCGACCACCGGGGCCGGCTCAGCAAGTGTCTCGAGTTCCAGGGTGACGACGACCGCGTGGGCGCCCTGGCCGACGGTGGCCTGGCCCCCCTCCTTCCCCGGCTGAAGGCCCACCACGAGGCCAACGGGTGCCAGGCCTGCTGGTACGCCTCGCGGGCCGAGACCGAGGCCCTGTACACCGTGCGTGGCTTCCTCGGGGGCCTCGCCGACCTGGTGCGCTCGTGAGGCTCGCCCCGGTCCTGGCCCTGGCCACTGCCCTCCTGACCCCTCCCGGGGCCCTCGCCCAGACCCCGTCGCCCGAGGACGGCACCGCCACCGCCGAGCTCACCGACCTCGTGAACGCCATGCTCGCGGCCCTCATGGGAGAGGGAGAGGTCACGGCCCAGCGTCTGCAGGAGGAGGTGGCGGAGGCCGGGGGCATCCCCTTCCGCCGCGACGTGCCCGTCGCGTTCATGGGGCACGACGAGCTCGTGGCCTACCTCCGGGATGTCCTCGATGCCGAGTATCCCCCCGAGCGAGCGGATGCGGACCGACGCCTGCTGCTGGCGTTCGACCTCCTCGAGCCGGGAACGGACCTGCGGTCGTTGCGAGCCCGCCTCCTCGAGGAGAACGTGGTCGGCTTCTACGACGAGCGACCGGGCCGACGCCAGCTCTTCGCGGTGAGCGAGGACCAGGCCTTCACCCCCATGAACCAGATCGTCCTCGCCCACGAGCTCCGCCACGCCCTCCAGGACCAGTACGAGGACCTCCACTGGCAGCTGCCCGAGGAGGTGGGCGACTTCGACGACCGGCGGATGGCCTGGATGGCCCTGCTGGAGGGGGACGCCACCCTGGTGATGGAGCGCTTCCTCCTGGCGAGGTTGGGGGCCCTCGGCCTCGCGGGGGCGGGGGGCCTGGGCGGGGGCAGCTACTCCGACCTGCCGCTGGCGGGCATGTCGCAGCTCTCCGGTGCTCCCCCGGTCGTCCGCGACCACCTCGTCATGCCGTACCTCGTGGGCCGGGACTTCGCCCAGGCCCTCGAGGCGCGGGACGGGCCGGAGGGGATGCGCGACGCCTGGCGCCGCCCCCCGGACTCCACCGAGCAGGTCCTCCATCCGGACAAGTTCTTCGTCCGTGAGCCCCCCCGCGTCGTGGTGCCCCGGCGCGCACCGGCGGCGGGGCGACTCCTCTCCCAGGGCGTCTTCGGCGAGCTGCTCCTCCGGTCGCTCCTGGAGGAGCCCGGCGAGGCCCCGGGAGCGGCGGGATGGGGTGGCGACGCCTGGCGGCTGTGGGACGTCGGCGCCGGAACCGCGCTCGTCTGGACGAGCGCGTGGGACACGCTGTCGGACGCCGCCGAGTTCGAGGCCGCCCTGCGTCTCCGCCTGGCGCGACGACGAGGCAGCGCGGCGACCCGGGAGCCCTGGGCCGTCTTCGAGGGTCCGGCCGGCTGGCGCTTCGCGGTGCGGCGCGAGGCCGACACCGTCGAGCTCGTGTCCTCCGACGACGGTGCCACCTTCGACTCTCTCCTGCGGTAGCGCCGCCACCGCTTGCGGCTCGGAACCCGACACGCTACAGTTCCCGCGACACGCCGGGAGTGGGGACGCTCGTCGCCGAGGGAGCGGGTTTCCGGTGAAAGGGGGACAGATGGCGACATCGACGCCGGGCGGAGCCGGGCAGACCAACCTGGGCATGGCACCCAACGTGGCCGGGCTCCTGTGCTACGTGCCGTGCTGCATCGGGCTCGTCTTCTCCATCGTGGTCGCGATCGTGGAGAAGAAGAGCCGCTTCGTCCGCTTCCACGCCTTCCAGAGCCTGCTCCTGCACGCCGTCGCCATCGTGCTCGGCGTGGGCCTGAACGTCGTGCAGATCGCCCTGTCCTCGGTGCATCTCGGGGCGGTCGGCCTGCTCCTCTCCCTGGTCGGGATGGTGGTGGGCGTCGCGTTCCTCGGGATGGCCGTGTTCATGATGATCAAGGCGAACGGCGGAGAGGAGTTCGAGCTGCCGGTGATCGGGCCCCTGGCTCGTCAGTGGGTGTGAACCGGGGGGCACTCACCGAGCGCCACCGGAGCCACGGAGATCGGCGGCCCGCCGACGTCAGGAGGAGGCCTGCTCGGCCAGGATCCGGCCCTCTCCCTCGAGACGGAGGAGCCTGTCTCCCTCCGCAGCTGACGGCATCACCACCTCGTAGACCTGGGGGTCGTCCACCACGGTGGGGACCAGGTCCCCGGTCCACATGATCACCGACGAGGAGGGGACCGACACGGGGAGGCCCGGGCGCACCGTGAGGGGAAGGGGCTTGGTCGCCACGGAGAGGGCGACCATGCCCACGCCCTCCAGGGCCACCACCTCGATGCCCCCAGCGACCTCGCCGAAACGGATGTAGCGGGGCTGCAGACCCTCCTCGCAGGCGAGAAGGTGAGAGGGCTCGACGAAGATGCCCTCGCGGTCGACCTGCATGAGGGTGATGTCCCGCTCGTGGTCGGTGAGGATGAGGCGCCCGGTGCCGGTGACGATCACCAGCGCCGCCTGCCCCGCGGGCCGCTTCTCCTTCACCCAGAAGGTCAGGTTGCCGCTGTAGGAGTAGATCGTCCCCTGCTTGATGAAGACCTTCCCGGAGAAGTTGACCTCCATGAGGCCCCGCTCCATGCAGTGGAAGACCTCGGGGCGGGTCTCCGGGGCCGGCGCCGCTGGCGAGGGAGGGGGGGGCTCCGCTGGCGAGGGAGCGGGCGTCTTCGGAGGGGGCGAGTCGAGCGACTGGACCTTCCGACTTCCCGGCGGCAGGGTGTCGTCGAAGGCCTTGAAGCGAGCCGTGTCGGGGCGGTGCACGCGGGCGACGGGCCCGGACAGGAGCGAGGGGCTCACGGGGACGACCAGCTTGGCCGTGGCCAGCGTGTCCTCCGCCTCCCGAGGCCCCTGGCCCGTGAGGGGCCCGGGGGGGCGGGTGTCGGGTCGCTCGCCGCCGGGGACGCGTGGCGGCGGCGCGGCGCGAGGGGAGGCCATCTTGCCCTCGACGCGCTGCACCATCAGGTGAGCTCCCGCCTGTCGGTACTGGTAGATGGCGTCCTTGTAGCGATGGGTCCGCTCGTAGATCGACCCGAGGTAGAAGTTGATCTTCGGGTTCTCGCGCGTGAGCTCGAGGGCCTTGAGGAACGCGGACTCCGCCTCCCCGAGGCGGTTCAGCTTGATGCAGATGAGGCCCAGGTTGTAGTGCAGGGTGTGGGCCTCGGGATTCTCGGTCGCGAGCTTGCGGTACACCTCCTCCGCCTTCTCGAGCTTGTCCTGGCGGAAGTAGACGAGGCCGAGCAGGTTGAGGACCCGCACGTCGCGCGGGCGCAGGAGATACGCCTCCTCCAGCTCGCGCTCCGCTTCGTCCAGGCGGCGCGTCTTGAACAGCTCGCGCCCCTTGTTGAAGTGCGTGAGGAAGAGACCCTGGTCGAACGGTCCGGGAGGAATCGGCTCGGGCATGAGGTTAGTCCATCGCTCGAATCATCGTGTACACCGTGCCCTCGGTGGGCGGCTCCTCGGCAACGTGGGTGACGCCCCGCTCGTCGCGCCAGCGGTAGTAGACGCGGGGCCGAACCGGCTCCACCTGTGTCGGTCGGGCCGGCTTGCGCACCGGGTGCCGCGGTCGCTTGAGACGGGCCGAGGGCACGAAGAAGGAGGGCGCGTTCGCCGACGCCGTGGTCCGCGTCCCGGGGGCGAGGAGCGAGCGCACCTTCTGGATGTAGTTCCGGGTCTCCCGGTAGGGAGGGATCCCCCCGTTGCGGCGCACCGCGTTCTCGCCGGCGTTGTAGCCGGCGAGGGCGAGGTCCAGGTCGCCGCCGAAGAGATCCAGGAGGATGCGGAGGTACCGGGTGCCGGCAAAGATGTTCTGGCGGGCGTCGAAGGGATCCGAGACACCGAAGCGCCGTGCGGTGAAGGGCATGAGCTGCATGAGGCCCTGGGCTCCCTTGGAGGAGACCGCCCACTGGTCGAAGGCCGACTCGACCTTGATCACCGCCTTCACCAGCGCGGGGCTGAGCTGGTGCAGCGCCGCGGCGTCCATGATGTCGGGGTCGAACTCCCCGGAGTAGGATCCGGTGAAGCGGTGTGAGTGGATCAGGGTCCCCTTGCCCGGGTAGGTCAGCCGGTAGCCCGAGAGACCCGGGATGTTGGTGGCCTCGACGACGCCGTTGGCGTTCTCCCGCGTGAAGACCTGTCCCGTCGCCGGTGCACCGACGAGGACGGCCAGGACCCAGGATCCGCCGACGAGGAGCCTACGCATTCGTGGTCGCCTCCAGAATCTCTCGGAGCGTCGTCGCCGCTCGTCGCCGGAGATCGTCGACGTCCCCGGGCGCCACGCCGCCGCCCTGGGCGAAGTCGGGGCGCCCCCCGCCCCTGAGCCCCAGACGCTTCAGGATCTCTCCGGCCTTCGTCTCCGCGGCGAGGCCGGGTGAGAGAGCGGCGATCACGTGCACCCCCCCGTTCGAGATGGAGGAGGAGAGGAGCGCGAAGGGACGGTCGCGGTGACGGTTGCGAAACTCGTCCACGACCTCGGCGTGGGCCTTGCGGTCCAGGCCGTCGAATCGGGGAGTCCAGACCAGGGTGTCGCCCACCTCCACCTGGTCCTCGCGGGAGGAGGGGGCGGTGGCCAGCTTCACCTTCAGGCCCTGGAGCTCCCGCTCCGACGCCTTGAGCTGGTCCCGCAGACGTGCGTACTCGTCGACGAGCTCGCGTCGGTCCACCTTGGCCGACTGCTCCAGCTCCTCGAGAATGCCCTGGTCGGCCTGGGCGCGCTGGACGGCCGCCTCCCCGGCCAGCGCCTCGACGCGGCGGGTGCCGGCGGAGATCCCCTGCTCGGACGTCAGGAGGAACAGGCCGATGTCGCCGGTGTGGTGGACGTGGGTCCCGCCGCAGAACTCCTTGGAGAACCCGGGGACCTCCACCACCCGCACCTCCTCGCCGTACTTGTCCCCGAAGAAGGCCAGGGCGCCGTAGGCGAGGGCGTCCTCGCGACCCATGACCCTGGTCTCGACTCCGGTCCCCTTGAGGATCTCGGCGTTGACGCGGTTCTCGATGTGCCGTTGCTCCCGGGGGCTCACCGGGGCGTAGTGGCTGAAGTCGAAGCGGAGGCGGTCGGGGGCCACGAGGCTGCCCGCCTGCTTCACGTGGGGCCCCAGGATCTCCCGCAGGGCGGCGTGGAGGAGGTGGGTCCCGGTGTGGTGTCGCATGGCGCCCCCCCGGCGCTCCCGGTCCACCTCCGCCCTGACGATCATCCCGCGCTCGAACCCTCCGTGGGTGACCCGCACGTGGTGGGCGGTCAGCCCGGGCAGGGGAGCGGTCGTGTCCTGGACCTCGGCCGCGGACCCGTCGGAGGCGAGGACGCCGCGGTCCCCGACCTGTCCGCCGGCCATGGCGTAGAACGGAGTCCGGTCGAGGACGATCTGGCCCTCCTCCCCGGCGTCGAGACGGGACACGAGGGCCCCGTCGCGCAGCACCGCCAGGATCCGGCTCTCGTCCAGGGCCAGGGAGTCGTGGCCCGTGAACTCGGTCCGACCTGCCTCCTCGGCCAGGGCCATGTAGACCGGGTCCCCCTTGATCGCCCCCATCCGGCTGGCCTGTCGGGCCCGCTCCTGCTGCGCCTGGAGCTCGGTCTCGAACCCGGGCCCGTCGACGGTGAGACCCCGGTCGGCGGCCAGCTCCTCGGTGAAGTCGAGGGGCAGGCCGTAGGTGTCGTAGAGCCGGAACGCCTCCGCGCCGGGCACCACGCCTCCCTCCGGGATCTTCGCGGCGATGTCCTCGAAGATGGCGAAGGCCTGGCGCAGGGTCGTGCCGAACCGGTCCTCCTCGACCCCCACGATGCGGGCGACGGTCTCCGCGTGGGAGGCGAGCTCGGGGAAGGGGGCCTTCATCCGGTCGACCACCGCTCCGGTGAGCTCCCCGAGGAACGGGCCCTCGATTCCCAGCTTCTTGCCGTGGCGCATGGCCCGTCGCATGATCTTCCGCAGGACGTAGCCGCGCCCCTCGTTGCCCGGGAGAACACCGTCGGCGATGAGGAAGGTCATGGCCCGCAGGTGGTCGGCGATGACCCGCAGCGACGTGTCCGCCTCGGGGTCGACGCCGTACGCGCGTCCGGCGCGCCGACCCGCCGCCGCCAGCAGGGGGGTGAAGAGGTCGGTGTCGTAGTTCGAGAGCTTTCCCTGGACGACCGCGGCCACCCTCTCGAGGCCCATGCCGGTGTCCACGCAGGGGGCCGGGAGCGGGTTGTAGCGACCCTCCTCGTCCCGGTCGTACTGCATGAAGACGAGGTTCCAGACCTCCAGCCAGCGATCGCACTCGCACTCGACGCCGGCGCACGCGCCTCCGCGCGCCTCGTCGGGACAGGGGAGGTCGTCCCCCTGGTAGTAGTGCACCTCCGAGCAGGGACCGCTGGGCCCGGTCTCACCCATGGCCCAGAAGTTGTCCTTCATCCCCAGCTCGAGAATCCGGTCCTCGGCCACGTGGGCGGTCCAGAACCGGTGGGCCTCCGCGTCCCGGGGGATGCCCTCCTGGCCCTCGAAGACGGTCACCAGGAGCCGCGACGGGGGCAAGGCCAGGTCCCGGGTGAGGAACTCCCAGGCGAAGTCGATCGCCTCCTCCTTGAAGTAGTCGCCGAAGGAGAAGTTGCCGAGCATCTCGAAGAACGTGTGGTGGCGGGCGGTGGTGCCGACGTTCTCGAGGTCGTTGTGCTTGCCGCCGGCCCGCACGCACTTCTGGGAGGAGGCGGCCCGGGTGTAGTCGCGCTTCTCCCGCCCCAGGAAGACGTCCTTGAACTGGTTCATCCCGGCGTTGGCGAAGAGGAGGGTGGGATCGTTCTGGGGGACGAGGGGAGAGCTCTTGACCACGCGGTGACCCCGGTCCTCGAAGTAGCCGAGGAATGCGCTCCGAAGCTCGTCTGCCGTTCTGGCCATGCTCTCCCGATCGCTCCCTACCGGTCCGGACCGACCTCGATGCCGTCGTCGGTTTCGCTCTCCGCGGGCTCGAGGCCCTCGAGGGCGTCCGACCAGCGCGGCCACAGCGTGAGCAGGCGCCGCCTCACGTGGCCCGGGGCGAAGCCCCGCCGGAGGAGGAACGCCCAGAGCCGGGGCAGGCGCCGGGCCGGCTCCACCCTGGTGTGCTGCCTCCAGTACCGTCGGGCCGTCCGGTCGAGGACCTCGTCCTCCGAGACGTCCTCGAGGGCGGCGACGAGACCGTTCTCGATCTCCTCCCGGCCCACGCCCCGGAGCCGAAGCCCCTGCCGGATCCGGGCCTGGCCCTGCCCGTAGTGGGAGAGCCGGCTCCGGGCGAAGCGCTCGGCGAACGTGTCGTCGTCGACGTAGCGCTGGGCGCGGAGGCGGGACATGGCCTCGTCGATCTCCTCGTCCGAGTGCCCCCGGGTGGCCAGGGCCCGGCGCAGCTCTGCCTCCGAGTGGTCCCGGCGAGCGAGCCGCCGAAGCGCCCGCTGGTAGGCGGAGGGCGAAGACCCGGCGGGCGCGGGCATGGCCTGCCTACGACTCCAGGTCGAAGGACTGCATCGTGCGCTCCATCTCCTCGGCGGCCATGTCCGACGCCGACTGGATGCCCTGGATCTTGAGCTTGAACTCGTCGGGATTGCTCGCCCGGCGCAGGGCCTCGTCGTAGCTGATCAGCTCCTTCTTGTAGAGCTGGAAGATCGACTGGTCGAACGTCTGCATCCCGTACTGCGACACGCCGGCGGCG
The DNA here is from genome assembly GCA_022340585.1 of Acidobacteriota bacterium. GTDB lineage: Bacteria > Acidobacteriota > Vicinamibacteria > Fen-336 > Fen-336 > JAJDNS01. Next base: position 46,762 of record JAJDNS010000026.1, read on the forward strand.
ATGGCCTCGTGGATGAGCTTGGTCTTGTCCTTGTTGATGATGCAGTCGCGGATGAACGGGGTCGTGATCATCACCTCCACCGCGGGGACCCGGCCGTGGCCGTCGGCCCGGGGGATGAGGCGCATGGAGATGACGGCCTTGAGGACCCCCGACAGCTGGAGGCGGATCTGCTTCTGCTGGTGCGGCGGGAACACCGAGATGATGCGGTTGACGGTCTCGGTGGCATCCAGGGTGTGGAGGGTGGAGAGCACGAGGTGGCCGGTCTCCGCCGCGGTGATCGCCGTCTCGATGGTCTCGTAGTCGCGCATCTCACCGACCAGGATGACGTCGGGGTCCTGGCGGAGCGCGCTCCTGAGCGCGGCGGCGAAGCTGCGGGTGTCGACCTCGACCTCGCGCTGGTTGACGATGGACTTCTTGTCGCGGTGGAGGAACTCGATGGGGTCCTCGATGGTGATGATGTGCTCGCAGCGCTGCGAGTTGATGTAGTCGATCATCGCGGCCAGGGTCGTGGACTTGCCCGACCCGGTGGTCCCGGTGCACAGGATGAGCCCGCGCTGCTCGGCCGCGATCTTCTCGAGGACGGTGGGGAGCCCCAGCTCCCGGACGGTCATGATCTTCACCGGGATGACGCGCAGAACCAGCCCCACCGTGCCGCGCTGCTGGAAGACGTTGCAGCGGAACCGCCCGAGCCCGGGCACGGAGTACGCGATGTCGATCTCGAGGTTCTCCTTGAACTTCTGCTTCTGACGGTTGCTCATGATGGAGAACGCCATGGCGATGGTGTCCTCCTGCATGAGCCGTTTGGTCTCCACCAGCGGGATCAGCTCCCCGTTGATCCGCAGAACGGGGTGCGAGCCCACCTTGAGGTGGAGGTCGGAAGCCTTGCGCTCCGACGCCATCTTCAACAGGTCGTTGATGTGCATGCCGCTCTCTCCGCCGGGGCCCGGGGCCCCGGCCTTGCCTCCCCCTAGCTCCCTGCGACCGCGGTGGTCGCGGGCACGGGCGTCAGCCACCCGTGCTCGTCCCCGATCCGGCCCTCGATCACGTCGAAGAAGGCCTTCTGGAGGGACTCGGTGATCGGCCCTCGCCTCCCGGCCCCCACCGTCCGCCGGTCGACCGATCGGATCGGCGTGACCTCGGCCGCGGTGCCAGTGAAGAACAGCTCGTCCGCGAGGTAGAGCATCTCCCGGGGGATGGCCTTCTCGTCGACGGGAACGCCGAGACGCCCGGCCAGGGTGATGACGGTGTCGCGGGTGATGCCCGGGAGCACCGACGAGACGAGGGGGGGCGTGATCAGGCGGCCCTTCGACACCACGAAGAGATTCTCGCCGCTTCCCTCGGAGACGAACCCCTGGGAGTCGAGGGCGATGCCCTCGACGAAGCCGCCCTTGACCGCGTCCACCTTGATGAGCTGGGAGTTCATGTAGTTGGCCGCGGCCTTGGCCATGGCCGGCAGCGTGTTGGGGGCGAGGCGGTTCCAGGAGCTCACGCAGACGTCCACCCCCTGCTCGAGGGCTTCGGCGCCCAGGTACTTGCCCCACTCCCAGACCAGGATCGCGACCTCGACGGGACAGTCGAGGGGGTTGACCCCCAGCTGCCCGAACCCGCGGTAGGCCACCGGGCGGATGTAGCAGGACTGGAGTCGGTTGGCCTGGATCGTCTCGAGGATCGCCTCGTTGAGCTGTTCGGGGGACCACGGGAGCTCCATCCAGTACACCTTTGCCGAGTTGAACAGCCGCTCCATGTGGGCGTCGAGGCGGAAGATGGCCGGGCCCTCGGGCGTGGTGTAGCAGCGGATCCCCTCGAAGACGGCCGACCCGTAGTGGACCACGTGCGCCCCCACGTGGATCGTGGCCTCGTCCCAGGGGACCAGCGTCCCGTTCATCCAGATGACGTCGGATCGCGGAGATGACATGACGGGGGCATTCTAGCCGTCCGGGCCGGACCCTGTCAATCGACTGGAGCGGCGAAGTGCCTGAATGTCAGGGGGTTAGCGTGCGCGGTTACTGCGTCTCGCCGCAGAACGCGCACGTGTCGGAGCGGGCGTGCAGAGGCTTGCGGCAGTGCCAGCAGAATCCCTTCCGGGGGACCTCGCGGGCACGGAGGCGTCGACGGATGTCCTCCATCTCGGAGGCGGTGTGGTCGATCTCCGCCGCCGTGGACAGATCGTCGAGGAGCTCGGAGGCCCGCTGGTACCGCTCGGGCACCTCCGGCGCCAGGCTCTTCATCACGATGTCCGAGATCTCCTTCGGGATCTGGTTGTTGCGCAGCCGGGGGGGCGTGCAGCGGCCCTGAGCCACGAGCTTCTCGATCTGCGCCGGGTTGGGGCTGAAGTAGGGAAGCTGCCCGGTGAGCATCTGGTACAGCATCACCCCGACCGAGTAGATGTCGGACGCCAGCACCGCCCGCCCCTGGAAGGCCTCCGGGGCCATGAACGGCGGGCTCCCGATGACCGTCGTGGCGTGGGAGCGCTCGAGGAATCGTGAGGTGCCGAAGTCGGCCACCTTGACCGCGCCGCTCTCGGAGATCAGCACGTTGGCCGGTCGAAGGTCACGGTGGAGGATCTGGGCCTCGTGGGCGTGCTCCACGCCCTTGAGGATCTGGAGCGCGTAGGCCAGGGCCCGGGGGACGTCCAGGGACTTCTCCCGGTCCAGGACCCCTTCGAGGCTCTCGCCCTTGATGTACTCCATCACGATGAAGAAGGTGTCCTCCACCCGCTCGGCGGTCAGGATCCCCACGATGTTCGGGTGGTCGAGGGCAGCGAGGAGGCGCGGCTCCTGGAGCAGCTCGTCGAAGTCTCCCCGCTGGCGGTGGGGGACCTTGATCGCGACCTTCTTGTCGATCCAGGTGTCGCGAGCGAGCAGAACCGTCCCGAATCCGCCGGACCCGAGGTTGGAGAGGATCTGGTACTTTCCGACCGTCTGTCCCAGGAGGAACATGGAGCGCGGCGAGTATAGCACCGGGGGACGGGGGGCCCGATGGTGCCGATGCCCCATTCCCGGCCGCGCGACGGTGGCATATGATCAGGAGGAAAGGAGCGGTGAGAACGCTGCGATGAGCTTCATGGAGACGGTCTACGAGAAGGTGAAGGGACGCGGGGCGCGGGTGGTCTACCCCGAGGGCCTCGAGGAGCGTGCGATCCGGGCCGCGGCCTGGCTGCAGGAGCGGGACCTGGTCGTTCCGGTGCTCATCGGTCCCGCCGACGGCGTCGAGGAGAAGGCCCGGTCCCTGGGCGTCTCCCTGGAGGGAGTCGAGGTCCGCGACCCGGCGACGGACCCGAAGCGCGAGGCGTTCGAGGCCGAGTACGTCGAGCTCCGGAAGCACAAGGGCATGACCCCGGAGAAGGCACGAGAGCGCGTGGCTTTCCCACACTTCTTCGCGGCCCTCGCGGTGCGGGCGGGAGACGCGGTAGGAATGGTCTCCGGGCTGAACAGCGAGACCAAGCCCTTCATCCCCGCCTTCGAGATCATCAAGATGGCGGAGGGCTTCAAGCGCGCCTCCTCGGTCTTCATCATGGCCTGGCCGGACAAGACCTACTTCTACGCCGACTGCTCGGTGAACATCTCCCCCGACGCGGAGACCCTGGCCGAGATCGCCCGGGCCACCGCCCGGAGCGCCCGGGCCTTCGGCCACGAGCCACGGGTCGCGTTCCTGTCCTTCTCGACCCGCGACAGCGCCAAGGACGTCTCCATCGACCGCGTGAAGGAGGCGGTGGCCCTCGTCGGCAATGCCGAGCCCGACCTCCTCGTCGACGGCGAGATGCAGTTCGACGCCGCCATCGTCCCCGCGGTCGCGGCGAAGAAGTGCCCGGACAGCCCCCTGGAGGGGAAGGCGAACGTCTTCATCTTCCCGGACCTCAATGCCGGGAACATCGCCTACAAGATCACGGAGCGTCTCGGCGGGGCCGCGGCCTTCGGGCCCATCCTCCAGGGCCTCCGGATGCCGGTGAACGACGTCTCGCGGGGCTGCTCCGTCCAGGACTTCGCCGACATCGCGGCGATCACCGCGCTTCAGGCAATGGGGTAGGCCGGGAGCCGGCAGGGAACGGGGTCAGACCCCGTACCAGGGTGTCCAAGCGCGCAGGGCGCGTGAGGCGAGCGGACCTGGCCGCGCCTTTGGCGCGGCGCCGGGCCACTCCTTTCGGCCGCGTCCACTCTCTGCCGCGACCCCTTCCCGAGTCACCCGCGCCCAAGAAGGCCCGCGAGCCCACGCGCCCGAGCGCGTGAGAGCCGCGGCGATGGGGATCAGGGAGCCGAAGGACCCAGGTCGCCCCAGAGCGCCTGGGCCAGCGCCACGACGGCGATGGCGGCGGTCTCCGAGCGGAGGATACGGGGGCCCAGGGAGATGGGGAGGAACCCGGCCCCCTGAAGCTGCTCGGCCTCCCCTGTCTCGAATCCGCCGGGGGGGCCGACGAGGAGCAGAAGCGAGCTCGGAGGCTCCACGGCGGCGAGCGGGGGGTGATCCCCCACCTCGCGCAGAACCGCTCGCGTGCCGTCGAACGGGTGCTCGAGAAAGCGGTCCAGGGTCGTGGTGTGCTCGAGGTGGGGGATCGTCGCACGCCCGCACTGCTCGGCGGCGCCGGTGACCACCCGGTCCCACCGTTTGTCGCGAGAGCCCTTCAGGGCCGGGCGGGCCGCGGCGTCGGTCCGCGCCGTGACCACCGGCCAGATCTCGGTGACCCCGAGCTCCGTGGCCTTCTGGATCACCAGCTCCATGCGGTCGCCTCGCAACGCGGACAGCGCGAGAACGAGACGCAGCGGCGACTCCGGTCGCGTTGCCGCCGGTGGCCCGAGGCGCGCCGAGACCGTGCGGCGCGTGACCTTGTCCAGGGTCGCGGTGAACTCCGTGCCCCGACCGTCGAACACCAGGACGGAGGCACCGGGACGCAGGCGCAGGACCTCGCGAGCGTGGTGGGCAGTGTGCTCGGGCAGGACGACCCGGGCCCCGGGGGCGGCCCCGGGGACGTGAAAGCGGGGACGGCTCACGGCTGCCCCCGGTACACGAGGGCGGCCCACTCGCCGTCGAGGCGCACGTCGAACGGGCCACAGGCGCCGTAGGCCGCCTGCACCTCCGGCCGGTCCGAGTCGAGGAGGCCGGAGAGGACGAGGGCACCTCCTCGCCTTCGGAGCCCGGCGATCGAGGTGGCGTGGGTGACGAGAAGCGGCGCGGTCAGGTTGGCCAGGACGACGTCGAAGGCGCCGGGGCAAAAAGGCCCGGCGCCGTCCCCACGCACGACCCGGAGCGGGGCCCGGTTGAGGGTGGCGTGGTGGATCGCCGAAGCGGTGGCGTCGGGGTCGATGTCGGTGGCGACCGCGAGGCGGGCCCCGAGGCGCAGGGCGGCCACGCCCAGGATCCCGGTGCCGGTGCCGACGTCGATCACCCGGCCCAGAGCGCGAGCGCCGGCGAGGTCCTCGAGGACCCCGAGGCACAGCCGGGTGCTCTCGTGCGTCCCCGTGCCGAAGGCGCGGCCGGGATCGACCACGATGAGGTTCCCGTCGTCGGCCGGGCGGTCCCAGGGAGGGGCAACGGCGAAGCCCCCGACGCGGAAGGCACGGAAGGTCTCACGGAAGCGAGCCACCCAGTCCACCTCGGGCACCGCCACCGCCTCGATTGTCGCGTCCGCGAGGGTCTCCTCGAGGGCGGCGAGGCTCGTCTCGGCAGGGAAGTAGGCGAGAAGGGCGGTTCGTCCTCCCGGGGCGGCGGCGACCTCGATGCCGGCAGTGCCTGCTTCCCAGAGCAGTGCCGTGGCCCGGTCCTCGTCGACCTCGGGCACGGTCACTCGAAAGGCGTGCATGGTCGGGTCCGGATCAGCCGAAGATGTCCTTCATCCGCTCGAAGAGCGACTTCTCCTTGCTCTCCATGTCGGGAGTGGGCAGCGTTTCGGCGAGCTCCTCGACGAGCTTGCGCTGCTCGGAGGTGAGACGAGTCGGAACCTCGACTCGCACGAGAACGTGGAGGTCGCCCCGCCCGCGACCACCGAGCTGGGGAACCCCCTCGCCCCGGAGGCGGATGACGCTGCCCGACTGGGTCCCCTCGGGAACCGTCAGCTTCGCCTTGCCCCCCTCGAGAGTGGGAATGTCCAGGGTGGCGCCCAGGGTCGCCTGGGGAAAGCTCACCGGGATCTCGCAGAAGAGGTGGGTCCCGTCGCGGCGGAAGAGCGCGTGCTCCTTCACCCGCAGGACGACGTACAGGTCGCCGCTGGGCCCGCCCAGCGGTCCCGACTCTCCTTCTCCGGTGATCCGGAGCTGGCTGCCGCTGTCGACTCCGGGCGGGACCTTGATCTGGAGCGTCCGCTCGTTCGTGACGTGACCCTCTCCGCGACAGGTCGAGCACTCCTCGGTGACGATGCGGCCGCTGCCCCGGCAGTGGCTGCACGAGCGAGCGACGCTGAAGAAGCCCTGCTGGAAGGTCACCTGCCCGGCGCCTCCGCACGTGGGACAGGTGGAGGGCTTGGTGCCCGGAGCCGCCCCCGACCCCGAGCACTCCTTGCAGGGCTCGGCCCGCGGAATCCTGATCTGCGTCTCGGTCCCGAAGGCTGCCTCCTCGAAGGAGATCTCGAGGTTGTAGCGCAGGTCGGCGCCCCGACGCGGTCCCCGCCGGCGACCGAACAGGTCGCCAAACCCGAAGAAGTCGCCGAGGATGTCGCTGAAGTCCGCGAAGATGGTCGGGTCGAAGCCCGCTCCCCCGACGCCGCTGACCCCGGCGTGGCCGTAGGTGTCGTATCGCCTTCTCTTCTCCGCGTCCCCGAGGACTCCGTAGGCCTCCGCCGCCTCCTTGAATCGCTCCTCGGCGTGGGCGTCCCCGGGGTTCCGGTCCGGGTGGTACCTGAGCGCCAGCTGCCGGTAGGCGGACTTCACCTCCTGCTCGGAGGCGTTGCGGGGCAGGCCCAGGATCTCGTAGTAGTCGCGTTTGGCAGCCATGTGACCTCAGGCGGAGCGGGTCGAAGCCGGCCGGGCGAGCGTCACGGACGGAGCATGGCCTGGCCGATGACGGTGGCCGCCTTCTCCATGTCCGCCAACCGGCTCTTGAGCTCCTCGATGTCGCCTCCGCCCTTGGCCGCCTTGGCCTGCTCGATGGACTCGAGGATGCGCTGCTGCTCCTCCTCGCTGAGCTTCCCCTCCAGGGCCTGCACCGACCGCATGGTGTTGGCGACGAGCCCGTCCAGCTGACGGACCACGGCCTCGAGGTCCTTGCGGTTGCGCTCCTCGAGCTCCTGGCCTCGCGTCTCCTCGACCAGGCGGCTGACCTCCTCCTGGCTCAAACCGCCCGAGGGGTGGATGACCATGGACTGGCTGCGGCCGGTGGCCTGGTCCTGGGCCGAGACCGACACGATGCCGTTGACGTCGATCTCGAAGGAGACCTCGACCTGGGGCACCCCCTTGGGGGCCGGGGGGATGTTGGTGAGCTCGAACTTGGCCAGGCTCTTGTTGTAGGCGGACATGTCGCTCTCGCCCTGGAGAACGTGCACCTCCACCCGGGTCTGGTTGTCGGCGACGGTGGTGAAGACCCGGCTCTTGCGCGTGGGGATCGTGCTGTTCCGCTCGATGAGGGACGTGAACGTGCCGTCCTTCGTCTCGATGCCCAGGGTGTGGGGAGTGACGTCGAGGAGGACGAGGTCCTTGACCTCGCCCTGGATGATGCCGGTCTGGATGGCCGCTCCCATCGCCACGCCCTCGTCGGGGTTGACGGCACGGTTCGGCTCGCGGCCGAAGACCTTCTTGGCCAGCTCCGTCACCTTCGGGGCCCGGGTCTGTCCTCCCACCAGCAGGACCTCGTCGATCTGCTCTCGCTCGAGACCGGCGTCGGCGAGGCAGCGCTGGCAGGGCTCCACCGTGCGCTCGAGAAGGTCGGCGGTGAGGGTCTCGTAGTTGTCTCGGGCGAGCACGGTGTTGAGGTGCTTCGGGCCCGAAGCGTCAGCGGAGATGAAGGGCAGGACGATCTCGGTCTGCTGGGCGGTGCTGAGCTCGCACTTGGCCTTCTCCGCGGCTTCCTTGAGGCGCTGGAGGGCCATCCGGTCCTGCTTGAGGTCGATGCCGGTCTCCGTCTGGAACTCGGAGATCAGCCAGTCGATGATCCGCTGGTCGAAGTCCTCCCCTCCGAGGTAGGTGTCGCCTCCGGTGGCCCGGACCTGGAACAGCCCCTCCGCCATCTCGAGGATCGTGATGTCGAAGGTGCCTCCGCCCAGGTCGAAGACGGCCACCATCTTGCCGTCCCCTCCCGAGGACTTGAGGCCGTAGGCCAGGGCGGCGGCGGTGGGCTCGTTGATGATGCGGGAGACCTTGAGCCCGGCGATCAGCCCGGCGTCCTTGGTGGCCTGGCGCTGGGGGTCGTTGAAGTAGGCGGGGACGGTGATGATCGCTTCCTC
>JAJDNS010000059.1 GCA_022340585.1 Acidobacteriota bacterium
GCGCCGATCCCGCGCCAGGTGCAGCAGCAGGCGGTCGTTCGGGAGCTTCATGGCCTGCTTTCTTGCCACGAGCTGTTGTCGAAGGCAAATGAGCTGTCGTTTTCGGCCAACGGGATGTCGTTCTGCGTCCTGAACGGGCGGATCCCTACCGCAGTTGGTCCACGAGCTGGCGCGGTGTCAGCACCGTGACCCCCTACCGGCTCCTCATTCCAGCAGCTCGGGCCAGTTCAGGACGACGTTGAACCTCCAGACCCGCTCCTCGGCCGTCACGTAGAAGAGCTCCCGGCCGTCGCCCCGCCAGCGCGGCTGACCGCCGCCCGTGGTGGAGACCCGCACCCGCTCTCCTTCCCGCCGGAAGGGCCTGACGTACACCTCCCATTCCCCCGTCTCCTGCGCCCCGTAGGCCAGCCAGCGGCCGTCGGGCCAGACCTGGGGCTCGTCGAACGCGTAGTCCGCCTTCACCAGCAGCTCGGCCTCTCCGGAGCCGTCCAGGGGCAACGCCCAGATGGTCTGGTTGGGGTTGGGCAGGTAGAGAAGCCACTTCCCGTCGGGCGACACGCCTTCCGCCCACGTGTTCACGGAAGCCTCCGCGAGGAGGGAGGCCGGCTCGCTCCCGCCCAGCCGCTTGCGGTGCAGGCGTATCGTTCCGCTCCCGCGGCCCGATGAGAAGAGAAGCTCGCGACCGTTTCCGCGGATTCTACCCCGATTGCGTGAGGCTCATCCTGTCAGGGCGAAGCTGAACTCTGTCTGGACAGAGTTGGGTCCATCGACAAGACCGGACCCGGGGCGCCCATTCGGGAGGTAGACTATCGGCACGCACCGCCGTTCTCTCCCGCGTCGGGCGGCGTGGGAGAACCATGATGACTGCAGCTGACCCAATCCTGAATGCTCTGGCTCAAATGGAGCAACGGCTCCGCGAAGAGCTGCGGAACTCCTTTCGCGAGTTCCAGGTCGAACTCAAGCTCGACCTGGATGGCCGTTTCGACGCCATCCACCAACGCCTCGACCGCCTGGAGCAGGAGTACGAGATGCTCAAGGCGGGGATGGCCCGCCTCGAGGCGGATGTCGGCACCCTCAAAGCGGATGTCGGCACCCTCAAAGCGGATGTCGGCACCCTGAAGGCTTCCGTCGCTCGCCTCGAGAAGGAGATGGCCAACATCAAGAGCGCAATCGCGCGGCTCGAATCCCGAATCGAGCGTGACAGCTCGGACCGTGAGGACCTTCGCGAGCAGGCTGGCGAGTTCCGGCGTCGCCTCGACGATCTCGAGGGACGTGTGCGGGAGATCGAGGGCCGCCTGCCGTCCGAGTGAGCGGGGCCTAGCGAAGAGCCGAGACGCCTGCTCCTGGACGACCCGTCTTCAGGCGGAGGCCCGCGGGCGGTGAAGCGCTTCACCGCCCGAGAGGTCCTGGCGTCGCTTCGGCTATGAGGTCGGCTGCGCGGACCGAGCCCGGCCGAGGGAACCCCGGTACAATGACGACAGGAGTTCCTGACAGCGGAATCGTTCCGGCGAAGGTCGACGCTCGGGGGCGCTCCCGGGAGGTGGAAGTGAAGAGAGTCGGTGCAGTCGGGTCGGCCCTGGCCCTGATGCTCGTGGGCCCGCTCGCGGGGGCCGAGGATCCGGCGGCGGTCATGCTCGGCGAGCCAGCGCCTGCGTTCAGCCTCAACGAGGTCCGGACTGGCGAGACGCACTCCCTCGAGGACTTCCGCGGGCAGTTCGTCGTCCTGCACTTCGGGGCCAGCTGGTGACCGTTCTGCAATGCGGAGGCTCCGCATCTCGAGACGTTGCAGCAGACGTACCGTGACCGGGGCGTGCAGGCCCTGGTCGTCGACGTGATGGAGACACCCGAGGTCGCGAAGGGCTGGGCGGAGAGGTGGAAGTTCAGCTTCCCCGTCCTCCACGACCCCGACGGCACCGCCACGTCCCCCTGGGCGCCGCCCGACGCGGTGCCCGACCTGCCCCGGGACCAGGTGCCCATCGCCTCGAACCTGATCATCGACCCCGCGGGGAAGATCCGCTTCTACTCGCTCCTGGACTCCGCGAACTTCGACGCGAAGCTGATCGCACTCCAGGCCCGTCTGGACGAGCTGCTGGCGCAAGACGGGCAATGATCGCCGCCGCCCTCCTGATCCTGACCGCGCAGGCGTCGGCGATTCCGAAGGTGATCGTGACGGTGAGAGAGCCCGGGCAGGTGGCGGTGGTGGCCGGCGGGGAGGCTGAGGCCCGGCTCACCGCGACCGTCGCGGAGGGCTTCCGCATCCAGGCAAACCCCGCGGCCGAGCCCTTCCTGATCCCGGCGAGCCTCGATCTCGAGGACGACGAGCGGGTGCGCGTGGGCCCCATCGGGTACCCGCCGGGCAAGCCCCACCGGCTCCGGGGCGCCGACAGCGACCTCTCGATCTACGAAGGGACCGTTCAGATCCGCATCCCGCTCGAGGCGTCCCGCTCCGCTCTGGACGGGAAGAGTGTCGAGGTGCTGCTCGAGGGGGTGCTGCGGTACCAGGCCTGCAACGACGTGGTGTGCCTGAAGCCCGCCTCCGTCGAGGTGAGTCTGCCGGTGAGGATCCAGCCGCAACACTGACGCTCCCCGCCTTCACGTCGGTCGGAGCGCTCGCTCAGCCGCGCTGCGGAAGGCGAAGAAGACCCTTGCCTCGAGCGTCTCTCTCCAGCACAATCACGGAAGCCAGACCCCAACCAGCACAAGGAGGATTGCCGTGACCAGACTGAGCGCGTTTGCGGTCGTGTGTGCCCTCGTCGGCGCCCTGGCGGGCATCGCGACCGCCCAGGAGATGCCCCCCCTGCCCAAGCCGGGCCCGGAACACGCCGTCTTCAAGGACGTCGCCGGCACCTGGGAGGCGAAGGTCGAGACCTTCATGGGTCCCGGCGAGCCGGCGGTGTCCACCGGCACCGAGGTCAACCGCGTCGGCTGCGGAGGGCTGTGTCTCATCAGTGACTTCACGGGGAGCTTCATGGGCGCCACCTTCGAGGGCCACGGCACCGACACCTGGGACGCGACGAAGAAGAGGTACGTCGGCACCTGGATGGACTCCATGACCCAGGGGCTCTCACTCTCGGAGAGCACCTACGACCCGGCCACGAAGACGATGACCGGGTGGATGGAGGGGCCGGACATGAGCGGCAACATCACCAAGTCGAAGTCGACCTCGACGATCAAGGACGCCGACACCCGGGTCATGGAGATGCACAACATCGGCCCGGACGGCAACGAGACGCTGGGGATGCGGATCACCTACACGCGGAAGAAGTAGGCACGCGGCAGCCCTACTCCGCCACGTGGAGGGTTACCTCGGTCCGGACGGTCTCCCCGGTGATGGGGTCGGCGCTGTCGGAGAGCCGGGTGCTCTCGCCGTCCCCGAGGGTCACCGTCGCTTCGGTGGAGAAGCTGCGGAGCACCGGGGCCGACGGCGGCCCCTCGGTCGCCTCCGAAGCAGCGTCGCCGTTAGCCGGGTACACCCCACCGAGCTCGGTGGAGAGCGCCAGCTTGAAGCGGCGGTCGTCGAGGGCCCAGGCCCTGGCGGAGACGTTGCCCCCGGCGTTCTTGAACATCACGGTGTTCGAGCCCTGGTGCTGGACCACGATCGGGAGCTGGATGCCGCCATACACACGCGCCACGTCTCCACCGGTATTGAGAAGCATGCTGTAGGGAAGGCGGGCCACCACGGCGTCCCCCTTCGACCGGGTCATGACGACGTCGAGGCGGAGGAGCGTCTGGGGCTCCTCGGGGGGCTGGGCCTCGACAGCCTCGTCCGCGAACACCGCCGGAACAGCCAGCACCAGGGCCAGAGCGCTCCACACAAACGTCCGCGTCATCCTCATGTCTCCCTCCCTGCCTTCTCGACCGTCCGTTCGAACGATAACGGCTCCGCGAATCGGGGCTCCTTCCCCCATTCACCGCGGCGGTCCATCGTCACCACCTCCTGCTGGCCCTCGATCGGCTTCAGGGCGAAATCGAAAGGACCCTCCACGTCAGGACCCATGACCGCGGTCCGGGCCGCATGCCCCCGCAGGCGTCGCGCCAGGCGGCGCACCACCTCGGCGTCCTCGGGGGGCACGACAACACGGGGCGTGGATGGCGTTTCGGCATCCCCCTGTCGCGGCTGCAGGGTGACCACCCGATGCTTGTCGACCGCAACCTCCCGGGGGCTCGGCGCCGGCGCGGCCTCCGGGGCGCGAGTCGTCTCCGGCTCGAGCGCCTCGGCGACGGGACCGAGCGGGCGCTCGGCCGGACCAGACGGGCCGGGGACAGCGGTCGTGGGAGTCGGCGTGGCGTCTCTCAGCAGATGTCCCACCACCAGGACTCCGGCCAGGGTCGCCAGCGCCGGCACCAGCCACCAGCGACGTGCCGTTTCCCGCTGGGCCCTCACCTCGGCCACGCGTCGCCTCACGGCGGGGAGGAAGGCCGGGGAAGGCTGGATCTCGAGCGACTCCTCCAGCTCGGAGTCGATGCGGTCGAGGAGGGTCTGCTCGCGGGCCAGGGCCGCGCGGCAGGACTCGCACGTGGGGAGATGGGCCGCCACCTCGGGGGAGCTCGCACCCGCGGCGGCCGCGTACAGCCCGCTCTCGAATTCCTGGCACCTCATCTCAGGGCCTCCGCGAGTCGTCTTCTCGCCTGGTGCATCCGGGACCGGACCGTCCCGTGGGGGATCCCGAGCAGCTCGCCGACCTGTTTCAGGTCGTGCCCCTGGATCCCGGCCAGCACCACCACCTGGCGCAGCTTCTGAGGCAAGGCGTCGACCGCCTCCCAGAGCCGGGCCCGGAGCTCGTTGTCGCAGGGCGCCGGCTCCCCGTCGCTGGGCCCCGCGGCGACCGGGGACTCCTGCTCCCGTCGCACCCGTCGGGTCGCCGCGCGCTGGTGGTCGAGGGCCAGGCGCCAGCAGATCCGGACCAGCCAGGATCGGAAGCGGGCCCGGTCGCGCAGGCGGCCGAAGCTCTGGTAGGCCCGGGCCAGGGCCTCCTGGGCCACGTCCTCGGCGTCCTCGCGGTGTCGGAGGACGCCGTAGGCGACCCGGAAGGCGAGCGCCCCCGAGTCCTTCAGGCGCTCCTCGAACTCCGCGTCGAGGTCGGCGTCTTCGACCCCGGGCACGACGCCCTCGACCGTGGCCTCCAGCGACTGGCTCATGGGCTTCCCTATTAGACCAGACGCCACCGGCCACCGCGGCGTTCGGCCCCCCTGGTCAGGAAGCCGGCGCTAGTCCGGGAGCGTCTGCTCCTTCGGCTCGGGCAGGAAGAAGCTCGCGGTGAAGCCCACGAGGTAGACGGTGGTGCCCACGATTGCCGCGGCGTAGGCGAGCTTCATCGGGGGCGACGTGCCCGGCATGTAGCCGACGAGCGTCGTGGTGACGAGAGCGGCCGACGTCCCGATCATCCGCCCGCCCACGTTGGCGGCGAAGCCCTCCCCTGTCCCCCGGAGGTGGGTCGGGTAGACCCGGGGCAGGTAGTTGCCCCAGAAGCTGAACTGGGCCACCGTCATCAGCCCCACGAGGAAGATCCCCCACTTCAGCATCCCGAGGTTCGAGGTGGCGGCGTAGTAGAAGACGAAGGGCACGAGGACGAGTCCGGGCACCTGGAAGATCCGCAGCAGACGGCGCCGGGACACGACGACGACGGCGAGGATGGCCAGCAGGACACGGCCGGTCAGGCCACCGAACTCCTGCCACGCCTGGACGGCGCTGATGACCTTCTCCTGGGCGGGCCGGGCCAGGTCGACGACCTCGGGCAGCCCGGGAACCATGCGCGGCACGTGCTGGATCGCCCCGAAGGCGGCGCCGTAGCTGCACGCGAACATGAGGGTGGTGACGAGGGTGGTCTTTCGCAGATCGCCCTGGAAGAGGGCAGCGATGCTCGGGCGCTTGAGGGTGCCCGCGGCCTTCTTCTCGCGCCACGCCGGCGACTCGGGCAGGAAGGGACGAATGAGGATGAGGGGCAGGGCCGGGATGACGCCGGAGACCAGCGTGTAGCGCCAGGCCTGGTGCTCACCGAGGATCGCCGGCAGGGAGTCGGCGTAGGTGACGGCGAGGAAGTAGGCCCCGGTCACCATGAGCCCCCCGAGGGAAGAGAAGGCCTGGGTGCCGCCCAGGACGGCCTCGCGACGCTTCGGGTCGGGGAACAGCTCGGCCAGCCAGGCCACCGCCGCCACGAACTCGACCGACACGCCCACGAACGTCGTGCAGCGGAAGAACAGGAGCATCTCCGGCGACGTGGAGTAGGCGGCGGCCAGGGCCGAGAAGGCGTACAGCAGGATGCTCCAGACGAGGACACGGCGACGGCCGAAGAGGTCGGTGAGGTAGCCCCCGAGGAGGCCGAAGGCGCCGCCGCAGAGCGCGGGCACGTAGAAGAGGAGCCCGACCCAGTGGCTGAACTCGGGGGTGCCCGGGGTCACTCCCGACAGCTCCAGGAGGGCCGGCCGCACGATGAGCGGCAGCATGAGGAGCTCGTAGATGTCGAAGGCGAAGCCGAGGGCGGCCACGGCGCAGATCAGCCACTCGGTGAGAGTGAGCGGCCGTCGGGCGGGCCCGGGGGTGGGGGCAGAAGATGTGGTCACGGGGCAGTCCTCTCAGAGAACAGCGGGAAAGGAGTCGTGGGCACGGGAAGCATGCGAGGGGCGTCAGTCGCGAGCGACTGACGCCGAGCGTCGGTCGGCCCGCACGTCGTAGCAGTAGAGGTTGTCCTGCTCGCGAACGTAGAGTCGCCCGTCGGCGATCGCCAGGTGGGGCCAGCTCGGGCCCGTGACGTCGGGGATCTCGAAGGAGCCCTTCTCGACGTAGCCGTCGGGGCTCGCTTCGATCAGGAGCAGGACTCCGTTCTGGTAGCGGAAGTAGATCCGCCCGTCGGCGTAGAGGACGGTGGCCGAGTCGGTGCCCGCGTTCCTGATGTTGCCTCCCCAGGCGACCTTGCCCGACTCGAGCTCCACGCAGATGGGGAACCCCTTGTTGTGCCCGTGACCTGCGTACAGGTGATCTCCCACCAGGACGAGGCCGCCGTGGTGGTTCTGGAGCGTCTTGGCGTCGAGGAAGTAGCGCTCTCTCGCCTTCACCCCGTCGCCGGCGCGCTCCAGCTCGAGGAGGACCGAGCCGGTCTGGTAGCCGGTCGACCCGAACACGAGGTCCCCGCGGACGATGGGCGTGGCCACGTTCGCCACGTCGTTGGCCACCCGGTTGTAGCCCCACAGGTACTTGCCGTCGGACGCGCGGACCCCCACCAGGCCCCGACCCATGAGCTGGACGTACTGCTTCACGCCGGCACCGTTCGACACCACGATGCTCGAGTAGCCGGCGCCGTCCTTTCCTTCGGCACCGATCTCGGGGATGACGGAGCGCCAGATGTCCTTGCCGGTGACCTTGTCGACGGCCACCAGGCCCGCGTTCCACGCCCCGGGAGTGAAGACCAACCGGTCGCCGTCCACGAGAGGTGACTCGCTCCACATCCACCGCGACATCATCTTGCCGCCGTAGTCGCGGGAGAGGTTCTTGCGCCAGATCTCCTTCCCCGTCCCCGCTTCCAGGCAGACGAGGTCGCCGTCGGTGCCCAGGGCGTAGACCCGCCCGTCGTCGACGACCGGAGTGCCCCGGGGACCGTTTCCTCTCCTCTCGTCGAAGGTCGGACCCAGCTTCGCTCGCCACAGGATCTCGCCTCCGTCGCGGGAGAGGGCGAAGACCTGCTGCTCGCCGCCCTTGTCGCCCGTCGCGTAGATTCGGTCCCCGACCACGGCGACGCTCGAGTACCCGGTGCCGATGCCGCTAGCCTTCCATTCCAGGGGCGGCCCGCCGGGGGCCCACTCCTGAAGGAGCCCGGTCTCGGTGGAGACCCCGTCGCGGTTCGCTCCGCGCCAACCGGGCCAGTCGGCGGCAGAGGCGGGGGGCGCCGCGAGCACGGCGGCGAGGAGGACCAACGGGGCCAGGACGACGTGACGACGGGCGACGGCCATGACGATCTCCTTGTCTTCGGGTGGACGGGTGCCCCGTATTGTGCGACAGGAGGCGAGCCGAGGGGGCCGTGGGTATCTCGTCCACGGACGAGAGACATCTTTTGACAACGGAGCCGCCGGGCGATCAGCCTCGGCGTCCGAGGCAGTACAGCTGGCCGTCGAGGGTTCCGACGACCAGTCGGCCCCGGGCGATGGCGGGCGACGTGCTGATGGCCGAGGCGGTGTCGAAGTCCCCCACGAGCTCTCCCGTCTCCAGGTCCAGGACGTAGAGACGTCCGTCGCCCGACCCCACGTACACGCGTCCTCCGGCCAGCGCCGGCGACGAGTCGATCCGGGCGCGGGTGGCGAAGGTCCAGAGCTCCTTGCCGGTGGCGCCCTCGAGGGCGTGCACCATGCGGTCACGGCCGCCCAGCACGACCTTGCCGTCGGCCAGGGCCGCGGACGAGTAGAAGGGAAACTGCCGTTCCTCGTGCACGTACCGCCAGGCGATCCGCTTCGCCTCCAGATCGACCCCGAGGACCTCGTTCTCGAACGTGCCGTAGAAGGCGTATCCGTCTCCCAGGGCCGGGGAGGCCCCGGTGTACCCGCCGGAGGAGACGGCGAAGGCCTGGGTCCCATCGTCGACTCGCAGCGCCCGCAGCTCACCGTCGCACCCCGAGACGTAGGTGAGGCCCGAGTCCACCGCGGCCGTGCAGTGGACCGGCCCCTCGGTCTCGAATCCCCAGAGGCGGGTCCCGGTCTTCGCGTCGAGGGCGTAGAGAAACTGGTCGTAGGATCCGATGAGGAGCCGGTCCCGGTGGATCACGGGCGACGCCCGGATCTCCGATCCCGCCTCGAACGTCCAGGCCTTCGTCCCGTCGTCGCGGCGCACGGCGTGCACGAAGCCGTCGAGGTCGCCGATGTAGGCCAGCGCCCCGACCACGCAGGGGGACGACTCGCCGATCTCGGAGTCGGTGAAGTAGCTCCAGCGCTCTTCGCCGGTCTCGAGATCGAGGGCCAGGAGATGGCCGGAGACGGTGCCCACGTAGACGGTGTCGTCCACGATGGCGGCAGAGGACTCGACGCCCAGCTCACCGCACTCGTGGGTCCAGAGGACGTCCAGGGAGAGGGGAGGCGCGGGGGCAACCCCGGTGAGGCGGGAATCCCGCCGGAACTGGGGCCACTCGTCGACGGGCCGAGAGGCCTCCTCTCCCCGGGCCCGCCTCGTGGCCCAGGGCAAGGATGCCGCGACCCCGGCGGCGGCCTGCAGGAATCGGCGTCGCGAGGTGTCGGCTTTGCCCATACCTATTGTAGATAGCACGTCGCGGGTGGGGTCTGCTGGGCGCCCGTCGCCCCTCCTCGGCGAGCGAGGGTGGCGCCCGGCCGGACACCGGGGACAGAATGAAGGCGCCATGAAACCCCTGCTCCCCGCGTCGCTGCTCCTGCTCTGCGCCCTCACCCTCCCCGCCCCGGCCGAGGACTGGCCCGAGTGGCGCGGCCGGGGGCGTCTCGGGGTCTGGACCGAGACCGGCATCCTGAAGGCCTTCCCCGAGGGGGGTCTCGAGTACGACTGGCGCACTCCCGTTCGCGCGGGCTATGCCGGCCCCTCGGTGGCCGACGGGCGCGTCTTCGTCACCGACTTCGAGGCCGGAGAGGGGATGGCGGGCACGGAGCGGGCCCTGGCGCTGGACGAGGAGACCGGGGAGATCCTCTGGACGCGTGAGTGGCCGGTCGACTACGCGGGCCTGGCACCGACCTACGCGATCGGGCCGCGAGCGACGCCGACCGTGGACGGCAATCGCGTCTACGCCCTGGGAGCGAAAGGCGCGCTCTTCTGCCTCGCGGCGGACACCGGTGAGGTCCACTGGAAGAAGGATTTCGTCGAGGACTACGGCACGCGGGTCCCGACCTGGGGCATGGCCGGAGCGCCCCTCGTCGAGGGCGACCTCGTGATCGCCCTCGTCGGGGGTGACGACGACGCCCTCGTGGTGGCCTTCGACAAGCGGACCGGCCGGGAGGTCTGGCGCGCGCTCGACACCGGCAGCGAACCCGGATACTCCCAGCCGGTGGTCTTCGACGTTGGCGGCACGCGACAGCTCATCGTCTGGCACCCGCGTGGTGTCGCATCGCTGGCTCCGAGAACCGGCCAGATCCACTGGGAGATCCCCTTCGACGTCGATCTCGGCATGACGGTGGCCACGCCGGTGCTGGCCGACCACCGGCTCCTGGTGTCGTGCTTCTTCAATGGGTCGCTCCTCCTCGAGCTCGCCGAAGACGCCGCGGAGGCCCGGACCCTCTGGCAGATCAGCGGCTTGTCCGAGATCGACAGCGACGGCCTCCACGCCCTCATCACCACCCCGGTCATCGACGGAGACTGGATCTACGGGGTGGGCAGCTACGGCGAGCTCCGGGGAATCGACCTGACGACCGGCAAGAGACGCTGGGAGTCCCTCGATCTCGTCGGAGAGAAGGCACGCTGGGCCGCCGCCTTCATCGTGCGGCACGGTGACCGCTACATCATCAACAACGACCGGGGCGAGCTGATCCTCGCCGACCTCACGCCGGACGGCTACCGCGAGATCGACCGCACGCCCCTGATCGCGCCCACGTCGCCCGGCTCGGCCCGAGAGCTCGGGGCCGTGCACTGGTCCCACCCGGCCTACGCCAACCGCCACCTCGTGGTCCGCAACGACCGCGAAATCGTGAGGGTGAACCTGGGGGCGCCTTGAGAGAGGTCAGTCCACCTGGATCCGGGACAGGTCGCCCCGAAACCTCCACGCGACCCGGGTGAGCAGGAAGACCGCCACCGAGCCGAGCCCGGCGACGACGCCCCACCACAGGCCCTCGGGCCCGAGGTCGAGGGGGAAGGCGAGGATCAGGCTGGTGGGCAGGCCGATGAGCCAGAACCCCAGAATGTTGACCAGCATCGGGGCGCGGGTGTCGCCGGCGCCGCGGAGAGCCCCGGCCGAAACCGCCTGGAGGCCGTCGAAGACCTGGAAGAAACCCGCGATGGGGATGAAGACGACGGCCAGGGCGAGGACCGCCTCCTCGGAGGTGTAGGTGGAGGCGAGGAGGCCAGGGGCGAAGAGGAAGGCCGCCGCCGTCACCGACATGAAGGCGGCCCCGATCATCAGCCCGGCGGACGCCGCCCGCCGGGCCCCGTCACTGTCCCGGGCGCCGATGGCCTGGCCCACCCGGACCGCGGTGGCCGACCCCACCCCGAGGGGCACCATAAACGTCAGGGAGGCGAGGTTGATGGCCACCTGGTGAGCCGCCATCTGCACCGTGCCGAAGAGGCCCATGAGGAGCGCGACCGCCGAGAAGGCGAGGATCTCCAGCTGGATCTGGAATCCGATGGGGGCGCCGAGGCGGACGATGAGCGCCAGGGGCGGCAGGCGAAGGACCTCGGGATCGAAACGTTCGAGGAGGGGCCGCAGCTCCCGGCGGCCGAGGAACAGGAGGACGACGAAGAGCAGCGTCCGGGCGGCGGTGGTGGCCCAGGCCGAGCCCACCGGGCCGAGCTGGGGGATCGGGCCGGCGCCGAAGACCAGGGCCCAGTCGGCCACCAGGTTGAAGAGGTTGACGGTCACGATGGTGGTGACGATGGGCCGGAGACGCTCCATCGCCTGCAGCGACTGCCGGAGCACGACGAAGCCGTAGTACGGCAGCAGGCCCGGGATGCCGATGTGAATGTAGGCGGCCGCCAACGGTACGGTCTCGGGGGGCTGGCGGAGGGTCGTGAGGACCCACTCGCAGGGCAGGAGGAGGAGGGTGCTCGGGGCCATGAGGGCCACCGCCAGCGCGAGGCCCCGCTGGACCGAACGGCGGACCGCCGCCTGGTCCCCCGCGCCCACCGCCTGCGACACCAGGGGATCGAGAGCGAGCAGGAGCCCCACGCCGAAGGACGACACGGCGATGATCACGACGTGGCCCAGCGCGACCGCGGCCAGCGCCTCGGACGAGAGGTGACCGACCACCATGGTGTCCACCACGCCCAGGAGCATCATGCCCACCTGGACGACGACCACCGGGAGGGCCAGGCGCAGCATGGCGTCGAGGTCCGAACGCCGGGGAAGAAGGATCGTCACGGTCTCACCGGTGGCGGAGGATAGCAGGACCGGGGCTCTCGATCCGGGAGCCGGCGACGATCATGACGACCCTTCTCTTCATGGATGGCCGATCGCTGGGGAGGAAGGGGGCGGGAGGACAGAGCGACACCAGGGGACGGGGCGGTCGGCCTCGGGGCGCCCGTGGTTTCTGGGGTGACAATACGGTCGCGGAACAGGGAGGGCTCATGAAGACGGCTCGCGTCGCACTGGGGTGTGGCCTGCTCGTCGTCGGCAGCGTCTGGGCCGAGGACGACGGGCCCGTACGAGAGGAGAGGACCTACAAGTCGGTGGGCGGCACGGACCTCCGAGTCGACGTGTTCTACTCGCCTGAAGCTCGCCAGAGACCGCGGAACCCCGCGATGGCATTCTTTCACGGAGGGGGCTGGGCGTACGGCGATCGCTCGGAGTTTCACGAGGCCTGCGTGCGGTACGCGAAGAAGGGCTTCGTCACCCTCTCCTTCCAGTACCGCCTGTCCATCAACTCCGACGAGACGGTCCCCCACCCCGACATCACGCTGGTGGAGTGCACCAAGGACGCCCGGTCCGCCCTGCGCTGGATCCGGCAGAACGCCGCCGCCCTGCGCGTGGATCCCGCGCGCGTCGTCGCTTCGGGCCAGTCTGCGGGCGGTCAGCTGGCCCTGGGCACGGCGCTGTTCGACGACGTGAACGAGAGCACGGACGATCTGTCCGTGAGCCCCCGACCCGATGCCCTGGTCCTCTACTCCAGCAACGTGAACACCCTGGAGGCGTGGGCGGATCGCCTGATGGGAGACCGGCGCGGTGAGATCTGGTCCATCTCTCCTCACCACAACCTCCGGGCCGGCTTGCCGCCCACCATCGAGTTCCACGGCGAGGAGGACTGCATGGTCCCGTTCTGGGTCGTGCGCCACTTCGTGGAGAAGGCCCGGAGCCTGGGCAACGAGATCGAGCTCGTGTCCTTCGAGGGACGCCGCCACTACCTCGGGGACGGGGACCCGGCTTACGGCCGCTATTACGACGAAGGCGTACTGGAGAGAACGGACCGCTTCCTGGAAGAGCACGGCTTCATCGCCGGACCCTGAGGCGCCGCCTCGATCCCTACCCCAGCTCCGGAAAGCGGTGCTCTCGGCCCTCTCGGGCTGGAAGCCACGCTTGAATCATTTGATCCATTTCAAGCACTCCGCGGTCGTGCCAGAGTTCGGGAGGGGGAGTGCCGGGGGCTGGCTGCCCCACCACCACGAGCGGAGGGCGGAATGGCGAAGAGTCTCCAACCAGGCGTGGCCACGCGGGTGCTTCTGGCGCTCGCGGCGTCCAGCTTCGTGGCTTCGGCCTCCGCCCCGGCCGCCGACTGGCCCCAGTTTCGTGGCCCCAACCGCGACGGGATCTCTGCCGAGAAGGGGCTCCTGCGCTCCTGGCCGGCCGCGGGTCCGAAGGTCGTCTGGTCGACGCCCGTCGGCCAGGGCTACGCCGCGGCGGCCATCGTCGACGGCAAGGTCTACTTCAACGACTACGACGAGACGACCTCCGAGTACCTCATCCGCTGCCTGAGCCTGGCCGACGGGAAGGAGCTCTGGCGCTTCAAGGAGAAGCGTCGCATCCGCCCCAACCACGGCATCACCCGCACCGTGCCGGCGACGGACGGAAAGCACGTCTTCTCCCTCGACCCCAAGGCGGTGCTGCACGCCCTCGACGCCGCCACCGGCGCGGAGGTCTGGCGCAAGAACCTGGTCCAGGACTACGGCTCGAAGATCCCACCCTGGTACAACGGCCAGTGCCCCCTTCTCGAGAAGGACCGCGTGGTGATCGCGCCGGTGGGCACGAAGGCGCTGGTGGTCGCCCTCGACAAGGCCACCGGAAACGAGCTGTGGAGCACCCCCAACCCCGAGGGCTGGCTCCTCTCCCACTCCTCGCTGATGCCGGCCACGTTCGGTGGCGTCAAGCAGTACATGTTCAGCGTCCTGCAGGGGACGGTGGGGGTGGCGGCGGCCGACGGAAAGCAGCTGTGGCACTTCCCGTTCAAGTTCAACCTCTCCGTGTCGCCCTCTCCCCTCGCCGTGGATGCCGAGCGTGTCTACGTGACCGGCGCCTACGACGCCGGCGGGGCCATGTTCCGGGTCAAGAAGGCCGGCGGCGGCTTCACGACCGAGCCGGTCTTCGTCCACGCGCCGGAGGAGTGGAACTCCGAGGTCCAGACCCCGATCCTCTTCGACAACCACATGTTCGCGGTGGGGAAGAAGAAGCGGGGGCTCTTCACCTGCGTCGACCTGGACGGCAAGCAGGTCTGGGACAGCGCGGGCAAGGCCTCCTTCGAGCTCGGCTCGTTCATGCTCGCCGACGGCATGTTCCTGATCCTCGAGGGGAAGACGGGCATGCTGCGCCTGCTCGAGGCCAGCACCACGGGGTACAAGGAGCTGGCCAGCGCCCAGGTCCTCGACGGCCACGACGTCTGGGGCCCCCTGGCCCTCTCCAACGGCAAGCTCGTGATCCGCGATCTCAAGAAGATGGTCTGCCTCGACCTGAAGGGGAAGTGAGGACGAGGACGGTGGAGTATCGACTGGCGCAGCGCTTCGGGGGCCGGGGCTTCGCGCCCCACCAGTTCCGCCAGGCCTTGCGGGGCGTGGCGGTAGACGGTGGAGGACGCCTCCATGCCGTGGGCGACTCGGTGGTGAAGGTCTTCGACCCCGACGGCACGCTTCTCCGGCAGTGGGCCACCGGGCAGCCGGGCGAGAGCGCCGCCGTCGACGACGAGGGTCGGGTCTGGGTCGGACAGGACGGGCAGGTGGAGATCTTCTCCCCCGAAGGCGAGCGTGTGGACTCCCGGCGCGATCCCGGGCGACTCGGACTGGTGACCGCCGTCGGCTTCGGCGGCGGCGACGTGTTCCTCGCCGACGCCACCGCCCGCTGGGTCCGGCGCTACGGCTCGGACGGGAGCCTTCTCAACAACATTGGCGACCAGCACCGCAAGGGAGGGTTCCACATTCCCAACGGCGTCGTGGACTTCGCCGTCGACGACGGGGGCGTCCTCCACGTCGCGAACCCGGGAATGCACCGGGTCGAGCGCTACTCCCCGGACGGGACGCTCCTCGGCCGGTTCGGCCGGTTCGACGGCCAGGACCCCGCCGGCTTCCCCGGGTGCTGCAACCCCACCAACCTGACGGTCGACGACCAGGGGCGGGTGATCGTCAGCGAGAAGGCGGGGCCACGGGTGAAGGTCTACGACCCGGACGGCGAGCTGCTCACGGTGGTGGCCGCCGGGGTGTTCGATCCCGGGGCGAAGAACATGGACCTGGCGGTCGACGCCCACGGTCGCCTCTACGTGGCCGACACCGCGACGCTCGAGATCTGCGCATTCGAGCCGACGGGACGGGAGGCAACGGCGTGAGCAAGAAGCACACCCGCCGAGAGGTCCTGGGGCACGCCGCGCGCGGCACCGCCCTCGCCGGCCTCGGGGGCCTCACCGGCCTTCTCTGGATGAAGGCGAACGCGACGTTTGCCTGGTCCATCAACGCGCAGCGATGCATCAACTCGCGGCTCGGGGCGGTGGGGGTCGAGGTGTGCGAGCGCTGCGCCACCGAGTGTGTGCTCTCGCTGTCCGCGGTCCGCGCGGTCAACGAGTTCAAGGCCTGCGGGCGCTGCTACATCTGCCCGGCCTACTTCCAGATCACGAGCGCGGTGGGGTCGGACGGCCTGCCCACCGAGAAGGTCTGCCCCCGCGACGCCATCAAGCGCGAGGCCATCGGCTGGATCGATCCCGACGACCCCGCCAACAACTTCTACGAGTACACGATCGACGAGACGCTCTGCAACGGCTGCGGCCGCTGCGTGCTGGAGTGCAAGGAGCCGGCCGGGCTGGGATCGATCCGCCTGGAAGTGCGCCACGACACCTGCCTCGACTGCAACCGCTGCGCGATCGCCCAGGCCTGCCCGGAGGATGCCTTCGATCGTCCCGAACCGACCTAGACGGGCCGATGATCCTGAGTGCCGTCCTCCGCCCACACCTCCCCCGGGCCGCGGGGCTGGGGTTGCTCCTCGCCCTGGCCGCCACCGCCCCCCGTCCGGCCGGGGCCCAGGAGGTCCTCCAGTACGAGCGCCCGGTGGACGTGGCCCCCACCGAGGAGACCATCGGCGAGGGATACGTCGTCCCGGAGGTGCAGCGGCCCCGGCCGCTGTCGGCCTTCCGGCAGGTCGTGGACGTCACCCTCCTCGCCGTCGCTCTCGTCCTCGCCGCGTGGCTGGCCATCTTCCGGCGCCAGCGCGGCTGGCTCGTGGCCCTCACCTCCGCGTGCCTGCTCTACTTCGGCTTCTACCGCGAGGGGTGCGTCTGCCCCATCGGCTCGACGCAGAACGTCGCGGTGGCCCTCGTCGACCACACCTACGCCGTGCCCCACTACGTCATCGTTCTGTTCGTCTTGCCGCTGGTCGCTGCGCTCCTGTTCGGACGGGTGTTCTGCGCCGGCGTGTGCCCCCTGGGCGCGATCCAGGAGCTGGTGGTCCTCAAGCCGGTCGAGGTGCCGGCGAGACTCGACAAGGCGCTGGGCTGGCTGAAGTGGCTCTATCTCGGGGCTGCTGTCTACTTCGCGGTTCTCCCGGCGGTGGAGCGCGACTTCGTCATCTGCCGCTTCGATCCCTTCGTGGGGCTCTTCCGCTTCACCGGCGCCGCCTGGCTCCTGATGCTCGGGGGCGCGATGCTGATCGCCGGAGTCTTCGTGGGCCGGCCCTACTGCCGCTGGCTCTGCCCCTACGGGGCGCTGCTGTCGGCCTTCTCCCGCTACGCCTGGCGCCCCTT
This sequence comes from Acidobacteriota bacterium, assembly GCA_022340585.1. Taxonomy (GTDB): domain Bacteria; phylum Acidobacteriota; class Vicinamibacteria; order Fen-336; family Fen-336; genus JAJDNS01. The sequence continues at coordinate 16,798 of JAJDNS010000059.1, forward strand.
CTCCATCACCCCCGACCGCGAGCTCGACTGCGGTCTCTGCCAGAGCGCCTGCCCCTACGGGGCCATCGAGGAGAGGCGGGCGGTGCGCACGAGCTGCTTCGCCTGCGGCCGCTGCTACCGCTCCTGCCCGGTGCACCACGCCGCGACGGCCGAGAGCGTCGTTCCCGCGTCCGCGCTCACGAGTCCGGCCGAGCCGCCGAAGCCATGAGCGCGACGCCCACGGCGATCGGGAGCGGCCCGGCCTGGCTCCGGCGTGTTGTCGGTGAGGCCCACGACCAGATGAGGGTGGCGCGCGGTCTCGCCGTCGCGGCGACGGTCGTGGTGTTCGTCGCCGCGAGCGTCCTGATCGCCACCCACATCGCGTACGTCTGGAACGCCGGGGCCGACGAGGCTCGGATCGTGGAGCTCGAGGGGCGGACGAAGGGCGATCCCGAGGTCGCGGCCCGGCTCCACGAGGAGCGGAAGCGGCAGACCGACGCGTCTGTCGCCCGCGAGACGCGGGGGCGAGTGCTGGCCTGGGTGCTGCTGGTGGCGAGCGGGGTGTTCGTGGCCGCGGAGAGGTGGTGGGAGTCCCTGCGGCCGGATCGGGTGCCGTCGCTCGAGGAGCTGGTGGCGGCGCGGTTTGGGATCGTCACGGCCGAGATGAGCAGCCCCGGACGGCATCTCGGCCGCGACAAGGGCGCCCTGGGGAACGGAAGGGCAGAGGATGCGGGTACGGAGGGAGTGGCGACAGCGAAGCCGCGGGGCGAAGGAGAAGGATACATTGCACCCGAAACGGTCGATCTGGAGTTCGTCGACGGCCTGATCGATCGTTTCGGGCGCGATCGGGAAGCGGCAATCCCCATCCTCCAGGCGATCCAGGCCCACTTCCGCTACCTCCCCGACGAGGCCCTGAAGCACGTGTGCGAGAAGACGGAGATCACCCCGGCCCAGATCGCCGGCACCTCGAGCTTCTACTCGCAGTTCCGCCGGTCGCCGGTGGGACGCCACGTGGTGCGCGTCTGCCACGGGACCGCCTGCCACGTGGCGGGGGCGGAGCAGATCACCGAGGAGCTGCGGCGCCACCTGGAGATCCCTCCCGACGAGGACACCGACGCCCAGCGCCGGTTCACCCTCGACAAGGTCGCGTGCCTGGGCTGCTGCAGCCTGGCTCCGGTGATGATGATCGAGGAGGACACGGCCGGGCGCCTCACCCCCGCGACCGCGCGCCAGGCCCTCGACGCGGTGGCGAAGGACTCATGAGCACGGCGCCCCAGGTCGAGTTCCGCGTGGGGCTCGCTTCGTGCGGGGTCGCCAACGGCGCGCGGCCGGTGCACGAGGCCCTCGAGGCGGCGGTGCGGGAGGCGGGGCGGGGCGTGGCCCGGGCGGTGGGCTGCGGCGGGATGTGCCACCGCGAGCCGCTGGTCGAGGTGATCGACGACCACGGACAGCGGGCCGTCTACACCCACGTCACCCCCGAGCTCGTGCCCGGCCTCGTTCGGCGCCACCTGCGCCCCCGGGGTCTCCTCACCCGCGCCCGCTGGCTGGCCGCCGGGCTCGCCGCCGGCGGCAACGGGCTCCAGCACGCCACGAGCGAGGAGACGACCGCCGTCCCCCGCATCGTCCTGGAGAACTGCGGCCGGATCGACCCCTCGAGCCTCGACGACGCCCTCGCCCACGGCGGCTACGAGGGCCTGCGCACCTGCCTCGAGCATCTCTCCCCGGAGGGGGTCGTCGAGATGATCTCGGCCTCGGGCCTGCGGGGACGCGGGGGCGCCGGCTTCCCCACCGGCCGCAAGTGGTCGCTGGCCCGGGCCCAGCCCGCCCCGAAGTACGTCATCTGCAACGGCGACGAGGGCGACCCGGGGGCCTTCATGGACCGCCTGGTCCTCGAGTCCGACCCCCACCGCGTGGTCGAGGGGCTGGCCATCGCGGCCTGGGCCATGGGCGCCGAGGAGGGGATCTTCTACATCCGGGCCGAGTACCCCCAGGCCGTGAGGCGGGTGCGCGAGGCCATCCGCCAGGCCGAGGCCCGCGGGGTGCTGGGTGAGCGGGTCCTGGATCGCGACGTCCGTCTCCGCTTCGAGGTGCGGGAGGGGGCGGGCGCCTTCGTGTGTGGTGAGGAGACGGCGCTCATCGCGTCCCTCGAGGGCTCCCGGGGCATGCCCCGGCTCCGCCCTCCATACCCGGTGGAGAAGGGATACCGGGGACGCCCCACCGCCATCAACAACGTGGAGACCCTGGCCTGCGTGCCGTGGATCGTCCGGCAGGGCCCCGAGGCCTTCGCCGCGCTGGGCACCGAGTCCAGCAAGGGGACCAAGGTCTTCGCCCTGGCCGGCAAGATCCGCCACGGCGGTCTGATCGAGGTTCCCATGGGGGTGACCATCCGCACCATCGTGGAGGACCTGGGCGGCGGAGTGCCGAAGGGGAGGACGTTCAAGGCGGTGCAGCTCGGCGGACCCTCGGGCGGCTGCCTCCCCGCGAGCCTCCGTGACACCCCGGTGGACTACGAGGCGCTGCGTGAGAGCGGCGCCATCATGGGCTCGGGCGGGCTGGTGGTGCTGGACGACCGCGACTGCATGGTCGACATGGCCCGCTTCTTCCTGCGCTTCACCTGCCACGAGTCGTGCGGCAAGTGCACGTTCTGCCGGATCGGGACCCAGCGCATGCTCGAGATCCTCGACCGGCTGTGCTCGGGCGAGGGACGGGAGGAGGACCTCGCGAACCTCGAGGAGCTCGCCGACCGCGTCTCCCGCACCAGCCTCTGTGGCCTCGGCCAGACCGCGCCCAACCCGGTGCTGACGTCGCTGCGCTACTTCCGCGAGGAGTTCGAGACCCACGTCCGGGAGAAGCGGTGTCCCGCCGGTCGCTGCACCGCCCTCACCGACTACCGGATCAACGAGGCCGCGTGCATCGGCTGCACGATGTGCGCGCAGGTGTGCCCGGTCGGAGCGATCGCCTACCGCCCCCACGAGCCCCACGCGATCGACCTCGCGCTCTGCACGCGCTGCAACATGTGCTTCGAGGCCTGCGAGGACGGCGCGGTGGAGGTGACCTCCCGGGGCGGGATCTGCGCCACGTCACCGAGCGCGCAGGAGAGGGCAGGCTGAGATGGAGAATCCCTGGCCCACGATGATCAGCCGGCAGTACGCGGCCGCGATCCAGATGCTGCGGCTGGCCATCGAGGCCTGTCCGGAGAGCGTGTGGGACGACCGGTCCGAGGGATCACCTTTCTGGCACCTGGCCTACCACGCGCTGTTCTTCGCAGACCTCTACCTCTCGAAGGACGACAAGACGTTCGAGCCGCGGTCCTTCCATGCGGACAAGGCCCACTTCCTGCCCGGTGACTACCAGGAGTTCGCCGGGATAGTGGGCACACCCGACAAAGCCTTCACCCGGGAGCAGCTGCTGGAGTATGGCGATCAATGCCTCGCCAAGTGCCGCGAGACCTTCGCGAGCCTGACCGAGGAGCGCACCCTCGAGCGTTGCGGCTTCTGGTGGTACGAGCTGAACGTGGGCGAGCTTCTCCTGAACAGCCTCCGCCACACCCAGCACCACGCGGGACAGCTCGCCCTCCTCCTGCGTCGCCGGGCCGACTTCGGCGTCGACTGGATCGGCACCGAGGACAACAAGCCCGGGAGGCCGACGTGGTGACGGCCACCGTCACCCTGACCGTGGACGGCCGAGAGGTCACGGTGGAGCGGGGCCGGACGGTCCTGGACGCGGCCCGCGAGCTCGGCATCTCCATCCCCACCCTCTGCCACGTCGAAGGGCTCGAGCCGGTCTCCGCCTGCTTCCTGTGCTGTGTCCAGGTCGAGGGGGCCCGCATCCTTTCGCCGTCGTGTGCGCTCCCCGCGGCCGACGGGATGGTCGTCACCACCGACAGCGAGGACATCCGCGCCGCGCGCCGCACCGCACTGGAGCTTCTGCTCTCCGACCACGCTGGGGAGTGCATCGCCCCCTGTGCCGCCCGCTGCCCCGCGGGGCTCGACGTCCCCGCTTTCGTCTACGAGATCGCCGCCGGACAGAACGACCGGGCGATGGAGACGATCTTCGAGAGCCTCTCGCTTCCCGGCACCCTGGGGCGGGTGTGTCCTCGGCTGTGCGAGCAAGGCTGCCGGCGGTGCGACTACGACCACGAGGGGCTGGCGATCGGAGCGCTGCACCGGCACGTCACCGACCGGAACCAGGCCGCCGACCGACCGGCCCTGCCGACTCCCGGAGAGCCCACCGGCAAGAAGGTGGCCATCGTGGGTGCGGGTCCCGCCGGTCTCACCGCGGCGTTCTACCTGCAGCAGCGGGGCCACGCCTGCACTCTCTTCGACGCCCACCCGCTCGCCGGGGGCATGCTGCGCTACGGGATCCCCGACTACCGCCTCCCCCGGGCCGCCCTGGACGCCGAGATCGAGCTCGTGGAGCGGCTGGGGGCGACGTTCCGCATGCGCACCCGCTGGGGTCGCGACTTCACCCTCGACGACCTCCGGCACGACCACGACGCGGTCTTCCTCGGCATCGGCGCCCAGCTCTCGTCGGGGCTGCGGTGCGAGGGCGAGGAGCGGGCCCTCGCGGGGATCGATTTCCTGCGGGGCCTGGCCAAGGGGGAGTCTCCTGATCTCGGCCGCGAGGTCGTCGTGATCGGGGGCGGGAACACGGCGATGGACAGCGCCCGGACGGCGCGCCGGCTCGGGTCCCGCGTCCGCGTGCTCTACCGCCGGACGCGAGCGGAGATGCCGTGCCTCATGGAGGAGGTGGAGGGGGCCGAGGAGGAGGGGGTGGCCCTCGAGCTCCTGGTGGCCCCGGTCCGACTCGAGCCCCACGACGGCGACCACGCCCTCAACCTCGTCTGCCAGCGCATGGAGCTGGGTGAGCCCGACGACTCGGGACGCCGCCGTCCGGTGCCCATCCCGGGCTCGGAGTTCGAGGTCGAGTGCGACACCGTCATCGCCGCGGTCGGGCAGGCGGTGGACCGGACCGTGGCCGAGCACGAGGGCCTGGAGCTCACCGCCTGGGGCCTGGCCGTCGACGAGAAGACGATGGCCACCAACCTCCCCGGGGTCTTCGCCGGCGGCGACGCGGTCCTGGGCGCCGACCTCGCGGTGCGGGCGGTGGCCGCGGGGCGCATCGCCGCGGTGTCCATCGACCAGCACCTCAACGGCCAGCCGGTGACCGGCCCCGAGGAGCTCGCCGCCATCGCGCTGCGCCCGATCGACGACGAGGAGCAGGCGGCCCTCTTCCGGAACATCGAGCAGGCCGAGCGGGTGCCCACCCCGACCCTCGACCTGGAGCGGCGCCTCGGCAGCTTCGAGGAGATCGATCTCGGCCTCGACGACGCTCAGGCCCGACGGGAGGCCCTGCGCTGCCTGAGCTGCGGCTGCGCCAAGGCCGGAGGCTGCGGGCTCCGCCGCTGGGCCACGGTGTACCTGGCCGACCCCTATCGCTTCCTGGGTCGGCGGCGTCGGTTCGCGCGCGACGACTCCCACCCGGAGGTCGTCTACGAGCCGGGCAAGTGCATCATGTGCGACGCCTGCGTCCGGATCGCTGCCGAGGCGAGCGAGGAGCTGGGGGTGTCGATCACCGGACGCGGCTTCGACGTCAGCGTGGCCGTGCCCTTCGATGCGACCCTGGCCGACGGCCTGCGCCACGCCGCCCGGCGGTGTGCCGAGGCCTGTCCCACCGGCGCCATTGCCCTGCGCTCGGGGCGGGCTTGCGACCTCGGCGCCTGCGGGGGGTGCCCCACCGAGATCGCGTAGGCCCGCCCCCCCCGACGGGTTGAGCTCTCTCCGCGGCAGGTCTATGCTGCCTCCCCATGAACGACATGTCTCGCCGTGACTTCATCCAGACCAGCGGCAAGGCCGCCGCCGCCTCGCTGGCCGCGCCGGCGATCCTACGGGGGGCCCCCGCCACCGCCGACCCCGTGCGCCTCGGCCACATCGGCCTGGGCACCCGCGGGGGCAACCTCATTCGCTACACCGGCCAGATCGACGCGTGCCGCGTGGTCGCGGTCTGCGACGTCTACAAGCCGCACCGGGAGAAGGGCATCGAGCGCTCGAACAACCCCGACGTCAAGGACTACGTCAGCTACCACCACCTGCTCGACGATCCCCAGGTGGAGGCCGTCGTCATTGCCACCCCCGACCACTGGCACGAGCAGATCCTCCTGGACGCCGTCGCCGCCGGCAAGGACGTCTACTGCGAGAAGGGCTGGACCGTCTCGATCGCGGCCGCGAAGCGCATGCGGGCCGCGGTCAAGAAGGCCGGCGCGGTCATGCAGCTGGGGCACCAGGGGCGGCAGCTCCCCTCGGCCGACGTCGCTCGCCAGAGGATCCTCGACGGGGCCATCGGCGAGGTCACGCTGGTCAACGTGGGACGCTTCTTCAACGGCACCCCGGACCGTCCGCCGTGGCGCTGGTACGGCGACTACGGCAACTACGACCGACCCGACCCGGCCCAGGTCGTCCGGGACCTCTCGTGGCCGAGCTGGCTGGGGCCGGCGCCGTACATCGAGTTCAACGAACGCCACTTCTGGCACTGGCGATGCTACTGGCCCTACGGCACGGGCCAGGGGGGCGACCTGCTCTCCCACGAGATGGATTTCGTGCAGTCCGTCCTGCGCTACGGCATCCCCGACACCTGTGTCACCGCCGGTCACAACGCCTACTGGCACGACGACCGGGAGGTGCCCGACACCTGGACCAGCGCCTACGTCTTCGAGGAGAAGAACTGCACGGTGACGTTCGAGGGCTGCATGAACTCGAACCGCAAGCAGACTCCCGAGTTCATCGGCCGTCAGGGCCGCATCATCTTCAGCGACATCGGGCAGGACGCCGCGATGTTCGAGACCTACGCCGACGAGCCCGCGTACGAGCTCGCTCGACGCCCGCAGCCGCAGCCCACGGACTTCTTCTCCCCGACCCGGGAGGACCAGCGCCCCTCCCACATGGAGGACTTCCTGCAGTGCGTGCGCACCCGCGAGACCCCGCGGTGCAACGTGGACGAGGCCTTCATCGAGGCGGCCACGGTCCTGATGTCCGTCGAGAGCTACCACCAGAAGCGCCAGGTCCGCTGGGACCCGGTGAACGAGGAGATCGTCTAGGCGGCTCTCGCCGCGAGGTCAGACCAGCGGGGTCCGCCCCGGCATGGCCACCGCCGCCACCGGCAGGGGGCCCAGCTCGTACCGCGCCGGACGGAGGTCGAGCTCCGAGGCCTTCGTCGCCCAGTCCCACTTCAACGCACGGCCGGTGTAGGCGCTCATGCGCCCCATGATGCCGGTCATCGTGGCCTCGGCCAGCCTCACGCCCTCGTTGATGGGCCGGCCCTCGCGGATGCTCCGGATGAGCGCCGCGTGCATCTCCAGGTCGCCGCTCGAGCCGTCGCCAGTGAATTCCCACGGGCTCTCTCCCGTGATGGTGGCCGTCGCGCGGTTTACCTGGGCGGTGCCCTTCGTGCCGTGGAGAACGTTGCCGACGCGGGTGCTGATCCCGCGCTGCTGGGTCGCCATGGCGAACATGGTCAGGCCGTTCCCGTACTCGTAGCGCACCGCGAAGTGGTCGAAGATGTTGCCGAACTCCGGCCCGGTGCGGACCTGCCGGCCGCCGAGGCCCTGGCAGACGACGGGCGTGGCGTCCGCCACCCAGTTCACTACGTCGAGGTTGTGGACGAGCTGCTCGACGTAGTGGTCGCCGGACAGCCAGGTGAACAGCGGCCAGCACCGGATCTGCCACTCCATGTCGCTCCACGACGGCTGGCGGTCGTGGTAGTGCCACAGCTCCATGTCGCCGATCCACAGCGCCTCGAGGTGGGTCAGCTCACCGATCTGGCCGTCCCGGAGCCTCTGGATGAGCTCGAGGTACTGGGGCGCGTACCGCTGCTGGGTCCCCACGACGAGGGACAGGCCCTTCTCGGCGGCCCGCTCGGTCGCCGCGACGAGCGTGCGCACCCCCACCGGGTCGACGGCCCCGGGCTTCTCGACGAACAGGTGCTTCCCCGCCTCGACGGCGGCGGCAACCATCTGGGGGCGGAACCCCGGCGGCGTCAGGAGCATCACCAGGTTCACGTCGTCCAGGGCGAGGACCTTCTCGTAGGCGTCGAACCCGAGGAAGACGCGCTCGGGAGCGACCTTGACCTGGTCCGGGACCTCCTGGCGCAGCTTCGCCAGGGACGCCTCGATCCGGTCCGGAAAGAGATCGGCGACCGCGACGAGCTCCACGCCCGGCGCCGACTTCAGGCAGTAGACGGCGTCGACGGTGCCCCGTTCGCCACAGCCCACCATGGCCACCCGGATCGTGTCCGAGCCGGAGGCGAAGACGCCGGATGCCGGGATGGCGAGGCCCACGCCCGCGGCCGCCACCGTCTTGTTGAACTCCCGGCGCGACACGGAGTCACCCGAGTTCCTGGTCATGCCAACCTCCTCGATCTTCCCGTTCCGGAGATGAAGTCCGCCCGGACCCGGAGCACTCCTCGGAGCCGGCGCCAGTCTCCGGGCTCCGCCTCCGCGCTGTCAAGCCTGGGGGGTCACCGTGCCGGGCTCTTCGGCCACACCGCACGGTTTCACCGTGCCGGGCTCTTCGGCCACACCGCACGGTTTCACCGTGCCGGGCTTTTCGGCCACACCGCCACGGGCAGGAGAATGGCGAAGCCCGCGCGCTCGAGGCTCTGCTTGTCCGGGATCTCCCGCTCCGGGAGCCGGGACTCCAACCGGACGTCGGTGCGTCCCTCCCTCAGGTCGGCTTCGACTCGGAAGAACTCGACACTCTCGCGGGCCCCATCGTTGCGGACCTCTCCCACGAGACGGCGTTGCCTCGCTCCGAGAAGAATGGAGACCCGCTCGCCCGGGCGAAGCAGGACGGCCCCGGCCAGGACGTGGCGTCCCGACTCCGCCGTCCTCGGGATGATCTGCGACTCGCGCCCCGCCCACGCCGCGACTCGCCCGTGGCGCACCCGAGCGATGTCGACGCCCAGGCCTTCGCCGGCCTGGGTGCGGGCCCGGGACGCGAGGCGGGGAAACCGGTCCAGGCACTCGAAGTAGAAGCGTCGGTAGTCCCCGTCGAGGAGGGGAGCCGCCCACCGGCCGCGGAGCGAGCCCGCGAGGAGCGAGGAGCGGCGGAGCTGCTCTTCGAAGGCCGGCATCTCGTGCATGCGGACACGCTGCTCCGGCCACTGCGCGACGTTGGCCACCACGAGGGCGGCGAGAGCGAAGGGGACGACCCGGGGAAGGGAGCCGCCCCGGCGCAACGTCAGGCGCTCGCAACCCCAGAGCAGTCCGAAGACGACGAGGGCCTGGTAGGGAAGGGGGTAGTACCAGAGGCGGTTGCCGACCCAGGTCACCGGGGGGTGCCGCTGCACCATGAGGGCCACCATCGCGACCTGGGCGACCACGGCCCCGAGCCCGACGACACCGGCAAGGACCACGCGTCGCGGCCGGTGGCGTTCGCTCCACCCCCAGGCCGCGGCCAGCCCCGCTGCCGAGGCCCCGATCAGCTGGGGCGGCAGGCCACCGAGCAGGACGGAGGTCCAGTCCCCGAGAAGGACGACGGCCTGCTCCCACGCCTGCGGCTGGAGCAGCTGAGACGGGCGGACCTGCTGGAAGCTCATGTCGGGCCAGTAGCCGGTCACCGCGTGGACGATCCGCGGCCCGAGCAGGTCGTTGTAGACCCACCAGACACCGACCGCGGCCGCGGCGCCCAGGAAGAGGCCCCGCCCCCGGCGGGTCAGGATCCAGGCCAGACCGAGGGCGGTGAGAAGCATCAGGACGTAGAAGAGCCCCTGACGATCGAGGAGGCTCATGAGGAGGGCCACCCCGAAGACGGCGGCGCCGCCCGCGCGGGGGCCGAGGCGAGGGTGCCGGAACTCGGCCACCACGAGCAGGAGGAGGCCCAGGAGCAGGGGAGCCACGAGGGGCTTCGTTGCCCGGTAGAGCATTCCCATCGTGCTCAGGAAGACGAAGTTGGAGAGCAGGACGAGCACGCACAGCCAGCGGGTGGCCCGATCGAGAGCGGGAAGGGCCCGGGGCGCGAGAAACCGGGCGAGGGCCACCAGGGCGAGGGAGGCCAGGACGGCACTCGGGGCGAGGAAGAAGACGACGTCCCGATCGAGCAGGGATCGGATCCACCGGGCGTCCAGGAAGTCGAAAACGTAGCTCAGCTCGCGGCCGCGATAGAAGTCCCAGCGGCCCACGTCGAAGATCTTCTCGAGCAGCGTGCGGTCGCTCCAGTACTTCCGGAGCAGGCCGAGGGCCTCGACGTCGACGTAGCTTCCCCTCCAGAAGAGCGCGGGCGCCGCCACGAAGGCCAGCGCGAGCACGGGCAGGGCTCGGGACAGGGTCGTAGAACGGGGCAAGCTCACGGCGCCTTCTGGTCGCTTCGTGCCCGTATTGTGATCGCCGTCTCCGCTCATGCCCCGCTCTGCGCGCAGACATGATAGCGACACGGTCGCCGGGGTGGCGTCATTCGTCTAGAATCCTCCCGACGGCCCTCCGCGCCGGGCGCCACATCCCAACGAGCCGCCTTGCCCGGCGGCGGCGACTGGTGAGGAGGCTTCCCGCATGTCGAAGGCACAGTCGGTTTCCCCGGAAGGCGAGGTCTTCCCGCTCCCCGGCAAGGAAGAGTACGGGCCCGAGTACGAGCGCCTGGAGAAGCTCGTCGAGGACGCCCGCGCGCAGGGCCAGGAGATCGTCGTGGTCATGGGCGTGGGCTTCGTGGGAGCGGTGATGGCGGCCATCGTGGCCGACACCAGGGACGACGACGGCAAGCCCACCCGGTTCGTCATCGGCTGCCAGCGTCCGAGCACCCGAAGCTACTGGAAGATCCCCCTCCTGAGTCGCGGCGAGTCGCCGGTCAAGGCCGAGGACCCGCAGGTGGACGTCCTCATCGAGCGCTGCGTGAAGCAGCAGAAGAACCTCGTGGCCACCTACAACTCCGACTGCCTGAAGCTCGCCGACTGCGTGGTGGTCGACGTGCAGTGCGACTACACCAAGCACGACCTCGGGAACATGCGCACCGGCCAGGCGGAGATGGCCGCCCTCGAGGCGACCCTGAAGACCATCGGCCAGAAGATGCGCCCGGACTGCCTGGTGCTCATCGAGACCACGGTGGCGCCGGGCACCACCGAGTTCGTGGGCTGGCCGATCCTCAAGAAGGCCTTCGCCCTCCGGGGCCTCGATTCCGAGCCCCTCCTCGCCCACAGCTTCGAGCGGGTGATGCCCGGTCGAGAGTACGTGTCGTCGATCCGCGACATGTGGCGGGTCTGCTCCGGCTGCAACGCGGAGGCCCGGGAGCGGGTGGAAGAGTTCCTCACCGCGGTGCTGAACACCGAGGACTACCCCTTGACCGTCATGGACCGCCCCATCGAGTCCGAGACGACCAAGATCGTCGAGAACTCGTTCCGGGCCACCACCCTCGCCTTCCTCAACGAGTGGAGCCTCTTCGCGGAACGCAACGGGGTCGACCTGATCAAGGTCGTCCAGGCCATCAAGATGCGGCCCACCCACAACAACATGATCTTCCCCGGCCCGGGGATCGGGGGCTACTGCCTCCCCAAGGACGGGGGCCTCGGCTACTGGGCCTACAAGCACCTGCTGGGCTTCCAGGACGGAGACAACATCTTCAAGCTCACCCCCACCGCCATCGACATCAACGACACCCGCTCGCTCCACGTGGCCGAGCTGGTCCGCGACGCCCTGAGGAACATGGGGCGCTACATCGCCGGCGCCGACGTGCTGCTGTGCGGCGCCAGCTACCGACAGGACGTGGGCGACACGCGGTACTCGGGCTCGGAGATGGTGGTCCGCAAGCTGACGGAGATGGGGGCCGAGATGCGGGTCCACGACCCCTACGTCGCCCACTGGTACGAGCTGGAGGAGCAGGACACCTACCCGGCGCCCGGCCACTCGTGGGCGCGGTTCTTCCGGAACCAGGAGCACCTCAAGGACCTGCGGGTCGAGCCGGACCTCGAGGCGGCGCTGAAGGGCGTCGAGGCCCTCATCCTCGCCGTCCCCCACGCTTCCTATCTCGAGCTCGACCCCGACCAGGTCGTCGGCTGGGCGGGCGGCCCTATGGCCGTGGTCGACTGCTTCGGAATCCTCGACGACCGGAGGATCCGTCGCTACTTCGAGCTGGGGTGCGAGGTGAAGGCCCTGGGCCGGGGCCACGTGTCGCGGCTCAAGAAGGAGGTCCTCAAGCTGGGGCGCTGAGCGGACCGACCTGCGGTGGAAAGTGGGAGGTCATCGACGGCGCCATCGTCGGCGACCAGGACCCGCCGGGAGCGGGCGGCCTCCTGACCACCACGGGGAACGACGTCGAGATCCGCATCGAAGGCGAGCCGGCGCGGATTCAGTTCCGCGTGCGGGCAACAGGTAGGGACGCCGCGACCGCCCCAGGACGGGCGGGGAGATCACGTGCCGTTGTACAATCGCTCCGTATTCACCCGGATCAGTATCCAGGAGCGTGCCCGGGATGAGCTCGTCCTCCGCCCATAGCCTCGGTCCCCACGACATCCGCCCACCCCTCGGGGCGGGGGCACGCTCGGGGTGAGCCTCCCGTGATCGGTCGCGTGCTGAGCCACTACCGGGTCCTGGAGCGGATCGGCCGGGGTGGCATGGGTGAGGTCTTCGTCGCCGAAGACATGACCCTCGGTCGCCAGGTGGCCCTGAAGGTTCTTCCCGAAGAGCTCGCGGCCAGCGAGGAGCGACGCCGGCGGTTCGAGCAGGAAGCCAGGGTCGTCGCCGCCCTCAACCATCCCAACATCGTCACCGTCCATTCGGTGGAGGAAGCCGAGGGCGTCCACTTCATCACGATGGAGCTGGTGCGGGGGAAGAGGCTCTCCGAGCTACTTCCGAAGGGCGGAATGGCTCCGTCGAGGTTCCTGGAGTGGGCCGTCCCCATCACCGAGGCGGTCAGCGCGGCCCACGAGCGGGGCATCACCCACCGCGACCTGAAGCCCGACAACATCATGGTGACCGAGAAGGGACAACCCAAGATCCTCGATTTCGGGCTGGCCAAGCTCAGGCCGGAGCCCGGAGGCACGTCGCAGAGCGAGCTTCAGACGGTGCCGATGAGCGGCCGGGGGCAGATCGTCGGGACGATTTCCCATATGTCACCCGAGCAGGCGGAGGGCAGGGCGGTCGACCACCGCTCCGACATCTTCTCCCTGGGTGTCGTCTTCTACGAGATGCTCACGGGCCGGCGTCCCTTCCGAGGCGACAGCCCCGCCTCGGTCCTGTCCTCGATTCTCAAGGACACACCCCCACCCGTCACCGAGCTCAATCCCGAGATTCCGCGAGATCTGGCGAAGCTCTGCCGACGGTGCCTGGCGAAGGATCCCACGCGGCGCTATCAGACGGCCCTCGACCTGCGCAACGAGCTGGAGGACGTCCGGCAGGAC
>JAJDNS010000060.1 GCA_022340585.1 Acidobacteriota bacterium
CTTCTGGGGCTGGAGCACGCCCCAGGTCCAGGCCGAGGACGCTCCGGGCTACACCGTGGTGAGCACGGAGGCCGAGGGCGTCGTGCTCGAGCCCGAGACCCTGGGCCAGCAGCTCCTGGGAATCCGCGTCGGGGGCCGCCCTCTCGAGCCCGGAGAGCAGGTCCGGATCGCTTACGGGGCCGGGCTGCAGGGCGCCCGGGCCGACCGGTACGCCGAGCGGGAGTCGCGGTTCTGGGTCTCGGTGGACGGCGACGGCGACGGCGTGCGCCGGCTGCTCCCCGACTCGCCCGCGGTCGAGGTGGGGCCGGGGCCGCCGGCAAGGATGGTCCTGACCGTGCCGAGCGTGGCGCGGCCCGGGGAGGTGGTCCCCCTGACGCTCGCCGTCCTCGACGCCGCCGGCAACGCGTGGCCCGCGGTCGAGGGCGACGTGGCCCTCGAGGTCGCCGGCGGCGCGAGCCTGCCCGCCACCGTCTCCCTCTCGCCCGAGGACCGGGGCCGCGCCGTGGTCGAGGTGACGGCCGCGTCGGAGGGCACGGTGAGCCTCGAGGCGCACGGTCCCGGCACTCTCGGCGGTCTGGCCAACCCCCTCGTCGTGTCATCGAGCCTTCCCCGAATCTACTGGGGCGACCTCCACGGGCACTCGGGGCTGTCCGACGGCACCGGCACGCCGGAGGACTACTACCGCTACGCCCGCGACATCGCCGCCCTCGACGTGGCCGCGCTGACCGACCACGACCACTGGGGCATGGAGACGCTGTCGCAGAACGCCGACCTCTGGGAAGGAATCCGCGAGCAGACGCGGGCCTTCCACGAGCCCGGGCGTTTCGTCACCATCCTCGGGTACGAGTGGACGAGCTGGCTCCACGGCCACCGCCACGTCCTGTACTTCACCGACGAGGGACGGGTCCTCAGCTCGGTGGACCCGGCGTTCGAGAGCCCGCTCCAGCTCTGGGACGCGCTCCGCGGTGAGCCCGTGCTCACCGTGACCCACCACACCGCCGGGGGTCCCATCGCCACCAACTGGGAGATTCCCCCGGACCCGGAGCTCGAGCCGCTGACCGAGGTCTCGTCGGTCCACGGGAGCAGCGAGGCCCCCGACTCGCCCCGGGTCATCTACCAGCCCGTCGAGGGCAACTTCGCCCGGGATGCCCTCGACCGGGGCTACCGCCTGGGCTTCGTGGGCAGCGGCGATGGCCACGACGGCCACCCGGGATTGTCCCAGCTCGCCTCGCCCAACGGCGGGCTCGTGGCGATCCTGGCCGAGGAGCTCACCCGGGCGGGGATCCTGGAGGCCCTGCGCGCGCGCCGGGTCTATGCGACCAACGGCCCGCGCATCGTCCTGCACGCCACCCTCGACGGCGCGCCCATGGGCTCCTCCGTCGAGGGCGGAGGGGGCCCGCCGCGCCGGCTCGAGATGACGGTCGTCGCCTCGGACGTCCTGGACCGGATCGACCTCGTCCGCAGCGGCAGCATCGTCCAGACGTTCCCCGGGACAGGCTCACGCGAGCTCCGCGTCACGGAGACGATCGCCGACCTCGAGAGCGGTGAGTACCTCTACGTCCGAGTCGTCCAGGCGGACGGCGGGGCCGCCTGGTCCAGCCCCTTCTTCGTCGACTGAGGCCAGTTGACGTGCGCTCTCGGGGTAGACTGCCGCTTTCGGTCCGCCGCCACGTCGCGGCCGGGCCCCTGGAGGACGACATGGGACGACAGGTGAGCCGCCGGGAGTTCGTGAAGGCCGGGGCCGCGGTGTCGGTGGCGGCGACCGCCGCGCCGGCGGTGGCCGCCGAGAGCCCCACCGTCCTCGTGCGGAAGGCCACTCCCCCGGTGGTGATCGCCTCCGCCAACGGACACGTCTTCAGGAACGGCGGCCCCCGGACGTG
This sequence comes from Acidobacteriota bacterium, assembly GCA_022340585.1. Taxonomy (GTDB): domain Bacteria; phylum Acidobacteriota; class Vicinamibacteria; order Fen-336; family Fen-336; genus JAJDNS01. Next base: position 1,881 of record JAJDNS010000060.1, read on the forward strand.
CGTGGAGGAGGCCTTCGCACGGATCACCGCCGGCGAGGATGTGCTCGACGCGCTCATCGCCGGGGTCAACATCGTCGAGCTCGACCCCACGGAGATGGGCGTGGGCTACGGCGGCCGGCCCAACGCCGACGGGGTGGTGCAGCTGGACTCGTGCTGCATGCACGGGCCGAGAAAGCGGGCCGGGGGCGTCGCTGCTCTCGAAGGCGTCCGGACCCCGTCCCTCGTGGCGAAGGCGGTCATGGAGAACACCGACCACCACCTGCTGGTGGGGGGCGGGGCCCAGGCGTTCGCCCGTCAGATGGGCTTCGAGATCGAGGACGACCTCAACACCGACTCCTCCCGGGCGGAGTGGCTCGAGTGGAAGCGCCGCATCGACCCCGGGCACTGGCTCGACCCGGAGAAGCGGTCCCGGGCTGGCGCGGCGGCCCGCGAGGCGATGGTGGCGGAGGGTCGGCTCGATCCCGAGAGCCGCCTGGGCACGATCAACTGCGACGGCGTGGGACCCGGGGGCGAGATCTGCGGAGTCACCACGACCAGCGGGCTGGCCTTCAAGATCCCCGGGCGGGTGGGGGATTCCCCGATCCTCGGGGCCGGGCTCTGGCTCGACGGCGACGTGGGCGTGGCCGGGTCCACCGGCCGCGGCGAGGCCAACCTCTTCAATCTCTGCTCGTACCTCATCGTCGAGCAGATGCGCCAGGGGCGGGGCCCCAGGGACGCGGCCCTGGAGGCGCTGCGGCGCGTGAAGGAGGACACCGTCGAGCAAAGGCTCCTCACCCCGGGCGGCGAGCCCGCCTTCGGGCTCACCTTCTACGTGATCGCCCGCAGCGGCGAGTACGCCGGGGTCACGATGTGGGGGAAGGAGAACGGCCGGGAGAAGCAGTTCGCGGTCTGCACCGAGAACGGTCCGGAGCTCCTGGCCTGCGAATCGTTGCTGGGGGATTTCCCGACCGCCTGAGCCTCCGGCCGGACTCGACGAGGGGGCCCCCGCGGCGCGGGCACCCCCTGTCGCGGTCAGGTCCCACAGCCGGGCCCCTCGTCGAGCAGCCGCCGGAGAAGCGCCTCGGCCCGCAGCGCGTGAGACCGGCCGGAGTGGATCTCCCCGATCCAGCGCCCGCGGATCCGCCCGCAGCGATCCACCAGGTAGACCGTGGGCCAGTACTGGTTGTCGAGCGCTCGCCAGTAGGAGTAATCGGGGTCGACGAGGTGCGGGAACTCGAGGCCCAGCCTCCGCGCGTTCTGCGCGACGGCATCACGGTCGCGCTCGTGCTCGAGCTCCGGGGTGTGGATCCCGAGGGTGAAGAAGCCCTCGCCGGCGTAGCGGCCGGAGATCTCCCTGACCCAGGGAGCAGTGCGCACGCAGTTCACTCAGCCGAAGGTCCAGACGAAGACGAGGGCGACCCTTCCGCGCAGGGCTTCCCAGCTCGTCGGCGGTCCCACCCAACGCGAGGCTTCGGTGGGCAGCGGCGGCGCGGGCCGGACGTCGTCGCCCCTCCCCGCCCCGGGGGCGGCCAGGCCGATCGACAGGAGCGCGACGGCGAGGACCCCCTGGGCCCGGACCCGAGGACTCATGATCGGTCAAACGCCGGGGCGGCGCTCTTCATTCCGCCGCGCGACGCCCGGAGCCTCCGGGACGCCGTGCTACCATCCCCGCTCCTCGCCCGAGCTGTCCGCGGGCCGGGAGAACCTCTCCATGTCCGAACCCCGCGCCGGTGCCGACCCCATCTCGGTGTTCCCCGATCCGGCTCCGGTGGACGGCCGCGTCCTCACCCCGCGCTTCTTCCTGATGTGCGGCTTCACGTTCACCGTCTTCCTGTCCCTCTTCCAGCTCCTGCCCACCGTGCCCTTCTTCATCCTGGACCTGGGCGGCAGCACCGCCGTCGCCGGCTTCTTCCTCGGCGTGCTGACCTTCGGGTCCGCCCTCTCCGCCCCGGTCACCGGGGCCCTCGCGGACCGGATAGGGAAGCGCCGCATGCTCCTCGTCTGCAGTCTGGCGATCACCGGCTTCTCGGTGGCCTACGGGCTCAGCCCCAGCTACTGGCTGCCCCTCCTCCTCGTCTTCTTCCACGGCCTGTTCTGGTCGGGTCTGCTCTCGGCGTCCTCCGCCTACATGACCGACCTCCTCCCCGAGAAGCGCCGCGCCGAGGGCATCGGCTACTGGGGCATGTCCACCATGACCGCCATCGCGGTGGCCCCGGGCCTGGGCTTCTGGGTCTACCGCTTCGGGTGGGGTTGGCTCTGCGCGGAGGTGGCGCTGCTCAACCTCGTCATGTTCGCGATCGCCTGGCAGCTGAAGGAGATCACGGGGACGGCCAGCCGGCCGAAGGACGCGTTCTTCGGCCGACACATGGTGGAGTGGCGCGTGCTCTGCCTGGCCATGGCGCTCTTCCTCTGCTCCTTCGGCTACGGTGGGATCACCAGCTTCGTGGCCGTTCTCGCCGAGGAGAACGACATCGCTCCCAAGAGCATCTTCTTCACCGCCTTCGCCATGGTGGTGCTGGGGACGCGCCTGTTCTCCGGACGCCTCGCCGACCGGGTCGGACCGCGGCGGGTCTTCCTGCCCTGCCTGGCCCTGGTCACCGTGGGCATCGCCCTCACCGCCGTCGCCCAGACCCGGTCCCAGCTCGTCCTTGCCGCAGTCGTCTTCGGCCTCGGCCTCGGCAACATGTACCCGGCGTTCGTGGCCTACGTGTTCAAGCACGTCGACCCCTCGCGCCGGGGCGCGGCCTTTGGGGGGATCCTGGCCGCATTCGACACCGGGATCGGGACGGGGTCCATCGCCCTCGGCGCCCTGGCCGGACACGTGGGCCTGCGCATGGCCTTCGGCGGGGCGGCGTTTCTCTCTGCCTTCGCCATCCCCTACTTCCTCTGGGCCGAGCGGCGCTTCCTGCTGTCGCGCCCTCCGGGCCCCGAGCCCGAGGGCTAGTAGTCGCGGGGCTCGCGGGGTCAGGTCTTGCGTTTTGCGTCAGGCCCAGATCGAGGCAGCTGGATGCAAGACCTGACCCCTCCCGGTTCTTCCGGCTCCCGAGACCGCCGGATGGAGGCTCAGGCCTCGCCCGGGCCCCAGAGCCAGGCGGCGCCCCGGACCCCGCTCGAATCCCCGTGCACGGGCGGGCGCAAGGGGGTGTCGACGCGGTCGGAGAACGCCCACTCCTGCCAGATCCGCGGAACGGTGTCGTACAGGCGTGCGATCTGCGACATCCCGCCGCCGAGCACGACCACGTCGGGGTCGACGATGTTCAGCACCACCGTGAGGGCCCGGGCCATGCGGTCCTCGTAGCGCTCGAGGCTCGCGGTCGCCGCCGCATCGCCGGCTTCGGCGCGCGCCACGATCTCCGGTCCGGCGACGTCCTCGCCAGTGGCCTCGCGGTAGTCCCGGGCCAGGCCCGGTCCCGACAGGAACGTCTCCACGCAGCCCGTCTTCCCGCAGTAGCACGCCGGGCCCGGCCACTCGCCCTCCCGCGGCCAGGGCAGGGGGTTGTGGCCCCATTCCCCGGCGATGGCGTTGGGGCCGGTGAGGACCTTCCGCTCCACGACGACGCCCCCTCCGGTGCCGGTCCCCACGATCACCCCGAAGACCACGCGGGCCCCCGCGGCCGCCCCGTCCACCGCCTCGGAGAGCGCGAAGCAGTTCGCGTCGTTGGCGAAGCGCACCGGTCGCTCGAGACGGGCCGACAGGTCGCGGTCGAGGGGTTGCCCGATCAGCCAGGTCGAGTTCGCGTTCTTCACGAGCCCGGTGGCGGGGGAGAGGGCGCCGGGCATGCCCACGCCCACGGTGCCGCGCTCGCCGGCCTCGTTCTCGATGGCGACCACCAGCCCGGCGATCGCCCCGACCGTGGCGTCGTAGTCGTGCTGCGGGGTGGGCACGCGCTGCCGCGTGAGCATCGTGCCCTGGTCGTCCAGGGCGACGGCCTCGATCTTCGTGCCCCCGAGGTCCACTCCGATTCTCATGGGAGTGGATTCTCCCGTTACCCACCAGGGGTTTCAAGGCGATACCATTCCAGCTTCGCGGGAGGGTGCATGGACGTCGTCGCCGTCGTGAACTACGGCCCGGAGCCCGGTGCCGTCGAGCTGCGCGAGATCCCGGTGCCCGCCCCCGGCGAGGACGAGGTCCTCCTCGACGTCGCCGCGGTCAGCGTGTGCGGGAGCGACGTGCACCAGTGGCAGGCCCTCAACAGCTGGCCGGTGCGCCATCCCGTGGTCCTCGGTCACGAGTTCTGTGGCACGGTTCGCGAGGTGGGCCCGCGAGTGCGCGGCTTCGGCCCCGGAGACCGGGTGGTGTGCGAGACCCACGCCGTCGTCGACCCCGACGGCCCGCTGGCCCGGGCCGGCCTCTACCAGCTCGACCCCGGCCGCCGGGGCTACGGGGCCACGGTGGACGGGGCGATGCGTCCGACGATGCCGGTGCCGGCGCGCATCCTCCACCGCCTGCCGGATCGACTGTCGCCCGAGCACGCGGCCCTGACCGAGCCGTGCTGCGTGGCCTACAGCGCGGTGGCGGTCCACAGCGACGTCAAGCCCGGCGACCGGGTGGTGGTTCTCGGTCCCGGTCCCATCGGCATCCTCTGCGCGGCCATGGCCCGTCTCCGGGGGGCGGAGGTGGCGCTGGTGGGCCTGGAGCAGGACGCGCATCGCCTGGAGGTGGCCGCCGCCTACCAGTGCGCGCGCTTCCGGAGCGGCAGCGAAGATCTGGGCGCCTGGGCCCGGGAGCGCGACGGCGCCGGGGTCGACGGCGTGGTGGACGCGTCGGGGCACTCCGCCGCGCTGCGCGAGGCGCTGGAGCTGGTGCGCCCCGCCGGCTTCATCACGAAGGTGGGCTGGGGCGCCCAGCCCATGGACTTCTCCCTGGACCCGCTGGTCCAGAAGGCGGTTCGGCTCCAGGGCAGCTTCAGCCACAACTGGCCGGTGTGGGAGCGGGTGATCGCGCTCCTCGCCTCGGGCGCCCTCGACGTCGCGCCCCTCGTGGGCGGGGTGTGGCCCCTGGGGGAGTGGCGCGAGGCGTTCGAGCGCATGGAGCGCGGCGAGATCGTCAAGGCGGTGCTGCGGCCGGGGGAGGGCCCATCGCGATGAACGACGTGACGACCCAGGTCTCTCTCGACCTCACCACGACCGCCGAGGCCCTCGTCCTCGCTCGTGGCGCCCGGCGGGCGGGGATCGACTGGCTGGAGGCCGGGACCCCGCTCATCCTCGGCGAGGGTCTCCACGCCGTGCGGGCGCTCGCGGAGGAGTTCCCCGGGGTCCCCATCGTGGCCGACCTCAAGACCATGGACGGGGCGGGGCTCGAGGCGGAGATGATGCTCGGGGCCGGGGCCACCCACGTCGTGGTCATGAGCCGGGCCCACCGGGCCTCGGTCGAGGAGATGGTCAAGGTGGCGCACGGTCTGGGCGGGGAGGTGATGGCCGACGTCCTCGGCGAGGAGGACAAGGCCGCCCGGGCCCGGGCCATGGAGGACCTGGGAGTGGACTGGATCATCCTCCACACCGGCTTCGACGAGAGGCGCCACGTGCGGGGAGTCTCGCCCCTCGACGACCTGGACGCCGTCGTCGAGGCCGTAGACCTCCCGGTGCAGGCGGTGGGCGGGCTCAGCATCGAGCAGGCCCTGGAGACGGTCCGGCGGGGGGCGCGGTCGGTGGTCATCGGGGCCCCCCTGGCCATCCAGGCCGACCGCTTCGCCACCGGGGACGAGTTCGAGGAGATCTTGAAGGACGTCGTGGCCCGGGTGCGGGGGCTGTAGTGTGCCACCGAGGTCGAAGAATGGGGCCGTCAACGCAGGGAGGGGCTTGGCGGGCGGGGCCCCCGGCGAGGACCCTGCCTCACTTCGAAGCCTGCGGGCCCGCTGACGGGGTGCACGCCGAGCCCCCGAGCAACGCTGGGTCCTGAGGGATGCAGCCACGACCTCGGTGACGGACACTGGAGGCTTGAGAGTATGCGCCTGAAGGACAAGGTGGTCGTCGTCACCGGCAGTACCTCCGGCATCGGGGAGGCCATCGCCCGGCGCGCGGTGGCCGAGGGGGCCCGGGTCCTCGTCCACGGCCTCGAGCCGGACCTCGGGGAGGCGGTGGCGGGTTCGCTGGGCGAGGCGGCCGCGCTCCACATCGACGACCTCGGCGACCCGGCGGCGGCGGCTCGGGTGATCGAGGCCGCGCTCTCGGCCTTCGGCCGGATCGATGCCCTGGTGAACAACGCGGCCCGGGTCCAGCGCAGCACGATCGAGACAACCGACGCCGCGGTCTTCGACGAGGTGATCGCGGTCAACACCCGGGCGCCCCTCCTGCTGATCCGCGCCGCCCTCGTCGAGCTGGAGAAGGCGCGCGGGGCCGTCCTGAACATCGGCAGCGTCAACGCCTGGTGCGGCGAGCCGACCTTCGTGGCCTACAGCGCGAGCAAGGGCGCGCTCATGACCCTGACCCGGAACCTGGGCGACACCCTCCACCGGGAGCGGGGCGTCCGGGTCAACCAGATCAACCCCGAGTGGGTGCTCACCGATGGTGAGAAGCGGGTCCAGGAGAGGCAGGGCAACCCCCCCGACTGGCACGAGAAGATCCCGAAGGAGTGGGCGCCCTCGGGTCGCCTCATCCTTCCCGAGGAGATCGCCGCCGCCGCCGTGTACTGGATTGGCGACGAGAGCCGGCCCATCAGCGGGAGCGTCGTGGACCTCGGCCAGTTCCCGGTGATCGGCCGCAACCCCCCCAAGGTGATCGGCTGATGCCGAGGCTCGCCGCGTTCCCCAAGGCCTGGATGCAGGAGCTGTGCGTCGACGGCTCGTTGTCCCTCGAGCAGTGGATCGAGATGGCGGCGACACTGGACGTCGACGGCCTGGAGTTCTACAGCGGCTTTCTGGAGCTCCGGGAGCCCTCGGAGTGGGAGCGCTACCGGCGCCTCGCCGAGGACCACGGGCTCGCGGTGGCGATGATGTGCTGCTCTCCCGACTTCACCCATCCCGACCCGGCGTTCCGGCGCGAGCAGGTGGAGAAGGAGAAGACCTGGATCGACATGGCCGCGGGACTGGGCTGCCAGTCCTGCCGCGTCCTTTCGGGCCAGCGCCGCCCCGAGCTGTCCCGGGAGGAGGGCCTGGCCTACGCGGCGGGCTGCATCGAGGAGTGTCTCCCCCACGCCGCGAAGGCCGGGATCACCCTCGTCATCGAGAACCACTACAAGGACGACTTCTGGCAGTACCCGGAGTTCGCCCAGGCCATGGACGTGTTCTGTGACCTCGTCGACCGCGTCGACTCCCCGCACTTCGGGGTGAACTACGACCCGAGCAACACCATCCTGGCGGGCGAGGATCCCCTGGAGCTTCTGGGCCGGGTGCGCCACCGCGTCGTCAGCATGCACGCCTCCGACCGGTACGTGGCCGAGGGGACGCTCGAGGACCTCCGCCGCGAGGAGGACTCGGTGGGCTACGCCCGACGCCTGCGTCACGGGGAGATCGGCAAGGGACTCAACGACTACGACGCCATCTTCTCCACGCTCGCGGAGGTGGGCTTCGACGGGTGGATCAGCATCGAGGACGGGGTCGAGGGCCTGGCCCAGCTGAAGCGCAGCGCCGAGTTCCTGCGGGCGAAGGTGGGCCAGCACTGGCCGGCGGCGTGAGGTCCTTTCGCGGCCGAGACCCGTCGGCGCGGTCGTGCTGTCATTGCCTGGGCTTCGGTGTGCCCGAGCTTTCGGGAGGCGGAGTGACTCAAGGCTGGCGAAGGATGGGTGCGGTGCTCCTCGCCCTGGGGCTGGGCGTGGCCCCGGCGGGCGGGCAGGAGCTGACCCCCCGGCTGTACGCACCCGCTCCGACCGGCGGCAACATCGTCTCGCTCAGCTACGGCCGGTCCACGGGAGAGGTGCTGTTCGACCCCTCGCTGCCCTTCGACGACGTCAATGCCGCCATCAACTCGGGCTCGTTCCTGTACGGCCGCACCTTCAGCTTCCTCGGCCGCTCGGCGAACGTGGGCCTCGCCCTTCCGTACGTGTGGGGCGAGATCGACGGCTACATTGAGGGTGAGTATGCGCGAGCGACTCGCTCCGGTCTGGCCGACCTTCGGGCCCAGATGACGGTGAACCTCCTCGGCGGGCCCGCGCTCTCGCCCCGGGAGTTCGCTTCCCTCCGCCCCGACACCGTCGTCGGACTCAGCCTCGTGGTGGCGGCGCCCACCGGGCAGTACGACCCTTCCAAGCTCATCAGCATCGGCTCGAACCGCTGGTCGGTGAGGCCGCAGGTAGGGGTCTCGAAGACGCTCGGTCCCTGGTACCTGGAGCTCTACGGCGGGGTGTGGTTCTTCGGCGACAACACGAGCTTCTACGGGGGCTTCCGGCGGGAGCAGGACCCCCTCGGGACCTTTCAGGCCCACGTTGGCTACACCTTCAAGCCGCGCCTGTGGCTGGCCGGGGATGCCACCTTCTACACCGGGGGCCAGACGACGCTGGCTGGGACCAGGAAGGCCGACACCCAGAGCAACTCGCGGGTGGGAGTGACCCTGGCCGTGCCCCTGGGCCGTCGGAGCGCGCTGAAGGTGTCCTGGGCCACGGGGTTCACCACGCGCATCGGTGCCAGCTTCGACACCCTGGGGGTGGCCCTCCAGACGGTCTGGTTCGGCAAGCCCTGACGGGGAAGGCCTCGTGGCCAGGGCCGACACGCCGACGCCAACCGGCCGCCGCCGGAACCCCGGCTCCAACTCGGGGGTCAAAGAAGTGTGAGTCGCTTCTGGATCCTCGCCGGGGCCTTCACCGTGACCACGGCGACCCTCGCCCTGGCGCTGCTGGCCGGCACCTGGGCCTTCGACTACCGGCGCTACTCGCTCCACGAGGGGCGGATGCAGCGGGCCCTCCAGCAAGAGCCGACGATCGGACAGCTGACCGCGGGCCTCGAGGAGGAGGGGGCGTCCGTCCTCTCCGCGCCGGAGAACGCCGAGGAGATCGACGGGGCCATCGCCGCTCACGGGGGCAAGAGGGTGGGAGAGCTCCGGAAGAAGGCACGGCGCTGGGGCCACCTGCGCGTCTTCCGCGCCGCCGACATGCTCTACTTCGTCTTCTTCGACGACGAGGGCGTGATGCGCGACTTTGCGTGCGTCGGCTGACTCTCAGCCGCGGCGCCGCGAACCCCCTCGAAACGGGAGCACGCGCGCGGGAGGTGGGACGGGCGAAACCTCGTCGATGATGCGCTGGAAGCGCGGAGCGAGGACGAGATCGAACACGTGCCCCTTCCCGGGGAAGAGGGCCTCTGCCCGGCCCCTCATCGCCACGACGAGAGCGTCGGCGTCGGCCCGGCTCAGGTGACCCTGGCGCAGGACCGCGCAGGTCAGGTCCGCGCTGGCGCGCAGCTCACGCGCTCGGCGCTTCTCCTCGCGCACCGCCTCGGGATCGGGACCGTCGTCGGCGCTCACCGGTGGTGATCTCCTGGCTCCAGTCTAACGCGGGGCGCCGACGGTCGTCAGTGGCGTACGCTCTCGTCGGCGAGGGCCGGGGTGAGGCCCTGCTGGGCCAGGAGCGCGGCGGCCCGGGGGCTGCCGGTCTCCCGCCAGCGCTCGTAAAGCCGCACGAGCGACGCGGGGGTCGTGACCATGGTCTTCTCGGAGATCTCGGTCAGCAGGTCCACGAACTCGCGGAAGCGGCCGGCGAGCTCGGTGAACACCCCGGTGGCTACCTTCCGGTCCCGCTCGAGGGCATTGGCCAGGCGCGCGTAGGCCTGCCGACCGAGAGTCGCGTAGTAGCGCAGGCTGCCGCCGCCCCGGGGGAGACTGTCGGCGAAGAACCCGGAGACGAACAAGGCCGTGTCCGCGGTCGCGCGGAGCTGCTGGGCCCGCTCCCAGCCCGACGCGTCGAGCGCTCGGGCGTAGACAAGCGCCAACGGGGTCTCGTCGAAGCCGGGCTCGCGCCCGGGCAGTGCCTCGCCGCTCGCAAAGGTGGCCAGGAGATTGACCACGTAGCACTCGGTGAAGGCCGAGGCGGAAACGCGCTGGTGCTGCATGGCCACGAGCAGCTGCTCGTGGAAGAACGCCGCCGCCGTCTCGTCGCGAATGACCCTCTCGCGCATCGGCTCCTCCCTTCTCCCCGAAGGGCTTGCCACCGTCCTCGTCTCTTGCAGGAACCGTGCACACGCGTGCCTCTCTCGGCCGGGCCGAGACGCAAGCCGCTCCCCGGTCTCTACTTAGGCGAAGTGAACGAGGGCGAGCTCCGCCGCGGACGCGGTGGCCGGCTGTCACCTCACGGGACAGCCGGTGTCACCTGGGCGTTTCAGCCGCGCGCGAGCAGGCGAGAGTGATCCACCATGACGCAGCGGTTCATCACGACCGTGAGTCCGGCGTCGCGGGCGCGGCGTGCCCCGTCCTCGTCCACGCAGCCGAGCTGGGTCCAGATCGCGGCGGCTTCGGAGCTCAGGACGTCGTCGAACACCGCGGGCAGGTCCTCGCTCCGCCGGAAGACGTTGACGAGGTCGATCGGTCCCGGGACGTCCTGAACGCGCCGGAAGACCTTCTGCCCGAGGATCTCGTTCTCACGCGGGTAGACCGGCACGACCTCGTAGCCCTGCTCCTGGAGGTAGCGGGCGACACGATGGGAGTCCCGGAACGCCTTGGGGGAGAGTCCCACCACGACGACCCGCTTCGTCTCTTCGAGGAGGCGGCGGATCGCCTCTTCGTCGGGGTTGGCGAACGTCGTCACGGATGCTGGTCTCCACGGTTTCCCGGCGGCGCGAGCTCACCGGGCGAGGGCGGGTCGCCCTCCTCGTCCGACTCCGGCGCCTGCTCCCGTTGCACCTCGAGGACGTACTTCTTCGAGGGCTCGATGAGCTGCTGGACCTCGAGGGTCGCGCTGGCCGCCATCCCGTGGCTGCCCTTCCTCCTGCGCCAGTAGATCCAGCCTCGCTCCTCGGCCTTCAGCATGAGGCGATCGAAGACGAACCCGGCGACGACCACGGCGGCCAGGGTCAGGAGGAGGTTCATGGCCGCCTCACCGGTGGCCCCCGGACGGCAGGTGCAGGACCGCCCCGGGTCCCAGCGGCAGGTCGAGCACCATCCAGGCCATGAGGAGAACCGACCAGACCACGAGGAAGGCGACCGTGTAGGGCAGCATCGTCGCCACCACCGTGCCGATGCCGCTGCTCTTGTCGTAGCGCTCGAAGAACGCCACGATCAGCGCGAAGTACGACATCATCGGAGCGATGATGTTGGAGGTGCTGTCGCCCACGCGGTACGCGGCCTGGGTCAGCTCCGGCGTGTAGCCCAGGAGCATGAGCATGGGGACGAAGACCGGGGCCATCACCGCCCACTTCGCGGAGGCGCTCCCCATGAACAGGTTCAGAAACGCCGAGAGGACCACGAAGCTGACCATCAGGGCGACACCACCCATGCCCGACGCCTTCAGGGCCTCGGCGCCCTCCACGGCCACGATCAGCCCGATGCGGCTCCAGTTGAAGTACGCCACGAACTGGGCGGCGAAGAAGACCAGGACCATGTAGCCGCCCAGGGAGGAGATCGACGAGCCCATTCCCTTCGCCACGTCGGCGTCGGACTGGATCGTGCCCGCGCCCACTCCGTAGGCGATGCCGACCACGGAGCCCCCGAGGAAGATGAAGGCCACGATCCCGGAGAGGAACGGCGAATGCAGGAGACCGCCGGTCTCGGGGTTCCGGAGGAAGCCGTTGGCGGGGACCGTTCCCAGGAGCAGCAGGACCCCGAACACCCCCGCCGCCACCAGGGCCCAGCGCAGCCCCCGACGCTCAGCGGCGGTCAGCTTCTCGAGGGCCTCGGGCCGAATGTCGCCCTCGTAGGGACCGAGGCGGGGCTCGACGAGCTTCTCGGTGACCCAGGTCCCGGCCCCGGTGATGAGGAACGTCGACGCGACCAGGAAGTAGTAGTTGCAGGCGGGGTTGACCGCGTAGGCCGGGTCTACGATGCGCGCCGCTTCCTGGGTCAGCCCGGCGAGGAGAGGGTCGACCGTGCCCAGCAGGAGGTTGGCGCTGTAGCCCCCGGAGACGCCGGCAAACGCCGCGGCCAGGCCGGCGATGGGGTGGCGGCCGGCGGCCAGGAAGATCATCCCGGCCAGGGGAACGAGGAGGACGTAGCCGATCTCGCTCGCCGCGTTGGACAGCACCCCGGCGAACACGATCACGAAGGTGAGCAGCCGCGGGGGAGCGGAGAGAACGAGGAGCCGCAGCCCGGAGCCGATGAGGCCGCTGCCCTCCATCACCCCGATCCCCAGCATGGCCACCAGCACCGTGCCGAGAGGGGCGAACGAGGTGAAGTTGGTCACCATCTCGGTGAGCATCCGGTGGAGGCCTTCGAGGCTCAGGAGGCTCACCGGGCGGATCGTCTCCCCGGTGCCGGGGTGGGTCACCTCGAGCCCGAGCTGCGCGGCGATGGCGGACGCGACGACGACGCCGAGAGCCAGGAGCGCAAAGAGGGTCGCGGGGTGGGGGAGCACGTTGCCCGCCCGCTCGACGAACCCCAGCAGGGCGTTGGGGACGCGGCGGAGTCGTTCGAGAAGGGTCTTCATGCCTCGGTTTCGGGAACACGCCGCCGCGACGGGCGTGCGGCCGCAGAGTCTTCAGCATAAAGGGCGTTTGCCGGAGGGACAAGCGAGCCCGCCGCGGCCAGTGGGGGTGGCGGGCTGGCCGACGATGAGGGTGAGGTGACGGGGCCGACGGCGAGGTGCCGCCGGCCCCGCTCGACGTCAGGACTTCGCGCGCCAGTCGGCGACGATCCTCGCCGCCTCCTCGCGCCCACCGAGGCCGAATGCCAGGGCGGCGGCGAGGGCGAGGCCCACGATCAACGCGCCAAAGGCCAGGGTCACGATGTCCGAGGCGAGGCCCGCCCGGAAGAGCGCCATCGCGCCGGTGAAGATCAGGATGGCGACCCGGGCGATGTTGCCCAGCAGGGCCGACTGTCCCTGCCCGGAGGGAGAGATGGCCTTGTAGGCAACGCGGCTGAGGAAGAGGCCGACGCCGAAGATCACGACGGCAACCACGATGTTGAACAGCCCGGCCAGAAGCTGCTCGGCGAGGGTCGACACGGTGTCCAGGCCGAGGGTCGTGAAGGCCTGCACCCCTCCCAGGAAGAGCAGGATGGCGAGGATGACGTACCCCGCGATGGCCGACGCCGACCCGGGGCCGCTCCGCGGGGCCCCGAGGCCGAGCCATTCCGGCACCCGGTCGAAGCCGACCCCGGCCAGGAGGCTGGTGGCCAGCCGCTGGACGATGCGTGCGACGACATAGAAGAGGGAGAAGATGATCAGCGCGCCGAAGAGGCTCGGCAGGAACCCGAGGATCTGCCCGACCATCTCCTTCACCGGGCTCAGGCCCTCCATCTGGAGCGCGTCGATGATCTGGGGCAGAAACAGCAGCCAGACCAGGTAGTAGACGGCGTCGGCGAGGGTGGAGGCGAGGGAGACCTTCTTCATCTCCTCGCCGGCCTTCTCGCCGAGCTTCTCGTCGACCTGGAAGGCCCCGAGGAGGTTGGCGACCACCACTCGGAGGACGTTGGCCACCGCCCAGGCGATGGCCGCCAGCACCGCCGCCGCCAGGACCTGGGGCAGGAAGCCCAGGATCTTGGTGACGAAGGCGTTGATGGGCTCGGTGACGATGGTCAGGCCCAGGGCCTCGAGCACCGCCATCAGGACGAAGAGCATCACCAGCCAGTAGACGAATCGGCTGACACCGGCCTCGATGGCCACGCCCGCGGCCCGGCCCCCGGTGATCTTGGCCGCGATCTTGTTGTCGAGCTCGGTCCTGTCAAGGACCTTCTTCGTGCCGATGGAGATCCCCTTCGCCACGACCCAGCCGACGACCAGGATGGCGAGGGCCTTCAGGATCGGCACGCCGTAGGTCGTTCCCAGCTCCACGAGCTTGTTGTAGTCGAGTTCCATCGTTCAACTCCCCTGGTGGAGGGGCGGCCACCGGTGCTGCCCTCGACCCTCGAGAGCAGCCGGGCCGGCCGGCCCGTCCGCCGTGTCCGGGCCCTCCCTCCGTTCGCCGGGTCGCGGCGACGGGGGAGAGGGTCGTGACTTGATTCCCGATGGCGCTGAGCCTATGGAGTCTCGCCGGGGCTGTCAACGGCTCTCCTGGTCGAGCCGGCGGAGGGCGCCGGCGGCCCCCGCCTACTGGACGAAGGTGACCTTGTTGATCTCGCGCAGGGTCGTCATCCCGGCGAACACCTTTTCCAGGGCCGAGTCTCGCAAGAAGGTCATGCCCTCCTCGCGGGCCGCCTGCTTGAGCTCCGCCCCCGGCCGCCGCTCGAGGATCATCTGGCGGATGCGGTCCGACATGTCCAGCATCTCCGCCACCGCGGTGCGCCCGAGGAACCCGGTCCCGTCGCACTCCTCGCAGCCCACCGGATCGTGGAACACCTGGTCCCGGTAGAGATCGGGGTCGAGGCCGGAGTCGCGCATCATCTCCTCGTTGCTCTCGGCCGGGCGCTTGCAGTGCGGACACAGAACCCGGACCAGACGCTGGGCCATGACGCAGTTGAGAGAGGAGACGAAGTTGTACGGCTCGACCCCCATGTGGATGAAGCGACCGATCACGTCGAAGACGTTGTTCGCGTGGACGGTGGTGAACACGAGGTGGCCGGTGAGAGCGGACTGAACCGCGATCTGGGCGGTCTCGGGGTCGCGCACCTCGCCCACCATGATCTTGTCCGGGTCGTGACGGAGGATCGAGCGGAGCCCCCGGGCAAAGGTCAGCCCCTTCTTCTCGTTGACCGGGACCTGGACGATGCCCGGGATCTGGTACTCCACCGGGTCCTCGATGGTGATGATCTTGTCCTCGGGCGTGGCGATCTCGCTGAGGCCCGCGTAGAGCGTGGTGGTCTTGCCGCTGCCGGTGGGGCCGGTCACCACCACCATCCCGTAGGGCTCGGTGATGTACTTGCGGAGCTTCACGAGGTCGGTGTCGGTGAAGCCGAGGACGTCGAGCCGCAGGCGCCGGAAGGCCTCGTTGAGCTGCTCCTTGTCGAGGACGCGGATGACCGCGTCCTCCCCGTGGACGGAGGGCATGATCGAGACCCGGAAGTCGATGGTGCGCCCCTTGACGCGCAGGCGGAAGCGGCCGTCCTGGGGCACGCGCTTCTCGGCGATGTCCAGCTCGGACATGACCTTCAGGCGGCTGACGATCGTCTCGTTGTGTCTCTTGTCGAGGGGCTCGATCGCGGGATAGAGCACGCCGTCGATGCGGTACTTGACCAGCACCTCCCGGTCCTTGGTCTCCACGTGGATGTCGGAGGCCCGTCGGTCGATGGCGCCGAGGACGAGGGAGTCGACGAGACGCACGATGGGGCTCTCGGCGGGCAGGGTCTTGACGTCCACGTCCTCCTCGTCCTCGTCCACGAACTGCAGCCGCAGCCCCTCGCTGGCCTGCTCGAGGAGGAGCTCACCGCCCCGGTGCCGCTTCAGGAGGGTGGCCACCCGGCCGGCGGGGGCGATCACCGCCTCGATGGGACGCTCGAGCAGGAACTCCAGCTCGTCGATCTGCGTGGGGTCGTCCAGGGCGCCAAAGGCGAGGACGACGCGCCCACCCTCGCGGCCCAGGGGCACACAGGAGTAGCGCACGAGGAGCTCGAGGGGGACCTCACTCCACAGCTCGGGGTCGACCGGGGGAGCGTCGAGGGGCTCGTAGGGGAGGAGGAGCTCCTCAGCGCGTCGCCGCGCCTTCTCCTCGTCGTCCCGACCGCCCACGCCCGCCGCCGACGGCAGCTCCGGCTTCACCTCGGCCATCCCCGGCATCGTAGCACGCGGCTTCGGGGCCCCCCGACGCCGTGGAACCGTCCGTGTCCCCGGCCCCCCGTAGCAGCAGATCGGAGTAGCATCGCCACCGTGACTTCCACGGGTGTGCCCGCGCCGGGAGGGAGACCGGAGGTCCTCAGGCTCGGCGGCGGGCGTCCCGGTGCCGGCGGCGGCGCCACTCGAAGCGTCCGTGGCGCTCCACGTAGCCGATTCCGGAGAGGACGGCGGCCACCTCGGCGTCGGGACACCCGAGGATGGACGGCAGCTCGCGTGGGGGCACGAACGGGCCGGTGCGCGACAGGCGGGCGGCGACGGAGGCCGCGCGGTCGAGGCGATCGACCCGCACCGCGCGGCGGCCCGCGGGCTGGTAGCCGCAGGCCAGGTAGAAGGCGGCCGGCAGGGCCCGGTCGAGTGGCACCGAGGGCTCTCCCTGCGGGCCCGGCGCCGAGGGTCCACGGTGGCGCACCGCGAAGAGGCGGGCGCGCAGACGAATCGTGGCGGGGCGGAGGAGGGCGGGGAGGAACACCGAGAGTCGACCCAGGGTCACGCCCCGTCGCGAGAGCTCCCTGCGGTCGGACCGGCTGAGCGCCGCGACCTGCTCCGCGACGTCGCGGCGTCGGACCGAGCCGAGGGATTCCGCCAGGACGAACACCAGTCCCCTCGCCGCCCCCGCCGGCGCCGAGTCGCGGAGGGCGAGCAACGCGCCGAGGGTCGCGCCCACCTGGGCCTCGACCCAGGAGGCGAGGCGCCGCCGAACGCGCTCTCGCCGCGGCGGGTCGAGGAGCTCGGCAGGGAGAACGTCCACCTGGGGGGAGACGACGGAGTCGCCGGGGGCGAGGCGGGCCACCGCCGCGCTCCGCCACTGGATCTCGCCCCCGGGACCGAGGCGAAACGCCTCGTCGCCGTCGCTCTCGAGGTCGCCGACCCGATCGCTCACCAGCTCGCGGAGGGCTCGGTTGGCGGCGGCGAGGAGCCCTCGGGATCCCTCGCGGGCCGAAGCGTCGGGCGCGAACCGGAAGCCCTCGAGGACCCCGGCCCGAAGCCCCTGGACGAGGACCTCGCCATCCGGGGCCACGCTGGTCACGAGCTCCGACGGCTCGTAGCGGGCGATCACCGCCCCGGGACGGTCGACGAACTGCTGGGTGAGCCGCTCGTGCAGCGCGTCCGAGAGCCGGTCCTCGGCGGCGCGGGTCCGCTCCTGCCAGAACCGCGCGTCGGGCACCCAGGCCGAGCGGTGTGAGATGTAGGTCCAGGTGCGGATGGCCGCGATGCGGCCGAGGAGCGTCTCGACGTCGCCCTCGGTCCGATCGATGTCCTTCACGTGGGCGGCCAGGTAGTCCTCGGGGATGCGCCCGGCCGGGCTGCGCAGGAAGTGATAGACCTGCGCGAGGAGTCGGGCGTGGGCGTCGGTCATCACGCTCTGGAAGTCGGGGACCTGGCACACCTCCCACAGCAGCTCCACCGCCTCGGGCCCGCGGGCGAGGCCCATGGTCTCGCTGTCGCGGACGAGGAGGGCCAGGGCGCGGTGGTCGTCCGCGTGGCGCATCCGGATGAAGGAGGGCTGGGGGGGACGCCTCTCGAGGCTTCCGAGCAGGGACAGTGGTGAGAAGAAGTCCAGGGCGTCGCTCCGCCAGTAGATCGAGCGCAGGGCGGCGAAGCGGTGGCCCTCGACGGCCTCGACCAGCCGGCGGTCGAAGGGGCCGAGGTCGCTGGTCGGGCCGAACTGCCCGTCGCGCACGTGGCGCCCGGCGCGTCCCGCGATCTGGCCCACCTCGGCCGCGGTCAGGTTGCGCGAGCCCACGCCGTCGAACTTCGCGAGCCCGGTGAACACGACGTGGTCGATGTCGAGGTTCAGCCCCATGCCGATGGCGTCGGTGGCCACCAGGTGGTCCACGTCCCCGGCCTGGTAGAGCCCCACCTGGGCGTTGCGCGTGCGGGGAGAAAGGGCCCCGAACACGAGGGCGGCTCCACCCTGCGCCCGTCGGATCCGCTCCGCCACCTCGTAGACCTCGCGGACCGAGAACACGACGACGGCGGAGCGGCGAGGCAGCTTGCCGAGCCGCTTCGGCTGGGAGTAGCTCAGGGTCGAAAGGCGGGGTCGGGTCTGGAAGACCGCGTCCGGCAGCAGCCGGCGGAGGAGGGGGCGGATCGTCTCCGCGCCGATGAGCCAGGTCTCGAGCCGTCCCCGGGCGTTCAGGATCCGGTCGGTGAAGACGTGCCCCCGCTCGCGATCGGCGGCGAGCTGGACCTCGTCCACGGCCAGGAAGTCCACCCTCCTCTCCAGGGGCATGGCCTCCACGGTGCAGATGAAGTAGGCGGGCCGCTCGGGGACGATCCGCTCCTCGCCGGTGATGAGGGCGACCGCGTCCTCTCCCACCAGGGCGGCCACGCGGTCGTAGTTCTCGCGGGCGAGGAGGCGCAGGGGAAAGCCCACCATCCCCGAGGGGTGGGACAGCATCCTCTCGATGGCGAGGTAGGTCTTGCCGGTGTTCGTGGGGCCCAGCAGGGCCGTGACCGGACGATCCATCCGGTATCAGCATCGTTCTCCGGGCCTGGCTTTTCAAGGCGCCTCCCCGGTCGGCGTCCAAAAGAAGCCTTGACAGGGCCCCGGCCCCGGCCTCAATAATGCGCCCACGAACTCAAGATCCACACCAGTTTGAGCGGACTAAAGACGGGATCCGGTGCACGCCACACGGGTCCGGCGTTCCGCGATTCACGGACGAGGTGCTCATGCCTGAGAAGCTTGGGATCTGCGTTGCCGGCAACGGCAACCTCCGGCACGTGATCGGCCTGACCCGGGCCGCGAAGGCGGCCGGGAAGGGCGTCGAGATCTTCTTCACCGGTGAGGGGGTGCTTCTGACCCAGGACTCCCGCTTCTCCGAGCTGATCGGCGCCGGCCGCGTCACCGTGTGCGAGGTCAGCTACATCGCCAACGGCCTGCGGGGGAAGCCGGTCGAGGGACTCGTCGACAAGGACTTCGTCACCCAGGGAAGAAACGCGGAGATGCTGGAGGGGTGCGACCGCTACGTCATTCTGTGAGGGACTGGCCATGGGAAAGAGGGTCGCCGTGCTCATTCGTGACAAGGAGCGGCAGTACGAGGGCCTGCGCTCGAGCCTCGGACTCCTGCTGGAGGACCACGAGATCGACATGTTCGTCCTCGACCACGAGGTGGACATGACCGAGGAGTACTACGACAACATGGGCTTCATCGACGAGATGGGCGGCGCCCGCTTCAGCAACGTCGCCGCCAACGTGGAGAAGCACGGGTTCCAGCCGGCCAGCCTCGAGGAGGTGGCCGCGAAGCTCCGGGACCACGAGATCGTCATCCCCTTCTGAGGTGTCGCCATGAAGAACCTGCACCTTCTGCGCTCGGAGCCGGACGAGATGGTGAGGGCGTTCATCGACGAAGGCTATCGCGGAGAGGAGAACCGGGAGGTCCCTCTGTACGAAGGCGAGCCGGACTACGACGATCTGGTTCGAGAGCTTTTCGCGAGTGATCGGGTGATCAGCTGGTGGTAGCCGGCGGGACGTTCGGGTCCGGGAGGTGTCTGTGAGTGAGAGAATCACTGCCGATCATGTCCTCGACGTGAAGGGGCTCAAGTGCCCGATGCCCGTGCTCAAGACCAAGGTGCGGTTCAAGACCATGAATCCCGGCGAGATCCTGGAGGTCATCACCACCGACCCCGGCTCGCGAAAGGACCTGCCGGCCTGGGCCGGGAAGACCGGGAACCGCCTGCTGGGCTCGCACGAGGAAGGGGCCGACGTCTACCACTTCTTCCTGCAGCGCCCGGCGGAGGCGCCGGTGGCGGCGCCTGAGCCCCAGGCCGAGGCGACGGCGAAGGCGTCCCCCCGGTCGCGCAGCATGATGCTGGTGTGCTCCAAGGGGACGCTGGACATGGCCTACCCGCCGCTGATCCTGGCCTCCACCGCGGCCTCCATGGACGTGGACGTGCGGCTCTTCTTCACGTTCTACGGGCTGGACATCATCAACCGGCACAAGTACGACAAGCTGCAGGTGCCGTCGGTGGGCAACCCGGCAATGCCGGTCCCGGTCCCCAACCTGGTGGGGGCGTTGCCCGGCATGACCGCCATGGCCACCAGCATGATGAAGGGGTGGATGGCCAGGGCCCAGGTGCCCGACCTCGTCGACCTGATCCAGACCACCCACAGCATGGGGGTCAAGTTCCTCGGCTGCCAGATGACCATGGACGTGATGGGTGTCCGGCGCGAGGACCTGATCGACGAGGTGGACGACACCGTGGGAGCGGCGGCCTTCGTGGCCGAGGCCCTCGACGCCGACATCTCGATGTTCATCTAGTCTTGTGCCCTGAATGCGGAATGGACGTCATTCAGGGCACCCTCGTGGCGCGTCGGGCGGTCGGGGGGCGGCCGAGCCTCTCTACGCCGCTTCGGTTCCCGTCGAGATCGCGCTCAGGGTCTCGGCGAGCTCGCTCACGCTCTGCCAGCGTCGGTCCGGGTCCTTCTCGAGGCACCGCAGGATGGCCGCCTCGAGCCCCGCGGGCAGGTTCGGGTTGACGCTGCGGGGGCGCGGGGGTGGCTGCTGGATGTGGGCGATCACCACCTGGGGCACCGTCTCGCCCCGGAAGGGGAGCTGCCCGGTCAGGGCCTCGAAGAGAACGATGCCCAGCGAGTAGATGTCGGCCCGGAAGTCGGCGGGGCGGCCCTGGCCCTGCTCCGGCGACATGTAGTCGGGGGTGCCCATCACCGTCCCCGCGGTGGTGAGGCCGGGATCCTGGCCGCCGACCTGCGGGGGGCGGGCGATGCCGAAGTCCATGATCTTCAGCTCCCCGGACTCGGGGATGATGAGCATGTTCTGGGGCTTGATGTCGCGGTGGACGACGCCACGGGCGTGGGCGGCTTCGAGGCCGTGGCACATCTGCTTGGCGAAGGACAGGCCCACGCCGAGGGGCAGCGCGCCCCGGCTCCGCACGAGCTCCTTCAGGGTCACGCCCTCCAGATACTCCATGGAGATGAAGGGGACGCCCCCGGCCTCGCCGAAGTCGTGGGTCCGGAGGACATTGCGGTGGGTGATGCGCCGGGCCAGCTTGATCTCCTGCTTGAAGCGCTCGAGGAGGGTGGGCTCGTTGGCGAGGGCCTCCGCGCGCAGCAGCTTGAGGGCCACCACCTCGTCGAGCTGCCGGTCCCGAGCTCGGTAGACGATGCCCATCCCGCCCTTGCCCAGGGTGCCCAGGATCTCGTAGCGGTCGGCGAAGAGCTGGCCCCTCGCCAGGGCGCGACCCGCCGCGGGGGCGGGCACGGTGGGGGCGTCGGCGGCCAGGGTCTCGTCGCTCGGGCCCGGCGCCGGGGCTGGGGGTGCGGGCGTGGCCTGCCGCAGGGCGGTGATGTCCTCGCGTAGAAACTTGATGGCTTCGTCCTTCTCCCGCAGGTCGGCCAGGAGGCCGTTGAACGCCCGGGCCAGCACCCCGATCTCGTCCCGGGTCGCCACCGAGACCGCCCCGCTGAAGGAGCCGTCCCGGGCCCGCTCCACCAGCTCCACGAGGGTGCGCACGGGCCCGGTGATCCGCGAGGCTCCGAACCAGGCCACGACGAGCGCCAGGAGCATCACCCCCAGGGACACCGCGATGAGGCTGGTGCGGAATTGGCGGAAGGCCGCGGTCTCCGCGGACAGGCTGCGCAGCGCCAGGGCGGCCCCGATCTCCTCGTCCTCCGAGGTGAGGAGGGGAATCCGCACCCCGACGAACCGCTCGCCGGCCAGGTCGATCTCGAAGGGGGTGTCCCCGGCCAGGACCAGCTCGGGGGAGTCGAGCACCGCTTCCAGGGCCCCCTCCCGCGGACCCAGGGAAGAGACCACCAGGTGGGGGCCCTGCAGGTCCGGCACCACGTAGGCGATCTCGCTGCGGGTCAGGCGCTGGATCCGGGCCGCCACCGTCTCGTCGATCACGTACCCGGCCACGAGGACGCCCACGAGCTCGGGGCCGGTGAGCATGGGCACCGCCACCGCGGTGGCGATGGTCTCGCCGTCGCGCCACAGGGTGGCCGACTCCTCGCCCTCGAAGGCGGCGAGGACCAGAGGGTCCCCGGACAGGTCGTCGCCCGACGCCGTGGGACGGTCGGTGCGGGCGACCAGGACGCCGTCCCAGTCGGTGGCGAGCATGAAGTCGGCGTCCAGGTCCTGGCCCCGCTCCTGGAGGGAGTCCAGGGTTGTGGGGGCGTCTCGCTCCACGAGGGCGGCCTTGAAGTAGGGGTCGTTGGCCAGCACCCGCACCCCCAGGCGCAGCTTGTCGAAGCGGTCGGCCTGGATGGCCTGCCAGACCTCCCGGGTCTCCTGCAGGCCCTGGGCGATCGTGGCCCGCGCCAGGCGGTCGGCCTGCACGGTGGTGAAGGCCAGGGTGATGCCCACCAGCGCGACGATCATGGCGCCGGTGAAGACGAGGATCTTCTGGGTCAGGCTCACCGGCCGGCTCCTCTCAGTACCGCCCCTTCTTGTACCTCTTCCCGAACTTGTTCCTGTGCTTCACCTGCTTGTAGTTCGAGGCGTCGAGAGTCAGGGCCAGGTCGGCCGCGGCGGTGTCCGAGACCTGGATCGGTTGAGAGATCTCACCGGCCCGGGCGTGCCAGGCCTTGACCACCCAGCTCCCGGGGGGCACTCCCTCGATCGAGAACCGGCCGTCCGCACCGACCTGCGCCCAGAAGGGGTTGTCCCGCACCACGACGAAGGCGCTCATCTGGGGGTGGATGTTGCAGTAGACGCGGACGATGCCGGGGTGCTCGAAGGTGTGGGACCGGCTCTTCGGCTTCTTGTAGAGCTCGAGGTCGAAGCGGTTCTCCCCGGAGACCGAGAACACGTTGTGCAGGATCGAGTCCATGTTGGGGAAGGCGACCTCGCCCCCCACTGGCACCACGATCAGGTGGGGCTCGAAGCGCTTCTTCCTCATCTCGATGGTGGCCTTCGCGGGCGGGGGAGCCACCTTCGGTCCCTCGACCCAGACCACGACCTCGGAGAGATCCTCCGCCTTCTTCCCCTCCTTCTCGAGCATCTCGACCTGCCCGCGGACGGTGCCCGCGGCCAGCGGCGCGGCGGTCCCCGCGGCCAGGGACAACGACAGCAGACACACGACAGCTCGACGCATCGAACGATGCCTCCTTCGGGGTTGGCCGGAGTCTAGCACAGGCCTCTTTACTCCCTCGGGTCGCCGGCTCAGTAGCCGAGGACCAGCTCCACGCGGAAGCGCTTGGCCCAGTGGTCCCGCTCGGCCTCGACCCAGGAGTCCTTGTACCGCGTCAGGATCCCCACCGCGCGGGCACTCAGCGTGCTGACCGAGGCCGACCGCGGTCGCTCCAGGAGCTTGAGGTCGAGCTGGCCCCGGTGGCCCTCCCAGCCCGTCACCCACAGGTAGTCGTCCGCGCCGAAGGCAGCCACGGTCGCGTCACGGTCCACCCACGCGTAGGTGTACTCGACCCCCCAGCGACCGGAGCCGAAGCCCCCGACCGCCGCCCCCAGCCAGACCCCGAGGTTCTCGTCGTCCACCGCGGTGTTCAGGCAGACGTCGGCCAGGAGAGAGAACGGAACTCCCCCGAAGTAGTCGAAGCGCACGACCCCGTCGACGACGTCGAAGGGACCGGCCGGGGGGCCGCCCGTCCAACCGCGGCGATTCTGCCGCCAGAGGAAGGACTCGAGGGTCTCCAGCTCACGCCAGGTGGTGTAGGAGCCCGTGAGGACGACCTGGCTCAAGTCACCGGTGGAGAAGGCGGCCTCCACTGCTCCCGAGAACATCTCGGACCGGTCCTCGAAGACGTGGCTCCCCTTCGCGAAGAGGCCGACGAGGTCCAGTCGCTCGAGGACGTCGCCGTCGCTCACCGGGCTCAGGGTCAGTGCTCCCCCCTGGGGGCGCAGATCGTGGTCCCAGATCATCTCGCTGTAGCCCACGGGCATGGGGAAGCGCCCGGCCTCGACGCGCATCCAGTCGGTGGGCCGGACGTCGAGGTAGGCGAGGTCCAGCCGGGCCTCGGTGGAGCGGAAGTTGTCGGCGAGGTTGTCGGGGACCGGATCGAGATTGTCCTCGTTCGTCCAGGCGAAGTCACCCCCGACGACGATGGCGGTGCGCGGCAGGTTGACCCGAATGCGGGGCAGGGCGCGCAGCCGCAAACGGTCGGTGTTCCCGAACCTCGCCCCCGTCGCCGGCGGGTAGGGATCGACGTTGCCGTACCCGTAGGGATCGTACGGCCACGGATCCGGGTTGGGCGGCGGGGCCTCGTACCCCTGATAGACGTCGCGGTCCCACTCCTGGCGCACGAACGCGTCGAGGAAGAACTCGAAGGTGTCCTCCGACTGGTACCCGCCCTGCGCGCTCGCCGGCGCTGCCGCCAGTAGGAGAAGCGCTGTGAACCGACCCGGCGTCATGGACACCTCCCGCCTTCGTGCCGCGGGACCGCCCGGCACGGAACCCTTGAATGGCAGTGATGAGTGATTGGCGGGATTCTAGCACGCGGCGCCGGCGACGTGCCCCTGGCCCAGGGGGGACGCCGGCCAGTGCCTCGACCTCGTTCCGGGAGCTGCGCATGATCTCCTCGAGGCGCGGGTTCTCACCGAGCAGCTGCTCGAGCAGCCGGTAGGCCTTGACGTTGATTCCGACGTGGTCGAGCGTCGCCGGCTCGGACATGGAGCCCCCCGGTGTGGGGCCCATCTTGTCCTCTGCTGGCGCCGGCCTCCGGGAGGCGAAATGCACGCCTCGCCGGTGGCGGCCCCGGCGTCACGCGGTCTTTCCGGTGGCCCGGTCGAAGGCCTGCGCGAAGTCGTCCTTGATGTCGTCGATGTGCTCGATTCCCACCGACACGCGAATCAGATCGGGGGTGACGCCGCTCGCCTCCCTCTCGTCCTCGGACAGCTGCTGGTGCGTGGTCGACGCGGGGTGGATGACCAGGGTCTTGGCGTCTCCCACGTTCGCGAGGTGGCTGGCGAGCTCGACCGAGTTGATGAACTTCCTCCCGACCTCCCGGTCACCGCGGATCCCGAAGGTGAGAACCGAGCCGAACCCGTTCGTCAGGTACCTCTTCGCCGTCGCGTGGGAGGGATGGTCGTGTCGCGAGGGGTGGCTCACCCACGCCACCGCCGGGTGGGACGCCAGCCAGGCGGCGAGCTCGGTGGCGTTGTCGTTGTGCCTCTGGACGCGAAGGGACAGCGTCTCGAGCCCCTGCAGGAACAGGAACGCGTTGAACGGGCTCACGCACGGGCCGAAGTCCCGCAGCCCCTCGACCCGGGCCCGGATGATGAACGCGATGTTGCCGAAGGGGCCGTCGGGTCCGAAGACCTCCCAGAACTTGAGCCCGTGGTAGCCGGGGGCGGGCTCGGTGAAGACCGGGAACTTGCCGTTCCCCCAGTCGAAGCGGCCGGCGTCGACGATCACTCCGCCGATGGAGGTCCCGTGCCCGCCGATCCACTTCGTGGCCGAAGCCACCACGATGTCCGCGCCGTGGTCGATGGGACGACAGATGTACCCCGCGCAGCCGAACGTGTTGTCGACGATCAGGGGGACGCCGTTGTCGTGGGCCAGCTTCGACAGGGCCTCGAGGTCGGGGACGTTGAAGCGGGGGTTGCCGATCGACTCGACGTACAAGGCCTTGGTCTTGTCGTCGATGGCGCTGGCGAAGCCCTCGACGGCGTCCCCGTCCACGAACTTCACGCCGATCCCCAGGCGGGGCAGCGACACCTTGAACTGGTTGTAGGTGCCCCCGTACAGGTAGCTGGTGGAGACGATGTTGTCCCCGACCGTGGCGAGGTTGCTGACGGCCAGGAACTGGGCGGCCTGCCCGCTCGAGGTCGCGAGCGCGGCGGCCCCCCCCTCGAGGGCGGCGATCCGCTTCTCGAAGACGTCGGTGGTGGGGTTCATGATCCGGGTGTAGATGTTCCCGAACTCCTGGAGGGCGAAGAGGCGGGCCCCGTGGTCCGAGTCCTCGAAGGTGTAGGACGTGGTCTGGTAGATGGGGACGGCGCGGGCGTTCGTGCCGGGGGCGGGCTCCTGCCCGGCGTGGACCTGCAGGGTCTCGTAGCGAAGACTCGGGCCTTTCTCCGTCTGGCTCATCGGTCGTTCTCCTCTCGCCCCCCGTGGAGGGCGTCACCTCAAGAGGCGCGACCGATGCGGGCCAACAAAAAACCCGCGTCGGCGGCGCCGTTGCGGGTTTCCTTGCGACGTTGGCGTCAGGCTGTCGCTCTGGCTAGCCTTCGCGCACGTCCACCCGCGTGTGAGGGCACATGCCCATCGACATTCGAGTGTTCAGGCGCTTCAACCGGATCGACATTGCCGACAAGTTAGAGCGGGTCGGCGGACTTGTCAAGCCGCCGCCCTAGAGGATGCTCCGCGGGTAGGCATTAGCGGAGGCCAGCGCCTCGGCGTACTCCACACCGCAGGTCGACCCCCGGTAGCGGGCCAGGGACTCCTTGAGGCGTTGGGCCCCGTCCAGCGTCTCCGGCTCGAACTCCTCGTTCCGGGTGAGGGCCATGAGCCGCCCGAGCCAGGCGATGGCCCTCGGCCACTCCCCACTGACATCGACGAACGTGTCGGGCTCGAACCCGATGGTGTGACGGGGTCCGTTGTCGTAGAAGTAGGTCCTGCGGGGAGGGTGCCACGGTGCCGCCGGGTCCGGCAGCAGCCGGTCGCCGAGGCGCAGGGCCGCCTGGCCGAGCTCCGCGGCCGCCTCGTGATCGGGATGCCGGTCCCGTGGCCAGAGCACCAGGGCGATGTCGGGCTTGACCTCCGCCACCGCCTCGGCCACGACCCGCTTCGACTCCTCGGTGACGGTCAGGGTCCCCGAGGCGAAGCCCAGGAATTGGGACTCTATGCCGTAGTCGGCGGCGATCTTCCGGGTCCCCTCCACCAGGGCCGGACCGCGACCCCGCACCGGCTTCCAGTTCTCGTAGTCGCCGATGAGCGTGAGCTGAACGACCCGGTACCCCTTCGCCACCGCCTGCAGGAGGACTCCCGGGACCCCGAACGCGCCGTCGTCGTAGTGGGCGCCGAGGGCGAGGACCGTCCCGCGAGTGCCCGACGGCGCGGGCGGGCGCGGCTCGCCGGCCGCCGACGGCTGTCCGGCCAGTGCTCCCGCGGCCGCGGAGGCGCCGGCCACCGCCAGGAACTCACGGCGCTTCGATGAGCTGCTCATTCTCTCCCTCGCACGTCCCTCAGTCCCCGGAGGCGCCAGAGGGCGGCTGGACCCGCAAGTCGAGCCGAGCCGCTTCCCGTGCCGCCGTCTCCTCGTACTCGGGCCCGGTCACGAGGGCTTCCAGCCGCTCGGACACCGGCATCACCGCCGGCACCGGCGTCCACTCCGCCGGCTCCCCGGTCTGGCCGTCGACGACGCGACCCTCCGCCACCGCCGCCGCGGCCTCGGCGAGCGGCATGTCACCAAGGACGGACTCGAAGGCCCGCAGGCGCCCCTCGTCTTCGGCGTGGAGGAGCTTCACGATGCTCCGGCTCTGCACCGCGATGTGGTAGTGGACCGTCGTGAAGAAGATGCCGTCGAGCCCGTGCCTCTCGCAGACCACGACCAGCCAGCTCATGATGTCCCGCAGGAGGCCCAGTCCCGGGTGCTGCTGCCCCGGCAGCCGTGGCCTCCGGGCCGAGAACTCGGCGCGCGGGTTCTGCAGGAGGAGCCACTCGACGGCCACGACCTCCATACCCGGGACCGCCCTTCGGTTGCGCTCGGCGCGCAGCTCCAGCAGGACCTCCTCGGGGCCGTCCTCGCAGACCACGCGCACCGTGTGCCCGAGTCCGTTGCGGGTGTCGAGCTCCACGCGCAGGGTCCGGAAGCCCTTCGCCCGCAGCTGGGCGAGGATCCCGGATCGCTCGAGGAGCAGCTCCACGGCGTGTCGCGAGAAGTGCCCGAGGAAGCGGGGCGGCGGGGCGACGCCCGGGGTGAGGCCGACGAGATCCTCCTCGGTCAGGGTGAAGGGCAGGTCGTCGCCGGCTTCCCCTCCCTCCCGCGCCTCGTCTCCGAGGCGACGGAAGCGTTGGAGCGCCAGGGCTTCTTCGGCGGGCGGGTCGAGCTCCCGGCCCGAGGCCAGCCAGAGCAGGTAGCGGGCCGAGTACCTCCAGGCGTGGCGCCCGTAGCCCCCGGCCAGGAGCACGGCCAGGGGGCGGGCCTGGCCTTCGCCTCGGGCGAGGTCGGTCACGAAACGGTCTCTCTCGAAGAGGCCGGCCTCGGTCAGGCTCCAGTTCCCCAGACGGTCGTCTTCGGCCCCATCGGTGCCGGCGAGGTAGACCACGAGCCCGGGACGGAACGACGCGACGAGCGGGGGAAGCGTCTCCCGCACGACCCCCAGGTAGGTCGCGTCGTCGACGTTCGCTCCCAGCGCGATCGCCGTCGAGGCGACGGCGTCCACTGGCCCCCAGTCCTCGTTGTGGACGGAGTAGGTGTGGACGGTCGCGTCCTCCGCGAAGATGGCCCGGGTGCCGTTGCCGTCGTGAACGTCGAGGTCGACCACCAGGATCGGGTCCTCGAAGCCCCGTCCGCGGAGCCGGCGGATGGCGACCGCCACGTCGTTGAAGACACAGAAGGCCATCCCCGCGTCCGAGCCCGCGTGGTGGAACCCACCGCCCAGGTGGACGCTGGTCGTGCCGGTGATGAGGGCGAGGCGCGTGGCCTGGATCGTGCCGCCGGTCATGAGCCGCTGCAGGTCGAGCCCGGCCTCGGCCTCCTGGGCGGTCATCTCCACTCCGTAGATGTGGGTCAGGGTCTCCGGCTCGTGGGCCGTCTGGAGGTACTCGACGGTGTGGACCCGGAGCAGGTTCTGGATCGACGCGGGGCGCGGCGTCCACAGCGCCTCCCGCACCAGCAGTCCCGCCTCGTCGAGGGAGGCCAGGATCTTCTCACCGCGCAGAGGGTCGAGGGGGACCCCGACCACGCCCTGCTCGTAGCGGGGGTCGTAGACGAGGGGGATCCCCCGGGACCGGAAGCGGAACCAGGCCCGCCGGACCGTTCGGGCCAGCGCGCGATGCCAGCGACGAGGCACGGGGGATTCTCCCACACTGCCGGCCCCGGTCCCGACCGTGTCGTGACGCGCGGCCGAAGGGCCGCGGGAACGGTGCGAAAACGAGAGACCCCGGTGAGCCCCGGTGCTACAGTACAAGGGGGTAGGCGAGGGCGTCCTCGCCGGGAAGGTCGCACATGCGTGCCGTCGGGCAGCACGACGAGCCGACGGATTGGTGGTCAGAGTTTGCGGTGATCTTCGTGGCTCTGCTCTTTCTCCTCCTGCTCTTCTTCCTCACCGCGATACCGCTGTACGGGCTCTGAGCCGAGGCCACCTCTCCGCCAGGAGAGCCACGTCGACCGATTCCGGGCCACGGTGGCCCGGAAGCGAACTCGGTCTGGACCGAGTTGAGTGGTCCAGACGCAGTGGAACCGTCGCCGCCGCCACTCCGTCCAGGACGGAGTTGGGGGCAGCGGGCGCAAGTTCGCCGTGCCTCGCCGGCCGTCGTACTCTGAGGCATGAGCACGAGCCCACGACCCCTCGTCCCCGTCGCCCTGGCCATGGTGGTCTTCCTCGTGATCCTGCTGCCCGGGCTGCTCGGCCCCTACGGGATCTTCATCGACGAGCTGTACTACCTCTCCTGCTCGGCGCGACCGGCCTGGGGCTACGTCGACCACCCGCCCCTGGCTCCGATCCTTTTGCGCCTCTCCCGGGCGGTGCTGGGCGACGGCCTCCTGGCCCTGCGCCTGCCCGCCGCCATGGCCGCGGGACTGCTCGTCCTGGGCACCGGGCTCCTGGCTCGTCGCCTCGGGGCCGGGGCACTGGGCCAGGGCCTGGCCGGCGTGGCGCTGGCCACCGCACCCCTGGTGCAGGTGATGTTCGGCTTCTACTCCATGAACGCGTTCGAGATCCTGCTCTGGGGGGCCCTCACCTGGATCCTCGTGGAGATCGAGCTGCGCCGCGAGCCGCGGCTGTGGCTGCTGTTCGGGCTCGTGGCCGGGGTGGCCCTGCTCAACAAGCACACGGTGGTCCTGCTCGCGGCGGGCCTCGCCGTGGGCCTGGTGCTGACGCCGGCTCGGCGGCACCTGAAAAGCCCCTGGCTCTGGCTGGGCGCCGTCCTCGCCGCGGTCCTCGTGGCCCCGAACCTCCTGTGGCAGGTGGAGAACGGCTGGCCGTCCCTGGAGTTCTACCGCAACGCCAGCCTCTACAAGCAGGTGCGCCTTCCCGCTCCCGCCGTCGCCGGCCTGCAGGTGGTCTTCCTGAGCCCCGGGACTCTGCCGGTCTGGCTGGCGGGTCTCTACTTCGTCTTCCGGCGCCGCGACGGCGCAGACCTCCGCCACCTCGGCGTGCTCTATCTCGCCCTGCTGGGGCTGATGGTGGCGAAAGGAGAGAGCCGGCCGGATCGCATCGCCGGGCTCTACCCGGTGCTCTTCGCCGCCGGTGGCGTCGTGCTGGAGCGCCTGGTTTCGCCCCGCCGGTGGCTGCTGGCGGCGCTCGTGGTCTGGCTGGGCCTCTGGGGGGTCGCCCTCGCGCCCCTGGGCCTCCCCGTCCTGCCGCCTCACACCGCCGCCCGCTGGGCGGCGACCCTCGGCCTCGTCCCCCAGTTCGAGCAAGGCGAGGGCAAGCGGACCGAGCTGCCCCAGTGGCTCGCCGACCGTCTGGGTTGGGAGCAGCTCGTGGACGACGTCGCCGCGGCCCGGGACACGCTGTCCCCGGCCGATCGCGAGCGGGTCGTCTTCTTCGCACCCAGCTACGGCCAGGCCGGGGCCCTGGAGTGGCTGGGGCGGGACCGAGGCCTGCGGCCGGTCTACTGCACTCACAACACCTGGTACCTGTGGGGGCCCCCGCCCGACCCCGTCGATGTCGCCATCGTGCTGGGCAATGAGCGCGATCGCCTCGAGACGTTCTTCGAGGAGGTCGAGCTGGCCGACGTCTACGACTGCGACCTGTGCATGCCCTGGCGCGACGACATGCCCATCTGGGTCGTCCGCCGGGCGCGGGGCCGGATCGCCGACCGCTGGCCGGACTGGAAGCACTTCGAGTAGGCCTCCGGGCAGATACCCCTGCCATGGCACGGGGCAGAGCGCGTCCGGGCCGACTTGCCGGGAAATCTCATGAGCTGCCGGTTTTCCTCGATGAGTTGCCGGAAAACCTCATGAGCTGCGTTTCGACCGCGGCGCGGCCCCGGGCGGCCGGCCCTCGCGCGCCGCCTCAGTCGGGCGAGGCCGGCTCCCGTTCCCGCAGGCTCGCCGGCGTCACCATGCCTCCCGACAGGATCAGCTTGAGGGCGTCCTCCACCGCCATGTCCAGGTACACGAGCTCCTCGACGGGCGCCGCCACGAGGTGGCCGGTGGTGGGGACCGGTGGCCCCGGGATGAAGACGTGGGCGAGGCGCTGCTGCTCGCGGCTCGTGTACCCCGTCACGAACCCGTAGGAGTAGAGCCCGGGGCGCGGGTACTCCAGCATGACGACCTCGCGGAAGACCTGCCTCTTCGAGAGGGTGGCGGTCTCCACGATGTCGCGGGACGCCTTGTAGACGCTGCGCACCACCGGGACCTGGTCGATGAGGCGCTCCCCGGTGTGGACCAGGCGTCGCCCCACGAAGCTGCGGGCCCCGAGACCGGCGGCGAGGACGATGGCCAGGGTGGCGAGGAGGCCCAGCCCGGGGAGCGCGTGTCCCGTGAGCGCAGTCACCGTCGGGCCGAGGAGGCCGTCCAGGGCGCGGAACAGGAAGCGCAGGGCCAGGAAGGTGGCGACGATGGGTACCGTCACCACCAGGCCGGTGACGAACGTGGCTCTCAGATGACCGGGCACGTGGTGGGGGCTACGTGAACCGGACGCTGACCAGCTTGCTCACCCCCGGCTCGGCGTGTCGAGGCGACCGTCTCCTCCGCTCGCGCAGCGTCTTCTTCGAGCGCCGAGGACGCCGAAGTGAATTCAGCGTCCTCTGAGAGGAAACGCGTCGCGTCCGGGGGGCGGTCGCAGGGGGGGCTCGGGGCTCGCATGTGTCTACGTGAACCGGACGCTGACCAGCTTGCTCACCCCCGGCTCCTCCATGGTCACCCCGTAGAGCTGGTCGGCGATCTGCATGGTGCGGCGGGAGTGGGTGATGAGCACGAACTGGGTCTGCTCCTTCAGCCCCTCCAGCATGCTCACGAAGCGCCCGATGTTGGCGTCGTCGAGGGGAGCGTCCACCTCGTCGAGGATGCAGAAGGGCGAGGGCTTGTACTGGAAGATCGCGAACAGCAGGGCGATGGCGGTGAGGGCCTTCTCCCCACCCGAGAGGAGGAGGACGTTCTGGAGCCTCTTGCCCGGGGGCTGGGCCATGATGTCGATGCCGCTGCCCAGGATGTCCTCCTCGTCGATGAGCGACAGCCCTGCGGTGCCGCCGCCGAAGAGCCTGGAGAAGGTCTCCCCGAAGTGCTGGTTGATGACCTGGAAGGCCTCCCGGAAGCGCTCGCGCGACGTCCGGTCGATCTTCCGGATCGCCTGCTCGAGCTCGGCGATGGAGTCGAGGAGGTCCTGGCGCTGGGCGGTGAGGAAGGTGTGGCGCTCGTCCAGCTCCTGGGCCTGCTCCACCGCGAGGACGTTGACCGCGCCCATGCGCTCCATCTTCCCGCGGAGCTCCTCGACCCTGGTGGCGAGGTCCTCGAGGTCCCGGGCCTTGTCCTCCTCGGTGAGCGTCGCTGCCGCCTCCGCCGCCGTCTGCCCGACCGCCTGGTGGCACTCGCGGGCCACGTGGTCGAGGTCGGACCCGGCCCGGGCCCGACCCACCTCGAGCTCGCCCAGCGCGTCGCGCAGGACGTCGCGCTCGCGGCGCCGCTCCTTCAGGCCCTGCTCGCGGCCCTCCAGCTCCCCCTTGACCTCGTGCACCTTCTCCTCGATGCCCGCCAGCTCGCCCTTGACGCGGTCGCGGTCGATGAGGGCCTGGGCCAGGAGGCGCTCGACCTCCTCGAGCTCCGTCGCGAGCTCGGTGCGCCGAGTGGCCGTTTCCGCGGCCCGGGTGCGCGCCGCCTCGATGCGGAGGGCGAGCTCGGCGAGGTCGCCCTCCAGCCGGCGGCACTCGTTCTCCGTCGCCGTGAGCCGCTCGCGCAGCGTGGCGAGCCGGCTGAGGGCCTCCGCGTGACGGGCCTGGGCGGCCTCGGCGCCGAGGCGGGCGCTGGAGACCGCTTCGGCGATCCGGGCGAGGCGCTGGTGGCCTTCTTCGCGCTCCTTCTCCGCGCTGCCAAGGCCCTGGTCGACCTCGGCCAGGCGCACCGCCGCGGCGCCCCGCTCCTCCTCGGCCTGGTGACGCTCGGCCTCGAGAATCGCGCTCTTCCGGTCGAGGCGCGACGCCTCTTCCTCTGCTGTCTGCAGGTCGTGGCGGACCGCGACGAGGTCCTTCTCCGCGGTGTGGATCCGCTCCTCGAGCGAGCGCGCCTCGGCAGCGGCGGCTTCGGCGGCGGCGAGAGCCTCGGACTGCGCGGCCCGTGCCCCGCGGACCAGGGCCTCGATCTCCTCCTGGCGGATGGCCAGCTCACGCACCTCGCGCCGCGGGGCGAGAAGACCCTTCACGCCCCGGCCACCTTCGACGACCGCGCCGCGCAGCGTCTCGCCGGTGAGGGTGGCGACGGCCACCGGTCCCTGACGAGAGACGACCTCGAACGCGTCCTCGAGGGTGTCGACGACGAGGGCGTCGGGCAGGGACGCCTGGATCCGCTCGGCGTGGGGACCCCTCACCCGGTAGAAGTCGGACAGGAGGCCACGCGCCATCGGCTCCTGCTCGGCGATGGTCCGGAGCGGCCCGCAGTGGGATCGGGTCCGTGCGGAGGCGAGAGGCAGGAAGGCGCCGCGGCCGGCTCCGGAGGACTGGAGCCACCGGATCCCGCGCAGCGCCTGCTCCGCGTCGGGCACGAGGACCGCCTGGAGGCGGTCGCCGAGGAAGGCCTCGACCGGCCGCTCGTACTCGGACGGGACCTCCAGGGCGTCGGCGACCACGCCCTCCACGTCGAGTCCCTCGGGTTGCTTCAGGAGGGCCCGTACGCCCTCGTCGAAGGCGGAGTGGGTGTCCACCATCTCTTCGAGCGACTCGCGCCGTCCGGCGATGCCGTCCCGCTCGCTCTGGAGCTTCTCGACTTCGCCGGTCAGCTCGTCGACCCGGGCCCGCGCCTCGGCGGTGCGGGCGATTGCCTCGTCGCGTCCCCGCGCGAGCTCGGCCGCGAGAGTCTCCGCCACCTGGCGGCGGGCGATCGCCGATTCGCGGGCACCTCCCACGCGCGCCCGCTCCCCGTCGAGCTCCTCGCGCTCGGCGGCGAGCTTGAGCAGGTCGGCGGCGGCTCGCTCGGCGTTGCCGGCAACCGCCGCCCGGGTGTTCTGGAGCGTGGCGATCCGGCCGAGGAGGCTCACCTGAGCTTCCCGCGCGCTCTCCTGCTCCGCGTCCGCGTCCCCCTGGCGGGTGGCCGCCTCCTGGACCGCGTCCTCGGCAGCCCGCAGCTCCTCTTCGGCGGCGGCGATCTGCTCGCGTAGGGTCTCCGCCTCGGCCTGCTTCGTGGTGCGAGACTCCTCCAGCGGTCCCACCCGGGACGTCAGCTCCCGGGCCTCGTGCTCGGCCTCGCTCGTCCGTCTCTCGGTCTCGGCGATCTGCTCCCGGCAGTGTCCGCCGCGTCCCTCGTGGCGGTCGACGGCGAGGGTGAGGTCGCCGAGTCGCGCCCGCGCCTCCTCCAGGGTGGCCTCGAGCTCGTAGAGACCCTGGCGGCGGACCTCGAGCTGGGCCTCCTCGGTCTCGAGGGCGAGGCTCGCCGCCCGCTCGCGCTCGGCCTCGGTGGCGTGTCTCGCGTCGAGGCCCTGGGCCTGTGCGTTCAGCTCGAGGAAGCGCCGGCCGAAGACGACACGCTCCACTCCCCGCATCTCGTCGCGGGCCGCACGCCAGCGACGGGCCCTGGCCGCCTGGCGCTTCAGGCTCTCGAGCTGCTTCTCGACCTCGTTGATGATGTCGTTGACGCGGAGAAGGTTCTGCTGCGCCGCCTCCAGCTTGAGCTGGGTCTGGCGTCGTCGGGCCCGGTACTTGGTGATCCCCGCCGCCTCCTCGATGATGGCGCGGCGGTCGGCGGGCTTCGTCGAGAGGATCTGTCCGATCTTGCCCTGCTCGATGATCGAGTAGGCCTTCGAGCCGAGCCCGGTGTCCATGAACATCTCGTGGATGTCCCGCAGACGGCAGGTCCGGCCGTTCATCAGGTACTCGCTGTCGCCGCTGCGGTAGAGCCGTCGCGTGACGATGCAGTCGGGCGACCCGTCGGGGCTGTTGCCGTTGAGACCCTTGACCTTCAGGTTGACCTCGGCCATCTGCAACGGCTGGCGGCTGGTGCTGCCGGCGAAGATGACGTCCTCCATCGACGTGCCGCGCAGGCTCTTGACGCTCTGCTCGCCCAGTACCCAGCTGATGGCGTCGGAGATGTTGCTCTTGCCGCAACCGTTGGGGCCGACGATGCCGGTCACGCCACCGTCGAACGACACCGCCTGCCGGTCGCAGAAGCTCTTGAAGCCGAGTATCTCAACGGAATCGAGGCGCATGGATCCCAGGGCAAACCCCCAATATCTAGTAGAACCGAGCGAATCTAGCACAATTTGAAGGGGCGCGTAAAGGATTCGGCGCACTCCCGGAAGCGCCTCAGAGCACGCCACTTGGCGCGACGCTCGGCCCGTTCGCCGGCGCCTCGTCGGACCCCGTGCAGACGGAGGATTGACCTTCGTGAGCCCGCGGGCCTAGCATTCCGCCGGCGAACGGTCCCGCCGTCAGACGAGTCGACGCGTCCCCAGCCAGGGACACGGTCGCCCTCAGGGGCTCGTTTCCTGGCCAGGGCCGGCGGCGGGAGGCCGGTTCGGTCCTCGGAAAGGAGGGCTCCATGAAGGGATGGGCATGGGTGCTGGCAGTGACGCCTCTCCTGGTGGCCGGCGGCGGTGTGGCGGCCCGGAGTCAGGAGGAGGTGGCCGAGGAACCCGCGACACAGGACGCGGTCGCCGAGGCCGAGGCCCACCTGGCGTCGGGCGATGCGGACGCCGCCCTGCAGACCCTCGAGAAGTCGGCAGACCTCCCTGGTGAGGCGGGAGGCCGGGCCGCTCTCCGGCTCGGCGTGCTGCGGGAGAGCCGGGGCGAGCTCGACAACGCCATCGACGCCTACACCACGGCCTCCGGGAACCTCGACGGTGCGGAGAAGGGGGAGGCTCTCGGCCGGTTGGCGGTGGTGCAGTACACGCGGGGCATGACCGAGGCCTCGACGAGCGCGGAGGCGGCGGTGGCCGCCGACGGCGCGGGGATCTGGCCCACCATCGCCATGTCGTACCGTGACGTGCACGAGGGCCAGGTGGACGAGGGCGTCGCGCTGGCCCGCAAGGCCGTCGACGCCGGGGGAGGCGCCCCCGCCCAGGCGGCCCTGGGCAACGCGCTCCAGGCCCAGGGGGACGCCGCCGGCGCCGAGGCCGCGTACCGGGCCGCCATGGCCGCCGACGATTCGCTCTTGGGGCCGGTCATCGGCCTCGCGAGCGTCCTGCGGACCTCCGGGCGCGCGGCCGAGGCCGAGCCGCTCCTCGCCGGGGTGCTGGAGGCCTCGCCGGGCGCGGTGGAGGCCTACAAGGAGATGGCCCGGACGAAGATCGAGCTGGGCCGGGCGCAGGAGGCCCTCGGCGACGCGGCCACCGCCGCCGCGCTGGCCGAGAACGATCCCGACGCGCAAGCCCTCGTCCTCGAGGTCAAGGT